>DASSFS010000040.1:0-64967 GCA_035694165.1 Solirubrobacterales bacterium | reverse complement strand
CAACTGCGGGGAGGCTCCGTCGAGTCAGCCCCGGACTCCCCTCACGAGCCGTCTGTAGAGGCCGATTCACCCTCGCGTGCTCCCGAGCAGGAGTTTTGGGAGGAGCCGGAGCCCGAGCTCGAGGCGGTCAGTAGCAATGGGCGCCCGCCCGCTCCTCGAGCTCCGGGCGTGCTGGGGCGGTTGCGGCGTCACCCGTTCTTGATCTTCGCCACGATCGCCGCGCTCTTCGTCCTCTGGTTCCTCTTCGCGCTCTTTCAGCCTTTCCACGGCGACGGCTCGGGTCGGGTCGCCGTGACGATCCCGAAGGGGTCGAGCGTCAGCGAAGTCGGTGACCTGTTGGGCGAAAAAGGCGTGATCGACAGCTCGACCCTGTTCCAGGTTCGTGTCACCCTCGCCGGCAAGCGCTCGGAGCTCTACCCGGGCCGCTTCACCCTGGCCGAGGGGATGTCCTACGGCGCCGCCATCGATGCCCTCTCCCAGCCGCCAATCAAACGCACGATCACGGTCACGATCCCCGAGGGCTACAGCCGCGCCCAGGCGGCGCAGCTGGTCGAGGAAATCGGCCTCAAAGGTGACTACACCAAAGAGACGATCCGCTCCCTCTACCTCAACCCGGCCAAATACGGCGGCAAGGACGCGAAGAACCTCGAGGGCTTCCT
Organism: Solirubrobacterales bacterium; assembly: GCA_035694165.1. GTDB lineage: Bacteria > Actinomycetota > Thermoleophilia > Solirubrobacterales > 70-9 > VAYN01. The sequence goes on along the minus strand of DASSFS010000040.1, from coordinate 64,308 downwards.
CTTTCCCGACACCTTCGAAATGAAGCCGGGGGCCCCCGCCGCCGACCTGGTCCAGTTGCAGCTCGATGACTTCAAGGGGCGGATCAAGGGCGTCGACATGGGCTACGCCCGCTCGAAAAACCTGACCACCTACGACGTGCTCATCATCGCTTCGCTGATCGAGGACGAGGCTGGGATTCCGAGCCAGCGCAAGCAGGTCGCCGCCGTCGTCTACAACCGCCTGCACGAAGGGATGCCGCTGGGGATCGATGCGACGATTCGTTTCGCCACCGGCAACTACACGCAGCCGCTGACCGAATCCGAGCTGGCGGTCGACTCCCCGTACAACACCCGCCTCAACTCCGGCCTGCCGCCGGGGCCGATCAACAGCCCTGGGATCGACGCGATCGAGGCCGCCGCGCACCCGGCGAAAACCGACTACCTCTACTACGTGAACGAACCAGGGACCTGCGGCAAGCTCGCCTTCTCCAAGAACAACGCCGAATTCGAAGCCGACGTCGCCAGGTACAACGCCGCCCGCGAAGCCGCCGGCGGCAACGAGCCCGACACCTGCGGGGAATAGGGATGCCCCGGCTGGCGGTCCTCGGCCACCCCGTCGCCCACTCGCGGTCGCCGGCGATGCACACGGCTGCGCTGACGGCCCTCGGCCTGGGCGGGGAGTGGACCTACGAGGCGATCGACGTCGCCCCGGAGGACTTTGAAGCGCGGGTGCGGGCGATGGCCGCCGAAGGCTTCGCCGGCGCCAACGTCACCGTTCCCCACAAGCAGGAGGCCCTCGCTTGCGCCGACGTCGCAACCGAGATGGCGAGGGAGATCGGCGCCGCCAACACGCTCGTCTTCGTCGACGGACAGATCCAGGCGCACAACACCGATGCCGGCGGTCTGATCGCGGCGTTGCCGGGCTTGCCTCGAGGCGCTCGCGCCCTCGTCCTGGGAGCAGGAGGGGCGGCGCGGGCGGCGGTCTGGGCGCTGCGGACCGAAGGCGCCGTCGTCGACATCTGGAATCGCACCAGCGCCCGAGCTCAGCAAGTCGATATCGAGTTGCCGGGAGTCCGGATCCAGGTCAAAGGGGGCGGCGCCGTAACCCAGTTCGACCAGGACGACTACCAGCTGATCGTCAACACCACCGCGGTTGGCCTGCACGGCGAGGACCCCTTCGACGAGCTGCCACTGCGACGGGGCGCGTTCGGCGAGCGGGTGGTGGTTGCCGACATGGTCTACGGCGCGGGGCCGAGCACGCTCCTGCAGGCTGCCGCGGCCACGGGGGCCAAGGTCGTCGATGGGATCGAGATCCTCGTCCAGCAGGGCGCGCTCTCGCTGCAGATCTGGACCGGCCGCGAGCCCCCGCTCGATGTCATGCGCGCCGCCGCCTATAGCCTTGACGGCCGATGACGACGTTCCGTTTCACCACCGCGGGGGAGTCGCACGGGCCGGGGCTCGTGGCGATCGTCGAGGGCATGCCGGCCGGGCTCGAACTCGACCGCGAGGCGCTTGACAGCGACATGGCGCGGCGCCAGCTCGGCCACGGCCGCGGCGGGCGCATGCGGATCGAGACCGACACCGCCGAGATCCGCTCCGGGGTGCGCCACGGTCGCACGCTCGGCAGCCCGATCGCCGTGCTCGTCGCCAACCGCGACTACGCCAACTGGGAGGAGCGGATGAACCCCTGGCCGGTCGAGGGGTTCGAGCCCGAAGAGGTGCACCTGCCGCGCCCGGGCCACGCTGACCTGGTCGGCGCCCAGAAGTACGGCCACACCGACATCCGCAACGTGCTCGAGCGCGCCAGCGCCCGCGAGACCGCCGCCCGCGTCGCTGCCGGCACGATCGCCCGCGGCTTCCTCACCGCGCTGGGAGTGAGCGTCCACAGCCACGTCACCCAGATCGCCTCGGTCAAAGCCAGCGAGCGCGAGGACCTGACGCCAGCCGACTTCGCCGCCATCGACGACGACCCGGTGCGCTGCCTCGACCCCGAGGCAAGCAAGGCGATGGTCGGGGAGATCAACCGCCTGCGCAAGGCCAACGAGAGTCTCGGCGGCACCTTCGAGGTGCGCGTCTTCGGCCTCGTCCCCGGACTCGGCTCCCACATCTCCTGGGAAGACCGCCTCGACGGACGCCTGGCCGGCGCCGTCGCCTCGATCCAGTCCGTCAAGGGGGTCTCGATCGGCGAGGCCTGGGACGTCGCCGGGCGCCCCGGCTCCGAGGCCCACGATGAGATCTTCTGGTCCGAGAAGGACGGCTACTTCCGCGAAACCAACCACGCCGGCGGCCTCGAGGGCGGGATGACCAATGGCCAGCCGCTCTCGGTGCGGGCCGCGATCAAGCCGATCTCGACCCTGACCAAGCCGCTGCGCTCGGTCGACACCGAGACCAAGCAGCCGGCGCAGGCGCTGCGCGAGCGCACCGACTCCACCGTCGTCCCCGCCGCCGCCGTCGTCGCCGAGGCGATGGTGGCGCTGACCCTGGCCCGCTGCTACCGCGAGAAGTTCGGTGGCGACCACATCGACGACGTCCTCGCCGCCGTCGCTGCCTACAAGCAGCGCATCGACTTCAGGGGCTGAGCCGGTGAGACCGGCATTGGTCTTCATCGGGTTCATGGGGGCGGGCAAGAGCACCGCGCTCGCGGCCGCGCGCGAGGCCGGTCTGGAGACGACCGAGATCGACGACCTGATGGAGCTCGCGCTCGAGATGCCGATCAAGGAGGCTTTCGAGCGCCACGGTGAGGAGGGCTTCCGTGAGCGCGAGGCCGAGGTTGTCGGCTCGCTGCTCGAGGGCGTCGACGGTGGCGCGATTGCGCTCGGCGGCGGCAGCGTGCTCAGCGAGCGGGTCCGGGCCGCACTCGGCCGCCATATCGTCGTCTGGCTGCAGGTCGACGCCCGGGAGGCCTGGCGCCGGATCGCCCGCAGCGACCGCCCGCTGGCGACTAGCGCCGAGGACGTCGAGCAGCTGCTGGCGACGCGCGAACCGCTCTACGAGGAGCTGGCCGACGCGATCGTGCCGGTGGGCGACAGGGGAATCGTCGCGCGGGCCCTGCCGGCCGTCCTCGCCCTGGCCGAGCTGCCGTCGGGAAGCAGGCTGCTCTGGGCTGCCAGCGCGTCTGGCGAGTACCCGGTGCTGGTGGGACAAGGTCTGCTCGAAGCTGGCTGGTGGCCGCTGGAGGGCCGGCGTTTCTTGATTTCCGACTCCAGCGTTGGCGCGACCTATGGCGCCCGCATCGGTGAGCTCGCCGGCAGTGCCGAGATCGTCCCGGGCGAGAGCTCGAAGACGATGTCAGTGGCGGAGGACGTGCTGCGAGAGATGGCGCGGGCGGACCTCACCCGCGAAGACCACGTCGCCGCGCTCGGCGGCGGCGTCGTCGGCGATCTCGCCGGTCTCTGCGCTCACCTCTACCAGCGCGGGGTGCCGGTCGTGCAGGTGCCGACCACGCTCGTCGCCCAGGTCGATTCCGCTTACGGCGGCAAGACCGGCGTCGACCTGCCGGAGGGCAAGAACTACGCCGGGGCCTACCAGCTCCCAGCCGCGGTGATCGCCGACACGGCGACGCTGGAGACGCTCCCGCGCGAGGAGCTTGCCGCCGGTTTCGTCGAGGTGCTGAAGACCGGGCTGCTGGCCGGCGGTTCGCTCTGGGAGCGGGTGCGGATCATCGAGGACCTCGACGCGGCCGAGCTCGACGACGTCGTTTTCGCCTGCGCCCGCTTCAAGTGCGAGGTCGTCGCCGCCGACGAGCGCGACGGCGGCCTCCGCCACATGCTCAACCTCGGCCACACCGTCGGCCACGCGATCGAGGCGGCGACGGAATACAGGCGCTTCCGCCACGGCGAGGCGATCGGGCTCGGCCTGCTCGCGACGCTGCGCCTCTCCGAAGCCGAGGAGCTGCGGACCGAGGTCGAGCGCTCGCTCAACCAGCATCAGCTGCCGGTTCGCCTCGACCCGGAGATCTCGATCGAGGCGGTGCTCGACGCCCTCCAGCGCGACAAGAAGCGGACCGCCGCCGGTGTCGGCTTCGTCCTTCTCTCCGAGCCAGGTGAGCCTCGGGTAGGACAGCTGGTCGACCGCGCTAGGGTCGAGGCAGCCGTGTCGGAGCTCTACAGATGACCACCACCCGCAACCGCGTCGCCGTTCTGCACGGGGTCAACTTCGACATCCTCGACCGCCGCGATCCAGAGGTCTACGGCGGGCTCTCGCTGGCCCAGCTCGAGCAGAGGATCGGCGGTTGGTCCCGCGAGCTCGGCCTGGAAGCGATCTTCTTCCAGACCAATCACGAGGGTGAGTTCGTCGAGTACCTGCACCGGCTGCCGGACCTCGCCGACTCCTCGATCGTCAACGCCGGTGCCTGGAGCCACTACAGCCGCGCGATCGCCGACGCGCTCGACGTCGCCCGGCTACCGGCGATCGAGGTCCACCTCTCCGATGTCGAGAACCGCGACGAGTGGCGGCGCCTGTCGGTCTTCGACGGGCTGGTGCTGGCGAAGATCTCCGGCAAGGGCCCGGACGGCTATCGCGAGGCACTGGAGCTGCTCGCCCGCGAGCTCGGCGCCAGCGCCTGATGCGCGGCCGCGGCGACCGCCTGGAGAAGCTGCTGGCCGAGCGCGAGCTGGACCGGATGCTGGTCACCGACCTGACGAGCGTCCGCTACCTGACCGGCTTCACCGGCTCGAACGGAGCCTGCGTATGCGGGCCGGGAATTCGCCGCTTCTTCACTGACTTTCGCTACACCGAGCGCGCCGCGAGTGAAGTGAGCGGCTGGGAAGCGATCACCCTTAGCAACGACTGGCTGGGCGGCATCGCCAAGCATCTCGCTGGCAAGGTCGGCTTCGAAGACGACAAGATGCCGGTCCGCAGCCTGGAGAAACTGAAAGAGAAACTGGCGGAGGGGATCGAGCTGGTTGCCGCGGGCGGCACGGTCGAGCGCCTGCGCCGGGTCAAGGACGAGGAGGAGCTGCGGGCGATCGCGGCCGCCTCCGAGCTGGCCGACGAGGTCTGGGGCTGGAGCCTCGAACAGGGACTTGCTGGACGCCGCGAGCGCGACGTCGCTCGCGCCGCCGAAGCGCGGATCCGCGAGCTCGGTGCCGATCCCTCGTTCCCGGCAATCGTCGCCGCCGGTCCCAACGGTGCCCTGCCGCACGCCGAGCCCGGCGAGCGTGAGATTGGCCGCGGCGAGCTGGTCGTCTTCGACATGGGCGCAAAGCTCGATGGCTACTGCTCCGACGGAACCCGCACCTACTCCACCGGCGACCCGGGGGAGAATGCCCGCGCCGTCTACGAGGTCGTGCGCGAGGCACAGCAGGCGGCGCTCGATGCGATCGCTCCCGGTGCCAACGGCGAGGCGATCGACACAGTTGCCCGCAAGGTCATCGAGGACGCTGGCCACGGCGAACGCTTCGGCCACGCGCTCGGCCACGGGGTCGGGCTCGAGGTGCACGAGGGGCCGCGGCTCTCGCAGCGCTCCGACGACGTGCTCGCGCCCGGCGAAGTCGTCACCGTCGAGCCTGGCGTCTACGTGCCGGGCGAGTTCGGCGTGAGGATCGAGGATCTGGTCGTCGTCACCGAGGACGGCCACCGCAATCTCAGCGGCCTCCCGAAGGACCTCCAGCTCGTCAACTGACGAATCGGATCGGAAACACTGAGTAGCGTCGTGCAGTTCTTAAGCCGCGGTGCTGGTGGCGCCGATGGGCAGGGGTGAGCTCTCCGGCACAAACCCTCAATTGGCGGCCCGAGCGGGTGCGGCCGCCTCGCCGCCCTGCGGCCGAGACCCTGGTTTCGATCCACGAAGAGGCGCGGCGCGAGCGTCTGCTCGACATGGAGACGCGGGTGCGGCGCTACCGCACCGCCTGCTTCGCGATCCTCGCCCTCTCGATCGCCCTTGGCGGCTCCTCGGACGTCGGCTGGTGGTGGGTAGCACCACTGGCGGCGGGCCTCGCCGGCTTCGCCGTCGCCGATCGCTTCATGCGCGCCAGCGACCACCCGGCGATCTGGGTGGCCGGGGCCTGGGCGGCACTGCCCGCCCTGCTCGCCAGCGCGGTGCTGCTGACCGGCGGTGCCACCAGCCCGGTCCTGGTCTGGTTCGCGCTGCCAGCGGTGACCCTTGGATTTCGCTTCGAGCCGCGAGGGATGGTGCTTGGGACCGCCTACATCTTTCTGCTCTTCCTCGCCTGCGCCGTGATCCCCGATCCCAGCGCCGCTTTCGAGCATCGCCAGACCCTGATCGCAGCGGCGGCGATGATTCTCAGCACGGTGATCCTCTCCGGAGCCCTGGTCGAGTCCGACCTCGCCCACCGTCGCCGCTCCACCCTCGATCCACTCACGGGTCTCTTCAACCGCAACGCCCTGGAGCAGCGGCTGGGGGAGCTCAACGGCCAGCCCTGCAATCTCGAGGAGGGTCTCTCGCACGCGCTGCTGCTCTGCGACCTCGATCACTTCAAGCGCGTCAACGACCGGCTCGGCCACGCCGCCGGCGACGCGGTTCTGCAGGACGTCGCCTACACGATGCGGGCGGCGCTGCAGGCGGGCGACACGATCTACAGGGTTGGCGGCGAGGAGCTCCTCGTGATCCTTCCCGGCGCCGGCCGCGAGGATGCGCTCGAGATCGCCGAACGACTGCGCCGCGCGGTGCACGAGCGTCGGCCCGTAGGAGTCCAGGTGACGATCAGCATCGGCGTCGCCGTCTCCGAGCCGGATCTGGTCGACACCGACGACCTGATCTCGCGCGCCGACGCAGCTCTCTACGCGGCTAAGGCCAGTGGCCGCGACACCGTCTTCGTCGACAGCTGAGTCAGGTCAGCGCGAAAGGTCGATATCTGGCGTCAGCCGCGAGGCGAACGCCGCCAGCAGTTCGACCGTGGCCTCGACGTCGCGGAGGTCGACCATCTCGACCGGCGAGTGCATGTAGCGGAGTGGGATCGAGACGACGCCGGTCGGAATCCCGGCGCGGGAGATCTGCAGTACGTCGGCGTCGGTGCTGGTGCCGCGGCCGCTGGCGCTGATCGAGTGCTCGATGCCCTCCGCTTCGGCCGTCTCGACCAGCAACTCGAAGACCTTGGGAGAGAGGGTGGAGCCGCGGCCGATCACCGGGCCGGAGCCGAGCGGGCTGCTGCCGAGTTCTTTCTCATCAACGCCAGGGGCATCGGTCGCGTGGGTGACGTCGACTGCGACGGCGATGTCGGGACGGACCTCGAAGGCGGCAGTGCGGGCGCCGAACAGCCCGATCTCCTCTTGGACGGCGGCGACGGCGGCGAAGGATCCCTTGAGGTCGCCGCCCTCGTGGGCGCGGCGCAGGCTCTCGAGGGCGACATAGGCGCCGAGGCGATTGTCCATCGCCCGGGAGACGAGGCGATCGCCGACGACGGACATCGGCTCGGCGGCGATCACGACCGGGTCGCCGACCCGGATCAGCTCCGCGGCCTCGTCGCGGTCGCCGGCGCCGATGTCGATGTGCATCCCTTTCAGCTCGACCACCTTTTTGCGCTGGTCGGCCTCGAGCAGGTGGATCGGCTTGCGCCCGGCGACGCCGAGCACCGGACCGTTCTTGCCCCGGATCTCCACCCGCTGCCCGACCAGGATCTGGGGATCCCAGCCGCCGATCGGGGCGAACCAGAGGAAGCCCTTCTCGTCGATGTGGGTGATGATCAGCCCGATCTCGTCGATGTGGCCGACCACCGCCAGCAGCGGCGCCGCGTCGCCGACTCGGGCGATCGAGGAGCCGAGGCCGTCGCTGCTGAGCTCGGCAAACGACGCGGCCTCACGCCAGACCGCGGCGGCCGGGCCCTCGTATCCGGAGGGCGCGCCGGCGCGAAGAAGGTTGTCGAGCAGTCGAGGTGTCTCGGTCAAGGTTCCGCAGTATGTCGAGTCGAACAGATGTCCGCTTTTTCGTCCGGCCGAGTCAGGAAACCGCGGCTTCGTGGCGGATCTGGTCGCGCCGCTCGTCGTACTGGGTCTGCTGAAAGGCAATCATTCCCCAGATCAGGACGTCGACCAGGGCCAGGCTAACCAGCGCGGGCACCACAGTCGCCACCGGGATCAGGATCAAGAGGACCAGCGCGAGGCCGAGGCGATAGCGGTTGATGGTGTGGACATGGCGGTAGCGAAAGGCGACCAGTCCGAGCAGGTAGAGGGCGACGCCGCCGAAGAGGGCGAAGGCCGGCTCGGCGTGAAGGTGGTCGCCGCTGTGGCCGATCGTCGTCTTCAGCCCGAAGGCGGTGAGGACGATCCCGGCGACCAGCGCCAGGTGCATGTAGGAGTAGGAATCGCGTGCGAGCTCGTTCTGCTCCTTGCCCACTTCGGCTTCCCCTAGCCGCCGGGCCGAGATCAGGGCGACGACGTCGAAATAGGTCCACCACAGCGCCGCGGCGAGGCCGACGCCGAGCACGGCAGCCGTGCCGATGCCGAGATCGAGTGCGCCGGCGGCGCCGACCCCGATCGCGACGATCGACTCGCCGAGGGCGATGATCACGATCAGGCCGTGGCGCTCGGCGAAATGGTGCGGGACGAGTCGCCAGCCCTCGGAGCCGAAGACGTAGGGGCCGCCCATGTCGAGAAAGAGGGCCAGCGCCCAGAGCGCACCCTGGGCGACGCCGTCGAACATCGAGGCGATGACGAGCAGGCTGATGGCGATCGCGGTGCTGACGGCGAGGCCGAGGACGGAGTGGCGCAGCGCGTCGTCCTCGGGGCTGGCCAGCATGAAGAGGGCGATGTGGGAGACGCGGAAGACGCCATAGGCGAGGGCGAAGGTGAGGGCCAGGTCGCCGAACGCTTCGGGAACGCAGAGGGAGACGATCAGCAGCGCCGCCATCGCGACGAAGATCACCAGCCGCACTGGTCCGTCCTCGGGGTCGATGACGCTGGTCAGCCAGGCGTAGCCGACCCAGGCCCACCAGAGCACGCCGAGCACCAGCAGTCCCTGCAATAGGCCGTCCCAGGTCGGGTGGGCGGCGATCAGCGCCGTGCACTGGGTGATCGCCAGCACGAAGACGAGGTCGAAGAAGAGCTCCAGCGGCGTCACCCGCTCGCCTTCGCGCAGGGTGGCGGTTATGCGTGGCGTGCGAGAGGACATCGTCGACACGGCCTCATCCTTGCAACTCGCCGGGGGGTGTCTGAGCTAAGGGGGCCTATAGGGGCCCTAAGCTCAGACACGTCGGCCGGGGCGCGGTCGAATACGGTTGCGGCAATGAGCGTGGCGGTGGTGACCGGGGCATCGACGGGGATCGGCAAGGCGACGGCGATCCGGCTCTCGCGTGAGCCTGGGATGGAGCTGGTCCTGGTCGCCCGCCGCGAGGAGCTGTTGCGTGACCTCGCGGCCTCATTGCCCTGCAAGACCTCCCATGTCACGGTCGACCTGACCGACGAGAGCGCACCCGAGCACGTCCGCGCCCACCTCGAAGCCAACCACGACGGCCTCGACCTGCTCGTCAACAACGCCGGGGGCTCCTGGCGCGGCGGCTTCGCCGAGAGTGGCTACGCCAATGTCCAGCGCCACATGGAGCTCAACTTCGATGCTGTCGTTCGCCTTACCGAGGCGCTTTTGCCGCTGCTGCGGGCCTCAGCCCCGAGCGCAATCGTCAACGTCGCCAGCACCGCCGGGCGCGTCTCGCGGGCCCGTACCGGCGCCTACTCGGCCAGCAAGTTCGCCCTGATTGGCTGGACCGACTCCCTCTACGCCGAGGAGCTTCCGCACCGGGTCCACGTCGGCATGGTCCTGCCGGGCTTCATCGCCACCGAGGGCTTCCCGGCCACCGAGCTGCGCGAGAAAGCGCTCACCCGCTGGATCGTCTCCAAGCCAGAGAAGGTCGCCGAGGCGATCTACGAGGCCGGCCCCGGCGGCAAGGCCGAGCGCTACGTCCCCCGCCCCTACGCGTTGGCGGCGATCGCGCGCATCGTCGCCCCGAGTCTCGTCCGCCGCGTCCTCAGTGGGGGCGCCGCGGCCAACCTGACGACCAGCACCGCGGGCGACAAGGACCCTGACTCCACAGCTGTCTGATTCGCTCCGGCGACGGCTGGAGGGCGCGGTACGGCACCCGCCGACCTGGCTGCTGGGCGCGATCGTCGCCCTGCTCGGCTGGAAAATCGGGATGAACCCGCCCTCGGTGGGCCTCGACTCGAGCTGGAACGGGGGCCTCTCGATGGCCATCCACGACGGCCTGCAGTGGGGCAGCGACATCGTCTTCACCTACGGGCCGCTGGGCTTCATGAACGGGCAAGGCCTTTGGTACCCCGACCTCGGGATCTTCGCCTTCGCCTACCTCTCGAGCCTTTTCGTCACCTTCTGCATCACCCTCGTCTGGGCCTTGCGGCGGTTGGTCGGGCCGCTGCCGGCGGTCGCGATCGCCTTCCTCATCGTCACCGTGCTGCCGCTGGTCGAGGAGGCGATCGTGGTCGCGCTGCTGCTCTCGATGCGGGCGCTGGAGGGGGAGCGCTCAGAACGGGTGATCTACGCGATCGTCGGCGCCGGGGCGACCTTTGCGGCGGTCGAGGTGCTGATCAAGTTCTCCGCCGGTCCCGTGATCGCCGCCTTCTTCCTGATCGCCCTGATCGGCCTGCGGGCGCGCTGGTGGCAGATCGCCGCCTACCTCGGTCTACTGGGGCTGGAGGTGCTGGCGCTCTGGCTGATCACTGGACAGAGCCTCGGCGAGGTTCCGAACTTCCTCCGCAACACCTACGAGATCATCTCCGGCTTCAGCGCCGCGATGGTGACGACGACCGACGTCCCGCCCTGGCAGGTGACGGTGGCGACGATCGCCGCCGCCTGCGTCGCCGTCGCCCTGGTCCTCGCCAGCACCCAGGGCCGCTACCGCGACGCGCGGGCGTGCTGGTGCGGCATCGCGCTGATGGCGCTGGCCGCTTTCACGGTCTTCAAGGAGGGAGTGGTGAGGACCGACGCCGGCCATCTCAGCCTCTTCTTCTCCACCGCCTGCATCCTTTGGATCGCGATCCCCTGGGCACGGGAGCGCTGGTACTGGCTGCTGGCGGGGATCGCCGTGATCGTCGCGATCGGCTGGCCCGTGCGTCCGACCGGCCAGACCAACAATTTCGACGTCATCGCCAACGTCAAGCACGCTGCGGACCAGGTCCGCACCCTGGCCAGCTCCTCGCGGCGCCACGAGTTGATCGACTCGGGCCGGGCCGCGATGGAGTTGATCTACCAGCTCGAACCGGAGGCGCTGGCGGCGCTCCGAGGGCACACGGTGACGGTCGAACCGTGGGAGATCGGCGCCGCCTGGGCCTACGACCTCGACTGGCGGCCGCTGCCGGTCTTCCAGAACTACTCCGCCTATACCGCGCGACTCGACCAGATCAACTCGGAAGCGCTGCTCAGCCCCGACGGGCCGGAACGAATCCTGCGCGAGAACGTCGGCGTCGTCTATCCCGAGTTCCCGACCCGCGGCATCGACGGCCGCTTTCCGGGTTGGGACCCGCCCGAACAGGCGCGGACCGCGCTCTGCAACTTCGCCATCGTGCACGCCAGCGAACGCTGGCAGGTGTTGGCGCGGACCCCGGATCGCTGTGGGCGCTCGCGGCCGCTCGGCTCGGTTGAGGCCAGCCCGGGGGAGACCGTCGACGTGCCCGCCCCGGGTCCGGGTGAAGTCGTCTGGGCGCGCGTCGACGGCGTCGAAGTCGGCGGTCTGGAGCGGCTATTGGCCTTCCTCTCCCACGCCCGCACCCGCCACGCGATCCTCAACGGCCAGCGCAGCTACCGACTCATCCCCGGCACCGCGGCCGACGGCCTGATGCTTCGCAGCAGCAACGGGATCGGCGGCAAGGGGGCCTTCGCGCAGATCCCGCAGGCGCGCACGATCGCGATCACGGGCGTCGACGATCAGCTGCGCTTCACCTTTTTCGCGATGCCCGTCAGAGCGGTACGCTCTTTTAAGTAGTCCTACCCCCGGGAAGGAGGGCGATGACTGGGATCGCGATAGGAGCTGTTGCCATCGCCTTCGCGGCGGTCGCCCTGGCTTGGGTCTTCCACCGCCGCGCTCGGCAGGCTGGTCGGCGCTTCCAGATCCTCGACGATCTCGCCTGGGTCGCCGACGGCGGTCGATCGCTGGAGGAGACGCTCGATGCGATCACGGCGATCCTCGTCCCCGAGCTGGGTGACTTCTGCACGATCGACGTGATCGAGGACGATCGCATTCACCGCGCCGCCGTCCGCGCCGATGGGCCCGACGCGGCGGCGGTCGAAGCGGGTCTGGCGGCGCGGCCGCCGACGCTGCAGGAACGGATGGCGAGCGCCGCGACCGCGGCTCGCCAGGAACCGCGATTCTTCGAACGCGTTTCCGAGGCCGACATGCGCGACATCGCCCGGGATCAGGAGGACCTCGAGTTCCTGCTGCGGCTCGGAGTCCGCTCCGGCGTCGCCGTCGAGCTGCGAGCGCGAGGGAGGCCGACCGGGATGCTGTCGATCGGCGTCAGCCACTCCGGCCGCCGTTTCCGCCCGAACGACGCCCACTTCGCCAGCATTCTCGCCGGCCGCGTGGCCCTTGCCCTCGACAACGCCGGCCTCTTCTCGGACCTCGAGCGCAGCGAGCGCGAACGGGCCGAGATCGCCGAGACGCTGCAGCGGGGCCTGCTGCCGCCGCCGCTCCCGCACATCCCTGGCTGGCAGGTCGCCGCGATGTACCGACCGGCGGGGGCCGAGAACGAGATCGGCGGCGACTTCTACGACGCCTTCCGCATCTCCGGCGGCTGGATGGTGGTGATCGGCGACGTCACCGGGCGCGGTGCCCAGGCGGCCTCCGTCACCGCCCACGCCCGCTACACGCTGCGCACCGCGGCTGCCCTCACCGGCGACCCCGTGGTCGCTCTGGAAACCCTCAACCGCGAGCTGCTGACCCGCCAAGGCGCCACGCTTTGCAGCGTCGCCGCGATGGCGATCGAGGAAGACCCATCGCGACCGGTCCGTCTGGCCGTCGCGGGTCACCCGGCGCCGCTGCTGGTAGACGGCGACTCAGTGGTCGAGGCGACGGCCTCTGGGCCGGTCCTCGGTGCCTTCCCCGACGTCGCCTGGGGGATCGAGCACACCGAGGTGTGGCCCGGGCAGCAGCTCGTCGTCGTCACCGATGGGGTGATCGAGGCGGCCGGGGAGGAGGGTCGGTTCGGGGAGTGGCGGCTCCACGCCGAGCTGTCCAACCTCTCCAGCCCGGCGATCGCCGTCCAGAAGCTGGAGGGGGCGCTGCACGCCTTCACCTCGGGCAGGCTCGAGGACGACGCCGCGATCCTCGCCGTCGGGCCCGCCGCCGTCGGCGTCGAGCCGGCCTCCAGCGAGGACAGGGAGCTGGTCGACCGGCTCTTCGAGGGTTTCAACCGCCGCGACGCCGATCAGATCGCCGCCGTCTGCGACGACGGCCTGGAGTTTTTCCCGGTCGGCACCGCCGAGGCGGTCGGGCGGACCGCTCCCTACGTCGGGCCCGCCGGCCTGCACGAGTATCTGCGCGACGTCGAGCAGGTGTGGGAAGACCTGCGGATCGTTCCGAGCCTGGTCGAACGCCGGGGAAACTCACTGCTGGTTCGCGGCCGGGTCTACGCCCGCAGTCGAGAACTCGGGATCCGCGACATGCCCGTGGCCTGGATCTGGGACCTCGCCGGCGATCAGTTCGTCCGCGGCGAGATCTTCATCGACCCCGAGCAGGCCGTTCTCCGCCTCGCGGCCTCCGCTTGATCCTCACAGGTGGCGGCGCAGGAAAGCGACCTCGTCGGCAACCACGGCCTCGAACTCGGGGCCGTCATAGATGTCGAAGTGACCGACGCCGGGATAGGTGCGCAGCTCGCCGAGTGGGGCGCGCCGGGCGGCGGCGATCGCAGCAGCGGGCCTGGCCACCCGGTCGGCCTCGCCGACGCAGAGCAGCCAGGGACAGTGGAGCTTGGCGGCCAGCCTGGAGGGGCGGTAGGGAGCGCCGAGCAACCAGCGCGAGGAGACCCGGTTGCGCCAGCGCGAGTCCTCGCCGATGGCGACGACGTGGCGCCAGCCGGCCTCACCGCCGGGGGCGTTGATGAACGCCGCCTCGTCTGGCTGGCCGACCGCCGGCAGGTGCTTTCCCTGGATCGCCGCGAGGAGGGTCCGGGCAGTGACCAGCGGCGAAGCGCGGTACGCCTGCCGCCACATGTCGAGGAACGGGACCTGGCTGATCGCGGCGGCGACGCGGGAATCGTCCGCCGCGGCCGCGAGAACGTTGCCGCCGCCCATCGACGAGCCGAAGGTCGCCACTCGCTCGGCGTCGACGTTCGGCAGCGAGCGGGCGCAGGCGATCGCCGCCCGCCAGTCCTCCAGCTGTCGCCTCGGATCGAACAGGTCCGGCTCGCCGCCGCTGTCACCAAAGCCGCGGTGGTCGAAAACCAGCGCCGCGATCCCCGCCGCCGCGAAGCGCTCCGCGAAGGGACCCAATCCATCGCGCCGCGTCCCGGAAAGGCCGTGTGCCATGACCACGATCGGGCCCTCGCGCCGCTCTCCCCGCGCTGGGTAGAGCCAGGCGGCGCAACGGTCCGCGCCTGAGCGGAACTCGAGATCTTCGCGATCCATGCCCTACCAACGCCAGGGGAAGCCAGAGTGTGAGATCTGCGCGCGGCGGCCCGGCTCTCTAGGATTCGCCGCCGTGATCAGCACTAACCAGTTCAAGAACGGCACCCATATCGAGATCGACGGCAAGATCTGGAAGATCATCGAGTTCCAGCACGTCAAGCCGGGCAAGGGCGGCGCTTTCGTGCGGACCAAACTGCGCCGGATCGAGGATGGCTCGGTGATCGACAAAACCTTCCGCGCGGGGGAGAAGTTCCGGCCGGTTCGGACCGAATCCAAAAAGATGCAATACCTCTACGACTCGGGTGAGGCCGCGGTCTTCATGGACAGCCGCGATTACGACCAGATCGAAATCCCCACCGATGCGCTCGGTGACTCGATGAAATGGGTCCTGCCCAACGCCGAGGTTGAGGTCCTCTTCGTCGACGAGCAGCCCAGCGACGTTCAGGTCCCGAGCGCGATCGACATGAAGGTCACTCAGACCGACCCCGGCCTCAAGGGCGACACCGCCTCTGGCGGCGGCAACAAGCCGGCGACGCTGGAGTCCGGCGTCGTCGTCCAGGTGCCGCTGTTCATCGAGGAGGGCGAAACGGTCCGGGTCGACACCCGCAGCGGCGAGTACCTCTCGCGCGCCTAGCGCCGCATCGCCCGCCGTTCCCCTGCCTACGATGGCGGCGTGACCGCCTACGACCCGGCCCAGTGGAGCGACCTCTTCGTCGCCACCGCGGGCGCCTCGGCGGCGCTGGCGGGCCTTCTCTTCGTCGCCGTCTCGATCAACATCGAGCGCATCCTCGGCGAAGCCGGGCTGCCGGACCGCGCCCTCGAGACGGTCCTGCTGCTGGTGGCTGTGCTGCTCGTCTCCGTCGTCGGCCTGATCCCGGGCCAGAGCAGCGGCGCGCTCGGCACCGAGCTGCTCTTCGTCAGCCTCACGGTCGCTCTCGTCATCTTCCGGCTCCCGACTGTCGGGCTGGCCAGCTTCACGCCCCCGCGCGCCTGGGTGTGGAGCCGCTGGGCCCTGCGCCTGGCCGGCACCGTGCCGTTCGTGATCGGCGCAGCCAGTGTCTTGTTCGAGGCAGGGGGCGGCCTGTATTGGATCGTCGCCGGCATCGTCTTCGCGATCGTCGGCGCCGTCGCCAATGCCTGGGTGCTGCTGGTCGAGATCCTGCGCTGAAAGAATGAGTTGATGCGCCGCTCCGACCAACGCCGCGATGCCGTTTTCGCCAGCTACCAGCGGGATGTCACCGGCCGCCCGCTGGAGGAGCTGATCGCCGACGCGCGGCCGCTGACCCGAGAGCTGGCCGAGGGAGTCGACGCCGAGCGCGAAGAGCTCGACGAGACGATCGCCGAATTCGCCAAGGGCTGGACGGTCGACCGGATCGCCCCGCTCGACCTGAACGTGATGCGGGTGGCGCTGTATGAGATCGAGCACGACGAGGTGCCCTTCGAGGTCGCGATCGACGAGGCGGTCGAGATCGCCAAGGAGTACTGCGGGGCCGACGCTCCCAAATTCATCAACGGCATCCTCGGCGCGATCGTGCGCAAACGGGAGCCGGCCAAATGAGCACTCGCCTGCGTGAGATCGCCGAGCGACTGCGCCAGATCTCGGCCGAATTGGAGAGCGAGGAGACCGGCGACGAGCGCGCCGCAGCCCTGGCGACCGAGGCCGCCGACCTCTCCGCCGAGGCGGTCGAGGAGGCGAACCGCCAGGCGCGCGAGGCGGCGAGCGCCGAGTGAGCGGCGCTGCGGCGCCGACCTACCCCGAGGATCTGCGCTCGCTGGTCGACGGGGCGCTCGACCGGCTTCGCTTCTCCGCCGCCGAGCCGACCGCGGGGCTGGAGGAGGCGATGCGGTACTCGCTGCTCGCTGGTGGCAAGCGGGTGCGGCCGGTCCTCGCCCTCGCGACCGCCCGCGCCCTCGGCGCCGAGCCGGAGGGCTTCCTGCCGGTCGCCTGCGCGATCGAGCTGATTCACACCTACTCGCTGATCCACGACGACCTGCCGGCGATGGACGACGATGAGCTGCGCCGCGGCCTCCCGACCTCCCACGTCAAGTTCGGCGAGGACGTCGCGATCCTCGCCGGCGACGGCCTCTTCGCCGAGGCGGTGCGCCTCTTCTGTCAGCAGCCCGGCGATCCCGGCCGAGTGCTGGCGGCGATGGGAGAGCTGGCCGGCGCCACCGGCGTCGACGGCATGGTCGGCGGCCAGTACGTCGACGTCACCGCGGCCGAGGACGGCGCCGCTGGCCTGCGCGCGCTGCACGCGCTAAAGACCGGGCGGTTGATCGCCGCCAGCGTTGGTGTCGTACTGATACTTGAGGGACTGGCAGAACCTGAGACAATTCCCTTTCGCCGGTTCGCCGGCGAGCTGGGGGTTCTCTTCCAGATCGTCGACGACATCCTCGACGTAACCGAGAGCGACGAGCAGCTCGGCAAGCCACATGGAAGCGACGAGCGACATGGCAAACTCACCTACGTCAGCCTTTTCGGGCTCGACCGAGCCCGCCAACTGGCCGCCGAGTCCCACGCCAAGGCGATTGCGGCGCTGGCGGAGGCCGCGGGGGAGACGGACGATCTGAGGCGCGTGGCCGACTACATCTTCACGAGGAACGAATGAGCAAAGAGCCCCCCACCCAGGGCAGCGAAGACGACACCACGAAGGCACTGCTGAGCGAGATCGACGGCCCAGCCGACCTGCACGAGCTCGATGACGAGCAGCTGCAGCAGGTCGCGCAGGAGATGCGCACATTCATCATCGACACGATCGGTGAGATCGGTGGGCACTTCGGCGCCAACCTCGGCACCTGCGAGCTGGCGGTCGCCCTGCACAGCCTGCTTGAGTCGCCCCGGGACAAGGTGCTCTGGGACGTCGGCCACCAGTCCTACCCGCACAAGATCCTCACCGGTCGCCGCGAGCAGCTGCCGACGATCCGACAGTACGAGGGCCTGGCTCCGTTCTGCTCGATCGCCGAGTCCGAGCACGACATCATGGGCGCCGGCCACGCCTCGACCTCGATCGGCTACGCGGTCGGGCTGAAGGAGGCGATGCGCAAGGGGATCGGCGAGGACGGTCGCGTCGCCGCAGTGATCGGCGACGGCGCCCTCACCGGCGGCGTCGCCTACGAGGCGTTGCACGCGGCCGGCGGCCTGCAGACCCCGATCGTGATCGTGCTCAACGACAACGGGATGTCGATCTCACCCAACGTTGGCGCCCTTTCCCGCTACTTCAACCGGATCCGCCTCAACCCGCGCCTCTTCCACGCCCGCGAGGGGGTCGAGGACAGGCTGACGAAGCTGCCGCTGGGGCTGGGGCGCCGGATCGAGCGGCTCGGACCGGAGATCAAGTCGGCGATCAAGGCCTACTGGGCGCCCGGGCTCTTCTTCGAGGAGCTCGACCTCGCCTACATGGGGGTGATCGACGGCCACGACGTCCACGCCCTGCGCGACGCGCTGCGCGAGGCCTTCGACGCCGAACGCCCCGTCGTCGTCCACATCCACACCGTCAAGGGCAAGGGCTTCGCCCCGGCCGAAGAGGGCGGCCTGGAGTCGATGGAGAAATGGCACGCCGCCAAGCCTCACTCGATCGTCAACGGCAAGCCGGCCTCCGCCAAGCCGGTGCCGGTGACCGAAACCGACGCGCCCGATGCGATCGCGCCGGAGATTCTCGAGAAGCCGCCCGAGGCCGGGGCGCCGCCGCAGTACACGCAGGTCTTCGCCGACGCGATCGTCGCCGAGGCCGAGCGCGACAAGCGGGTGATCGGGATCACCGCGGCGATGGCGGGGGGGACCGGCCTGCAGAAGCTCGCCGACGAGGTCCCGAGCCAGTACTACGACGTCGGCATCGCCGAGCAGAACGCGGTCCTGCTCGCCTCGGGCCTGGCGCTGCAGGGCGCGAAGCCGGTCTGTGCGATCTACTCGACCTTCCTCCAGCGCGCCTACGACCAGATCATCCACGACGTCTGCCTGCAGGAGCTCGACGTCACCTTTGTGATGGACCGGGCGGGCCTGGTCGGCGACGACGGCCCGACCCACCACGGCGCCTTCGACATCTCCTACTTCCTGCCGATCCCCAACGTGATCGTGATGGCGCCGCGCGACGAGGCGATGCTGGTCCACATGCTGCACACGGCGATCGCCCACGACGGGCCGGCGGCCCTGCGGTATCCGCGCGGTGCGGCCGAGGGGGCGAAGCTTCCGACGAAGCCGAAGAAGATCCCGATCGGGACCGGCGAGGTGCTGGCCGAGGGCGAGCGGGTGGCCCTGCTCGGCTACGGCTACGGCGTCTCCGTGGCCCTGGAGGCGGCGGCGATCCTCGCCGGGCACGAGCTGGCCGTGACCGTCGCCGACGCCCGTTTCGCGAAGCCGATCGACGGCGAGCTGGCCGAGCGGCTGGCGCGCGAGCACGACCTGGTGGTGACGATCGAGGAGAACGTCCTGCCCGGCGGCTTCGGCTCGGCGGTGCTGGAGCACCTTGAGGACGCCTTCGCCGACGGGCCGAGGGAGCGGGCGCGGATCCTCCGGGTCGGCCTCCCCGACCGCTACGTCACCCACGGCAAGCCGGCGCTGCTGCGGGCCGAGGCGGGGCTGACCGGCGAGTCGGTCGCCGAGCGGGTCCTCGCGGCGCTGCCTTCGGCCCAGCCCGCGCTCAGCTGATAGTGCGGTTCGGACTAACTAATTTTGACGATTGATCCAATCGTCGCAATCGAATAGATTGCCTCAATCTCTCCGGTGCTGGTGGACGGAGCAAAGGCCGACAGGCCCTCGCTTCTGGGGATCACCATAGGGAGGAGGGATATGTATCTCTATATGTGTCGGCCCGTTGGGGGAATCGGGCCACTCGCGACCGGCCGCCTAGTGCGGTCGGTATCGCGTTGCTCCGCGGGGCGAGTTGGCGACTGACGCCGCCGCGGTTATGTTGGGGGTGTGGAGGCGCAGAGGCAGAAGGGGGAGCGATTCCGGACGCTGCACGAAGGCGAGCCGTTCCTGATCCCGAACCCCTGGGACGCCGGTTCGGCCAAGGTCCTGGAAGCACTCGGGTTCGAGGCCCTGGCCAGCAGCAGCTCAGCGCTCGCCTTTACCCTCGGCCGCCCGGATGGGGAGGCGACTCCGGAGGAGGTGATGGACCACGTTCGCGCCGTCGGCCAGGCGACCGCGATACCGCTCTCCGTCGACCTCGAGAACGGCTACGGGCCTGAGCCCGAGGACGCGGCCAGCGCGATCGAGCGGGCGGCGGCGGCAGGTGCGGTCGGCGGCTCGATCGAGGACTTCGACCCGGCCGGGCGGATCTACGACGCCGGCCATGCCGCGGAGCGGGTCGCGGCGGCGGCGGAGGCAGCGCGTCGACTCGACTTCCCGTTTACGTTCACCGCGCGGGCCGAGAACCACATCCGCGGCAACCCCGACCTCGACGACACGATCGCCCGGCTGCAGGCCTACGAGGCGGCCGGGGCGGACGTGCTCTACGCGCCGGGGCTGCGCGATGGCGAGGAGATCCGGGCGGTCTGCGAGGCCACTGGCCGGCCCGTCAACGTGCTCGCTCACCGCGGGCTGACGATGACCGAGATCGTCGAGGCCGGCGGTCAGCGCGTCAGCGTCGGTGGCAGCCTCGCCTGGACGGCGGTGCGCTCGATGGCGGCGGCTGCGGAGGAGATGCGCGACCAGGGTGACTTCTCATCCCTCGCCGGCTATCGCCCGATCAAAGAGTGGCTTGGCGGCTGAACTTGTTCGGCACCACCGTTTGTCGCCGAGCGGGCAGGGGTAGGCTGACCGCATGAAGTTCCTCTTCGCACCGGTCGGGATCGTCGCCGGCCTGATCGCCGGCTTCGCCGCCCAGAAGGCCTTCGAGCGCCTCTGGTCGGTGATCGACGATGAGGATCCGCCCGAGCCCGACAACCGCGACGCGCCGTGGCTGAAACTGCTGGCCGCGCTGGCGCTGGAGGGGGCGATCTTCCGCATCGCCAAGGGCCTGACCGACCGCGGCGCCCGCTCCGGTTTCACCGCCGTGATCGGCCGCTGGCCCGGCGAGGATCCGGCCAGAGAAGAGAGTTAGAGAAAGCTCGGCGAAGCGCCGCAGGCCTCGGCCAGCTCCTGCCAGGGCCCGATGTCCCAGTAGCCACGGGCGGCACCAGAGGTGGAGGGTAGGACCCAGACCTGGGCGCCGCCGATCTGCTCCTCCTGCGGGCCGGTCCTGACCGCGCGTTCCAGCGCGCCGCGCGCCGCGTTCTTGCCGTTGAAGGCGAGGTGGGTCGGTTCGATCTCGGCGATCCGTGCCCGCAGGCCGTCGACGTCGAACTCGGCCGTGCCGACCTCAGCGTCAGAGCCATAGCTGACCTTGCAGATGTCGGTGAGGCCGATCCCGAACTCCGGCAGCCGGGCGAATTCCGCCGGTGCCAGCGGCACCGGCGTTAGGCCGGTCACGTACAGCGCCTCCCAGAAGGTGTTGCCGGGACCGGCGTAGTAGGCCTTCGCCTTGGCTGAGGCGGTGCCGGCCGCCGTCCCGCAGAAGACCACCCGCAGTCCGGGGCGCAGCAGGTCTGGGAGGACATCCGCCATCAGCGTTTGCGGTGGACCTCGGTGGCACTGGCCTGGTCCCGCGGCCGGACGACGATCTCGTCGATGTTGACGTGCGCCGGCTGGACGATGGCCCAGCGGATGCACTCGGCGACGTCCTCGGCCAGCAGCGGCGTCATTCCCTCGTAGACCCGCGCGGCAGCCTCCTCATCGCCGCCGAAACGGACCAGCGAGAACTCGGTGTCGACCATGCCGGGCGCCACCTCGGTTACCCGCACCGGTTGTCCCAGCAGCTCCAGCCGCAGGGTGCGCAGGAGCGTGCGCTGCGCGTGCTTGGCGCCGGTGTAGCCGCCGCCGCCGCGGTAGGACTCGAAGGCGGCGATGCTGGTCACGCCGACGATGTGGCCGTCGCCGGACTCGACCAGCGCCGGCAGCAGCGCCCGCGTCATCCGCATCGTCCCCAGCACGTTGCTCTCGTACATGTCGAGCCACTGCGCTTCGTCGGTCTCGGCGACCGGCGCCAGCCCGAGTGCGCCGCCGGCGTTGTTGATGAGCACATCGCAACCGGAGATCGCAGCGACGAACTGCTGCACCGAGTCCGGGTCGGCGACGTCGAGCGCGACCGCTTTACCGCCGATCTCCGCCGCGAGCTCCTGCAGCCGCTCCAGCCGGCGCGCTCCGAGCACGACGTCGAAGCCTTCCTCGGCCAGGACTCTGGCGGTGGCGGCTCCGATCCCGCTCGAAGCACCGGTGATGACTGCGGTTCGCGCCATGCAGCGACCATATACTCGCCGCCGTGGAGGCCTCAGCCCAGCCGGAGCCGATCAACGAGCAGGGCTTCGCCGCCTTCTCGGCCCGCACCGACGACGGCACCCCCGTCGTGATGCTGAACCTCCTCGCCTTCAAGCCCGACGGCGGCCAGGAGCGCTACCTGGAATACGGCGCCGCCGTGGCCCCCTTACTGGAGCAGGCCGGCGGCCGCATCGTCTGGGCCGGCCAGCCCGCCGCCGCTCTGCTGGGGGACACATCCTGGGACCTCGTCGCCCTGGTCGAATACCCGACCCGCCAGGCCTTCCTCGACATGATCGGCAGCCCCGAGTACCTGGCAATCGCCCACCTCCGCACCGAGGCGCTAAGCAAGGGCGAGCTGCACCCGATGGACCCGGCCGAAGAACTGCCGTAGCGCTTCGATCTGGGCGCTACGGCGTCTGCGTCGCCGGATCGCGGCTGCGCAGCCGCATCGCCAGTCCGACGAGCAAATAGACGATCGCTGCCGTCAGAGAGATGAACTTGCAGCTGGCGAAGATCGTCGCCAGAAGTGGGAACGCGGCCCCAGCGCCGTCAAGCGTCAGCAGCAGGCAGATGTCCTCCAGCACGTCGAAGGCCGCGGCGAGAGCTCCGAAGTAGACGACGACCACGCCGACCGCTGCAAGACGGCGCCAGCCACGTTCTCTGGCGATGTCGCGAACAGCCATCAGGGCAAGGGTGAGAAAGACACCGTAAGCGAGCGAGAACCCGAAATCGATCCACAGCGACTCTCGAGCAGCATCCTGGCCCTTCTCACCCCATTCCCCAAGGATCTCGTCCGCCCGATCCTGACTACCCGCCAGCTCGAACGGCACGATCCCCGGCCCACCCGTGTCATGCATCCGCTGATCCGCCGGCGCCATCGCCAAGAGCAAGACCACCGACGCAATCCCCGTCGCAATCAACCCCCGTCGCCGCGTCACCCGCGCATTGTGTCGCATGGCGAGGTCGCAGCTTTAGGAGTGGGGGAGATTCCCGCGCTGATCTGACGGCGCGTCGGTCCGGCTCACATCGCCATTTGAAGGCGCCGGGTCGGCCACCCGTCACCTTCGCCTTTCACGACAAAGCGACGATTCCGGCCGGGCTGGCTCGGAAGATCCTCACGAAGGACGTTGGCCTTGCCGAGGATGAGGCCCGGAAGCTACTCTGACTCGGAGGATCGAATGGAAACGGTATGCGTCATCTATCACCATGAGGCCGACGGCTGGTGGGCCGAGTCGCCCGACGTAGAGGGCTGGTCGGCAGCTGGCGATTCCTATCCCGAGCTGGTCAAGCTTGCCGAGGATGGTGTGCCCTTTGCCCTTGGCCATAGCGCCAAGTTGGAGCACTACGTGCCCGCCGCCACCACTCGCCTCGGCCGTCGTCAATCGTCCGGCTCGGGAACCCAGTTGATCTTGTCGGAGAAGGCAGCGAGCGAGGTATCGGGCTCGACCTCGTAGACCTCCAGTTCTGGGAACGCCACCAGCGCATCGACCAGCTCCCGATTGCCCCCTACCAGCGTCGAATCGAAATCGACCTCGCTGACGACGATCCAGGAGCGGTCGGCAGGCCAAATCAGGTGCGGGGCTTCGCGCCAGAAGGGATCGGTCCAGTCCGGCTCCGGCTGCTCGTCTGGCGGCTCCTGCCCCGGCTCGACGTAGCAGGCAAAGGTCACTCCCGTCATGTCGGTGTTGATGAGCTGGTCGACTGCGGACAACGGTCCGGTCAGCACCACGTGGTCTCTCCCGACCGGAAGTTCCAGCAGCGGTTGGCCCGTGTCGCCACCCGAAAGACTGCTCCCAAGCCGGCTGTTGATCAGGCAGAGGCCGAAGAAGCAGCGCTCGGGATCGGCGGTGTGGTCTGCGAGTACGTCGCAGAGGCGATCGAGCTCCTCGACTTCCAGCTCGCCGAGCGACGGAATCGAGCCCGACCATCTCGAACCCTCGACCCCGAAGGTGTCCGGCGTACCAACCAGTTGGTGCCATTGCATTTCACGGTGGGCCGTGCGGCCGAGGCGTTCGGCGACCTCGCCCCAGGTGACGTGGTTGCCGTCGCTGTCGGTGGCGCGATGGAAGATCCGCGCATAGGCGTTGAAGACCTTCGGCACCTCTCGCGACACGGCTCCGAACTCGCCGCCGATGGCAGCTTTGATCCAAGCTCCCGCCTCGGCGCCGTCGACCACCTTCAGTTCTTCACCCAGCATTCGGCTGCCCACGTCTTCGCCGGCTCACCAGCCGAGAGTAGCCCCGGAGCGTGTACGCGGTCGGTCCCGTCTAGGGATCGATCATCTGGCGGGCGAGGACCCACTGACGCTCGGCGATCTCCTCGATCGAGAGCTGGCCCTTGGGGTTGTGCCAGCCGGAGACGCGATCGCACATCGCGGCCATGGCGAAGCCGGCCATCATCGCCTGGGTGCGATCGGCGGTGGGCCAGGCGGCCTGGATGAGCACGCAGAACAGGTCGGCGTAGTCGCGCTGGAGCCCGACCAGCCTGCGATAGGTAGGGGTTGGGAGATTGTCCTTCTTCGCCGGTCCGTTGAGAACAGCGTCACTGGCGTCAGCCTGGCGGCGGTGCCGGAGCTGGAAGCGAACGTGACGCGTGACGATCTGCTCCAGCCAGTCCTCGATCGGGAAGTCGCCCAGCGAGGCCACCTGGCCCCAGAAGAAGCGGCCGAGGATGTCTTCCATGGCGGCTGCCAGCACCTCTTCCTTGGAGCCGTAGTGGTTGTAGATGGCAGGGGCCTTGATTCCGGCCTCGGTCGCGATGTCCCGCATCGTGCAGGCCTCGATCCCGCGCTCTCCGCAGAGAGTGATCGCTACGGCGAGGATCCGCTGCTTCGTCTCGGCGCCCCGGCTCGCCGGCCCGAGGTCCTCGTCGCAGGGGAAGGGCAGCCCGGAGTCGAGGATCCGCTGGCGCGCCGCCTGCGCCATCTCGTGAAATTCGTCGCGGCTGTGAGGCCCGCCGGGTTCAGCCATCACTGCGCTCCCATCGATTGCCAAGTGCGGCGATCTTAACGTTCGTTCATTTTTTCGCCCGCGCTTTTCGGCGAACTCTGTCGCAGAAGGGTTTCGCCGGGCCCCGCTCGCGAATGGCTCCACAACAGAAAACGCCCCGCCGGGGAGGCGGGGCGCTTCTGGGGTTACTACAGGGAGGAGAGATATGTATCTCTATATATGTGGATCTGTGGGAGGTGGGTGAGCCCTGTTTGTGCCGCGGGCGCCGTTGTGGGAAGCAACGGGGCCATATGACGGCGCAAGACTCGACCTAAAAGATTTGGTGCTCCTTACGTCGGCACCTCCACTTGAATCCTTGAACAGCGTACGAACATACGTGCGATTTGTGTGTGAGGCCGATCACAGAGACCTTGATCGGTCTCCAAGCGCTTCCCAATGAGGCTCGCATACCCGCCTAAGAGGCTGGTAAACGGGTCGTTACGAGATCGTCGCTGTAGCGTTGCGGGCGTGAAGAAGGCCCGGATAGACGCCGTTTTGGCCGAGCAGGGCCTGTTTCCGTCACGCACGGCGGCCGCCGGCGCCGTGCGGGCCGGGGAAGTCCGGGTTGGCCAGGACGGGCCGATAGCCCTACGACCGAGTCAGCTGGTCGAGCCGGAGGCGACGCTGATCGTCGACGCGGGGCCCCGCTACGTCTCCCGCGGTGGCACCAAGCTGGAGAACGCGCTGGAGGCGCTGGAGATCGACGTTTCCGACCGCGACTGCCTCGATGTCGGCGCCTCAACCGGCGGTTTCACCGACTGCATGCTGCAGCGCGGCGCGGCACGGGTTATTGCGTCCGACGTCGCTTACGGCCAGATCGACCTGCGCCTGCGCGAGGATCCCCGGGTGACTGTGATCGAGCGCCTCAACGCTCGCGAGATGCTGCCCTCAGACCTGCCCTTCGAGCCCTCTCTGGCCACGGTCGACGTCTCCTTCATCTCGCTGACCAAGGTGCTGCCGGCAGTGGCGGGCTGCCTGGCGCCCGGCGGCGAAGTCCTGGCGATGGTCAAGCCGCAGTTCGAGCTCGGCCGCGAGCGGGTCGGGCGCGGCGTCGTTCGCGACGATGGCGACCGCCGCGAGGCGATCCTCAAGGTCGCCGAGGCGGCTCGCGAGCTCGGGATGCCGGTGCGCGGTTTCGCCTCCTCCGGGCTCCCGGGCCCGAAGGGCAACCGCGAGACCTTCGTCTGGTGCGGCGGCACCGGCGCCTCCGTCGACGACCTCGAGGCCGCGATCCTCGTCGCCGAGGCGGCCGAGTGAAGACCGCGGCGCTGATCACCCACTCGCACCCGCCCGCAGCCACCGAGGCGGTCGCGATCGTCTCGCGCGTTGCCCGTGAGGCCGGCTGGCGCGTCGTCGCGACCGAGGACGAGCTCGCCAAGCACGGCAGCGCCGCCGAGGGGATCG
Source organism: Solirubrobacterales bacterium (assembly GCA_035694165.1). Lineage (GTDB taxonomy): Bacteria > Actinomycetota > Thermoleophilia > Solirubrobacterales > 70-9 > VAYN01. The sequence goes on along the minus strand of DASSFS010000040.1, from coordinate 38,120 downwards.
AGACGGTCGCCGAGGAGCCGCGCCCGGATATCTGCCTGGTCCTGGGCGGCGACGGCTCGCTCCTGCACGCGCTGCGGCGCTACGCCCATACCGGCGTGCCGGTCTTCGGCGTCAACTTCGGCACCGTCGGCTTCCTCGCGGCGGTCGATCGCAAGGAGGCCGAGGATGGGATCCGCCGCGCCTTCGACGGCGAAATCGAGATCGTCGAGCTCCCGGGTCTCGAGGTGACGCTCGACGGCGCCACCGGGACCGGCCTCAACGACATCACCCTGACCCGCCGGCCGCATGACCGCGTGGCCGAGCTGAGCTACCGGATCGCCGGTGAGGAGGTCGGCCACGTCCGCTGCGACGGCCTCGTCGCCGCCACCCCCGTCGGCTCCACGGGCTACAACCTCGCAAACCAGGGCCCGATCCTCGCCTGGGGGGTGAAGGGCTACGCGGTCAGCTACATCTCGCCGCACTCGCTCACCGCCCGCGCCCTAGTCGTCGCCCCCGGCGACACTCTTCACGTCGGCAACGCCGCCGGGCGCGAGCCGGTCGAAGTTGCGGTCGACGGCGTCTACCTGACCGACCTCGCTGCCGGTGCGGCGCTGGAGGTTCGCTTCGTCGACGAAGTCGGGCGGCTGGCCCAGCTGCCGGGTACGAGCTTCTATCAGCGCATACGCGAGAAGTTCGGCCACCTCGCTGTTTAAATCGCCTTAGCCGAGGGTCCCCGCTCTCTAGGCTGATTCGATGGAGCGAAAGTGGTGGACGCTCGCGCTGATCTCGACCGCGACGTTCATGCTGCTGCTGGACATCACGGTCGTCAACGTCGCCCTGCCGGACATTCAGCGCGAACTCGATGCCAGCCTCTCCAGTCTGCAGTGGGTGGTCGACGCCTACTCGTTGACCCTCGCCGCACTGCTGCTCACGGCAGGTTCGCTCGGCGACCGGCTCGGGCGCCAGCGGGTCTTCGTCGCCGGCTTCACGCTGTTCACCTTCTCCTCCTTCCTCTGCGGGATCGCCGGCGAGGCGACTCTGCTCAATTTCTTCCGCGGCTTGCAGGGGGTCGGCGGCGCCGCCATGTTCGCGACCTCGCTGGCGCTGATCGCCCAGGAGTTCGAGGGCAAAGAGCGGGCGCGAGCGTTTGGCATCTGGGGGGCGACGATCGGGGGCGCGCTGGCGATCGGCCCGCTGGTCGGGGGCGTGATCACCGAGCGCCTCGGCTGGGAGTGGATCTTCTTCGTCAACATCCCGATCGGCCTGACGGCGATCTACCTGACCATGCGGAAGATCCCCAACGTCGCCGCTCCCGATCCCGAGCCGGTTGACGTCAGGGGCGTCGTCACCTTCTCGGCCGCCCTGTTCCTGCTGATCTTCGGGCTGATCCGGGGCAACCCCGAGGGCTGGGACAACCCGATGATCGTCGCCTGTCTGGTCGGGGCCGTGGTCCTGCTGGCCGTCTTCATCACGATCGAGGCGCGCAGCAAGCACCCGATGCTCGATCTGAACCTGTTCCGTAAGCCCGCCTTCAACGGGGTCTCGGCCGTCGCCTTCGGCCTCTCCTCGGGGATGTTCGCGATGTTCCTCTACCTGACCATCTACATGCAGGGCGTGCTCGACTTCTCGCCGCTGGAGACGGGTGTGCGATTCCTGCCCCTGACGGTTCTCGCCTTCATCGCCTCGCCGATCGCCGGCACCCTCTCTGACCGCATCCCGATCCGGGTCCTGCTCGGGGTCGGCCTGACCCTCGTCGGCCTCGGCCTGTCGCTGATGCACGGGGTCACGGAGAACTCCGCCTGGACCGAGCTGTTGGCCGGCTTCCTGCTGGTCGGCGCCGGCATCGGCATCACCAATCCCGGCATCGGCCAGGCCGCGATCTCCGTGGTGCCGGCGGCGAAATCGGGAATGGGCTCGGGGATCAACACGACCTTCCGCCAGGTCGGCATTGCCACCGGCGTCGCCGCCCTCGGGGCGATCTTCCAGGCCCGGGTCGACGCGAAGCTGGCGGAAGTCGCGCCGAACGCTCCCAGCGGCTTTGACGAAGTGGTCGCCTCGGGTGGCTCGCGCGCGGTCGCCACCGCGGTCCCGCCGGGGCAACGGCTGGAATTGTCGCGGGCGGCAGACGCCGCCTTCGTCAGCGGGCTCAACGAGATCATCGTGGTCGCCGCGGTGATCTCCTTCGTCGCGGCGGTGCTCGGCTTCACGTTGGTGCGTTCGCGCGACTTCGTGCAGCGAACCGAGGAGGAGCCCGCACCCGCGGCCGCGGCTGGCGGCTGACGAGCCTCCGCAAGGAGCGTGTTTTCGGGTCGGATCGGTCCGCGGTCATTGCTACACAGACCATGTGCTGCGTGAGTTCCGGATCGAGAACCTGCTGCTGATCGAGAGGGCGGAACTGCGCCTGGGGGAGGGGCTGAACGCGATCACGGGCGAGACCGGGGCGGGGAAGACCGTCCTGGCGCATTCGCTCGACCTGCTGATGGGCGGCAAGGCAAAGGCGCAGATCGTCCGGCCCGGCGCAGGCGAGGCCTGGGTCGAGGGGGTATTCGATCTCCCGGAAGGGCTGCTGGAGGAGCCCGAGTTCGCGGAGCTGGCCGAGCGGCTGCCCGAGGAAGCCGAGGAGATCGTGCTGGGACGACGCGTCTCCTCCGGCGGGCGGACCAGCGCCTTCGTCGCCGGGCGGGCGGCGACCGCGGCCGACCTCAAGTTACTGGGCGGGCGGTTGCTGGCCTTCTTCGGCCAGCACGAGCATCGCAAGCTGACGATCGCCTCGGCCCAGATGGAGGTACTGGATGGGTTCATCGGGGCCGAGCATCTAGAGACGCGCCGGCTCTACCGCGAGGCGCATCAGGAGTGCGGCCGGCTGGCGGCGGAGCTGGCTGAGCTGCGGGAGGCCGAAGGCTCGCGCGAGCGCGATCTCGACCTCTATCGCTACGAGGTCTCCGAGATCGAGGAGGTCGCGCCCGACCCCGAGGAGAGGGCCGGGATCGCGGCCGAGCGCGAGCGCCTGCGCCACGCCGAGGGCCTGCGCGAGGCGGCCAGCGGCGCCCACGCTGGGCTGGCTGGGGCCGACGAGGACGGGGGCGGGGCCGCGGCGGCGCTGGCCCAGGCGGAATCGCAGCTGCAAGGCGCTGGTGGGTTGGACGCTCGCCTCGACGCGATCTCCGAGCGGGTTGTGGCGCTCGCGGTCGAGCTCGGTGACGTCGGCTCGGAGCTGCGCGACTACGCCGAGGGGCTGGAGGCCGACCCAGGGGCGCTCCTGGGGATCGAGGAGCGACTGGAAGCGATCGACAGGTTGGAGCGCAAGCACGGCGGCAGCGTCGAGTCGGTGCTGGAACACGCGGAGCGCTGCCGGGCCGAGATTGCGCGCCTGGAGGGAGCTGAGGTGCGCAGTGCTGAGGCCGAGGCGGCGCTGGTGGCGGCCGAGCAGCAGCGGGCGGAGTTTGGCGAGCGTCTCAGCGCTGGGCGCAGTGGAGCAGCGGCGTCGCTGCAGGAGCGTGTGGCGGCCGAGCTCGAGCAGCTGGCGATGGCCGGCGCCACGCTGGAGGTCGTGCTGGAGCCACACCCCGACGGCTATGGCGCCAGTGGCCGCGAGACGGTTGAGCTGCGGGTCGCTCCCAATCCCGGGATCGAGGCGGCGCCGCTGCGCGACGCGGCCTCCGGCGGTGAGCTCTCGCGGGTGATGCTGGCGCTGAGTGGGCTCGGCCAGGCTGCGGCGGCGGGCACGCTCGTCTTCGACGAGATCGACGCCGGTATCGGCGGCAACACGGCGCGAGTCGTCGGCGAGCGGCTGAAAGCGCTCGGCAAGGGTCGCCAGGTCCTCTGCATCACCCACCTGCCACAGGTCGCCTCGCTGGCCGACACCCACTTCCGGCTCGAAAAGGACGTCGCCGACGGCCAGGCCTTCGCAACGGTCGAGCGGCTCGACGGTGAGGGCGTGGTCGGGGAGATCCGCCGCATGCTCGGCGGTGAGCAAGCCGACGAGGCGGCCACGCGCCACGCGCGCGAGCTGCTTGCCGCCGCCTAGGTGTCCGTCTAACCTGAGTCGGTGGCCACCGCCAGTCGCCGTCGCCTTCCTGCTCTGCTCGGGCGCCGCAACGGTGTGCGCCCGGAGGCGGCGATCGAAGGGACGGCGCGACTGGGGGAGCGGACCAAGCACCTGGTCAAGCGTCTGCGGCCGGGCGACGTCGCCGTCATCGACCACCTCAACATCGACCGGATCGCCGCTGAGGAGTTGATCGAAGCCGGCGTCGCCGCGGTGCTGAACGCTTCGGAGTCCTCTAACGGGCGCTATCCCAACGCCGGCCCGCTGATGCTGGCCCGTGAGGGAATCCGGCTGATCGACGCTCCCGGCGCCGGGCTCTTCGAGCTGCTCAAAGACGGCGACACGCTGCGGATCTACGGCGGCACGATCAAGATCGGCGACCAGGAGGTCCTGCGCGGCCGGGTTCTCGGCGCCGCCGAGCTGGAGCAGCAGCTGACCGAGCAGCGGGAGCGGATCGACGAGGCGCTGGCCGAGTTTGCCGAGAACACCGTCGCTCACGTGCGCCAGGAGACCGACCTGCTGACCGGCAGCGTCGAGTTTCCCCAGACCAAGGCCTCCTTCCGCGACCGCCATGTCCTGATCGTCGTCCGCGGCGACCGCCATCGCCGTGACCTCAAGGCGCTGCGCGCCTACATCCGCGACGTGCGGCCGCTGATCGTCGCCGTCGACGGCGGCGCCGACGGAGTGCTGGAAGCCGGCTTGAAGCCGGACGTGATTCTCGGCGACATGGACTCCGCCAGCGATGCCTCCCTGGCCTGCGGTGCCGAGCTCGTCGTCCACGCCTATCCCGACGGCCGCGCCCCCGGCTGCGAGCGCCTGCTCGGGGCTGGCCTCGAGCACACCGTCGTCCCCGCCGCCGGCACCAGCGAGGACGTGGCGATGCTGATGGCCTTCGAGAAGGGAGCGACGCTGATCGTCAGCGTCGGCGCTCACTTCAACCTGATCGAGTTCCTCGACCGCAAGCGCGGCGGCATGTCCTCGACCTTCCTCACGCGGCTGCGGATAGGAGAGAAGCTGGTCGACGCCAAGGGCGTCAGCCGGCTCTACAACCCGAGCTCGACCCTGGCCCCGATCAGCCTGATCCTGGTGGCCTTCGCGGTCTTGCTGACGATCCTGATCATCACTTCGCCAGCGCTCAACGACGTCTTCGAACTGGTCTGGCTGAAGGTCCGCATCTGGCTGGGCCTGGAGTGAGCGCCGCGGCGAGCGTCTAGCCTTCGGCCGCTGATGGGTTACAGCGCGCGCTACCACGCCACCTCGTTGATCGCCGTGTTCCTGGCGCTGGCGATCGGGATCCTGATCGGCGCCGAGTTCGGCGGCGACGCGCTGACCAGCACCCGCAAGAACCTCGAGAGCAGCCTCGTCAACAACCTCCAGGATGCGCGCTCCCGCAGCGACGACCTCAACGACCAGCTCGGCCGCTCGAACGAGTTCGCCGACCGCGTCTACCCGGTCCTGACCCGCGACAAGCTCGAGGGCAAGCGGATTGCGATCGTCGCCTTCGGCGGTCTGCCGAGCGAGGACACCGACGCCGTCGAGGAGGCGCTGGGGCCGACCGGGGCGAGACTGGTCGGGGTCGGCGTCGTGCGCGAGCCGGTCGACCTCAATGGACTCGCCAACGACCTCGCCAAAACCCGCTTCGCCGATCTCCGCCGCAACCCCGACTCACTGACCGCGCTCGGGGTCGGCCTCGGGCGCCAGGTAGCGCTCGGCGGCACCCTGCCGGAGGTCGTCCGCGGCAACCTTTTCTCACGTGCCAGCGGCACTTTCGGTGCCCTCGACGGGGTGATCGTCATCCGCAACCAGCCTCAAGACATGGGCCCGGTTCAGCGCGCGGCCGCGAATACCCTCGAAAGCGGAATGCTGAGCGGGATCACGGCGAGCCGGACGCCGGCCGTCGGGGTCGAGACCTCGACCGCGGAACCTTCCTCGATCTCCTTCTTCCAGGCCAACGATCTCTCCAGCGTCGACGACGTCGAGCTGACCGCTGGGCAGCTGGCGCTGGTCTTCTCGATGCTGGGAGCCGAGGGCAGCTTCGGGATCAAGGGCAGCGCCGATCGCTTGCTGCCCGATCTGCTGACTCAGGGCGGCTGAGGCCGAGGTGTACTGGGTCGGCTTGCCGCTGGCGATCGTGCTCTCGCTGTGGCTAGTGCCAGCCGGCGCGCGGGGACTACGGGACGCGGGGTTGGTGCGGGAGAACTACCGCGGCGCGCCGCTTGCCTTCCCGCTCGGGGCGGTGCTGGCGACTGCAGCCCTGGTAACCCTGGCGCCGCTCGCCTTCCTCAACGACCGCGCCGACCTCGACCTGCTCGAGCCGGAACTGCGGCGCTGGCTGCCGTACCTGCTGGGGATCGCATTCCTCGGTTTTCTCGATGATGCGCTCGGCCAGGGAGCGGCTGCCTCGACCCCGCGCGGCTGGCGCGGCCACTGGCGGGCGCTGCGCCAGGGCAGCCTCTCGACCGGGGCGATCAAGGCGGTCGGGGCGCTGGCGCTGGCGGCCTACGTCGTCTCCGGCCGCGGCCTCGAGGACTGGCGCTACGTCGCCGATGTCGCCCTGCTGATCCTCGCCACGAATCTCTTCAATTTGCTCGACCTGCGGCCGGGACGGGCGGAGAAGGGTCTGGTGCTGCTGGGGGTCGGACTCTGCCTCGGTGCCTGGACCTTCGCCCCGTTCGAACTGCTGGGGATCTTTGCCGGGCCGGTCCTGGTCGGCGCCTGGCTGACCCTGCGCGAGCGGGCGATGCTGGGGGACACCGGTTCCAACCTGATCGGTGCGATCGCCGGGATCTGGCTGCTGACCGTCCTCGGCGGCGACGGCCGCCTGATCGGCCTCGCGGTCGTCGTGGCGCTGACGATTTACGGGGAGATCCGGTCAATTTCGGCAACTATCGATTCGGTTCCGCCACTGCGCTGGCTAGACTCGCTCGGCAGAGCATGAATCCTTCCCACAAAGGCGACACCAAGTTCATTTTCGTCACCGGCGGGGTCGTCTCGGCTCTTGGCAAGGGGATAGCGGCAGCTTCGATCGGGCGCCTCTTGGCGTCCCGCGGCTACCGGGTTCAGATGCAGAAGTTCGACCCCTACATCAATGTCGACCCGGGGACGATGAGTCCGTTCCAGCACGGCGAGGTCTTCGTCACCGAGGACGGGGCGGAGACGGATCTCGACCTCGGGCACTACGAGCGCTTCACCGACGAGAACACCTCGCGCGCCTCCAACGTGACCGCGGGCTCGGTCTACAACTCGGTGATCCGGCGCGAGCGCCGCGGCGACTACCTCGGCGCCACCGTGCAGGTGATCCCGCACATCACCAACGAGATCAAGCAAAAAATCCTCATCGTCGCCGAGTCCCAAGCGGTTGACTTCGTGATCACCGAGATCGGCGGCACCGTCGGCGACATCGAGTCGCTGCCGTTCCTCGAGTCGATCCGCCAGCTCTACACCGACCTCAGCGCCAAGCGCAGCATGTTCGTCCACCTCACCCTGGTGCCTTATGTCGGTCACGCCGGCGAGCTGAAGACGAAGCCGACCCAGCACTCGGTCAACGAGCTGCGCCGGATCGGGATCCAGCCGCACGCCCTCGTCTGCCGCTCCGAAGGCCGCCTCGACCGCGAGATCCGCAGCAAGATCGCCCTTTTCGCCAGCCTTCCGGTCGATGGCGTCATCTCTGCCCATGACGTCGACAACATCTACAAGGTGCCGCTGGTCTTCCGCGCCGAGGGCGTCGACGACCTCGTCCTCGACCATTTCGGGATGGAGGCGCCTTCGCCGGACCTGGCCGAGTGGGAGGCGATGGTGCGCCGCGCCGACTCCGCCACCGGCGAGGTCAAGATCGCGATCGTCGGCAAGTACGTGCAGCTCGAAGACGCCTACAAGTCGGTGATCGAGGCGATCGAGCACGGTGGCTTCCATCACGCCGTCGGCGTCAAGATCGAGCTGGTCGATTCCGAGAACCTCGACCCCGAGCAGCTCGAGGGCATGGACGGGATCCTGATCCCGGGTGGCTTCGGCGAGCGTGGCATCGAGGGCAAGGTGCAGGCGGCGCGGATCGCCCGCGAGCGCTCGATCCCCTATCTGGGGATCTGCCTCGGTATGCAGATCGCCGTGGTCGAGTTCGCCCGTACGGTGGTCGGCATGGAGGGCGCCAACTCGGCCGAGTTCGACCCGGAGACGCCGTTCCCGGTCGTCGACCTGCTGCCGGAGCAGAAGGAGGTCTCCGACATGGGCGGCACGATGCGGCTCGGCGCCGACCCGGTGAAGCTGCACGAGGGCACGAAAGCGCGCGAGATCTTCGGCGAGGCGGTCATCTACAAGCGCCACCGTCACCGTTACGAGGTCAACAACCAGCTGCGGCGCCGGCTCGAAGACGAAGGCCTGGTCTGCAGCGGCACCTCGCCGGACGAGCGCCTGGTCGAGATGATCGAGCTGCCCGACCACCCGTTCTTCGTCGCCTCTCAGTACCACCCCGAGTTCAACTCCCGGCCCAACCGCCCCGAGCCGCTGTTCCGCGAGTTCGTCGGCGCCGCCGCTCGTCACGCGGGGGAAAAGCCGGCGGACGGGGCTGAGATCGAGCCAATTGAGGACGCTGAGGACAGCGACGTCGGCGTCCGCCGCTCGGGCTGAGCGCTTAGCCTGTCCGGCGTGAGTTCCTCACGCCTCAACGAGACCTTCGTGCGGCTCTGCGAGATCCGCAGCCCGACCGGCGAGGAGCGCGAGGTGGCGGACACCGTCGCGGCCGAACTGCGGGCGCTGGGGCTCGAGGTCAGCGAGGACGACGCTGCTGGGCCGGCGGGAGCCGGGGCCGGCAACCTGCTGGCGCGGCTGCCGGGTCAGACCGATGAGTGGGTGATGTTCTGCGCCCATCTCGACACGGTTCCCCATAAGGGGCAGGTCGAGGTGATCGACGACGAGGGAATGTTCCGCAGCCGTGGCGAGACGATCCTCGGCGCCGACAACAAGGCCGCGGTCGCGGTCTTCATGGAGCTGGTCGCTCGGCACTCCGCCGAGCCACCGCCGGTCGGGATCGAGCTGGTCCTGACGGTCGCCGAGGAGCAGGGCCTCCGTGGGGCGAAAGCGTTCGATGCGTCCGTGTTGCGCTCTCGAACCGGCTTCGTCCTCGACCACGCCGGGCCGGTCGGCGAGGTGATCGTCGCCACTCCGACCCAGCAGAAGATCCTGGCCGACTTCATGGGGATCGAGGCCCACGCCGGAATCCGCCCGGAGGCCGGCAGCAGCGCGATTGCAGCAGCAGCCGCCGCGATCGGGCGGATGGAATTGGGCCGCCTCGACGAGAAGACGACCGCCAACGTCGGGCTGATCGAAGGTGGAACCTCCGGCAACGTCGTCCCCGGCCACTGCTGGATCCAGGCCGAGACGCGCAGCCTCGACATCGCGCGCGCCGCCGAGGTGGCAGGGCAGATATCCGACGCCTGTGCCTGGGGCGCCAGCGAGCACGGTTGCGACGTCGACGTCCGGCTCGAAGAGCTGTTCCGCGGCTACGAGGTCCCGTCCTCCTCGGCCGCGCTGCTGCTGGCCGAGGCCGGTCTGCGCGGCGCCGGCGTCGAGCCGGTGCGGACGGCGATCGGCGGTGGCAGCGACGCCAACGTCTTCCGCCTCGACGACTTCGATTGCGTTCTGCTTGCCAACGGAACCGACGCCGTGCACACCGCCGACGAGCACGTCCCCGCCGCGAGCCTGGCGAAGATGCTCGAGGTCTGCGAGGGGATCGTCGCCGCCGTGGCGGCGGGCGAGGCGAGCGACCCAGGAAGCCCGTGAGCGGGCGGCTGGAGCTGCGCCGCGGCGTCGTCGTCTCTGTCGAGCCGCTGAGGGTCGAGGTGGAAGGAACGGCGCGGCCCGCCTGGGCCGACACGACGCAGCTGGGGGAGATGCGCGAGGGCGACGAGGTCGTCGTCAACGTCGCCGCCCTCGACCTCGGGCTCGGATCCGGCGGCTTCGACGTCGTCCACGTCAACCTCACCCGCGGGCTCGAGGCCGGTGCACGCGGCGATGAGCACGTGATCAAGCTCAACTACACCTCGCTGCAGCACCCGGTGGAGCCGGTCGAGGGATTGCCGAGCCGTATTCCCGCCGAGGGAGAACAGAGCGCGGCAATCCGCGAGGCGCCGGGAGTCGCGGTGCTGGTGCTGCCCCTGCATGGGCACCTGGCTCCCGCCGCCTGGGCCGCCGCCCAGGCCTCGCCGGGGATCCGGCTTGGTTATGTGCAGACGGCAGGCGGTGCGCTGCCCGGCTCGCTCTCGCGCGACGTGGCCGAGCTGCGCGAACGCGACCTGCTCTGCGCCCACGTCACGGCCGCCCCCACCTACGGAGGCGAGCACGAGGCGCTGAGCACGGTCGGTGCCCTCGACGCGGCCAACCGCCTCGGCTGGGACGCGGTCCTGGTCGGTCCGGGTCCCGGCATCATCGGCTCCGAGACCGAGTTCGGCCACGGCGGCATGGCCGCGCTCGACAGCGCCCACGCGGCGCTCTCGCTGAAGCTGCCGACGACGATCTCTCCCCGGCTTTCCTCGAGCGACCCCCGCGAACGCCACATCGACCTCAGCCACCACACCTACACGGTGCTCGAGCTGCTCCTAGCTCCGGTCGACGTCGCGGCGCCAGAAGGGGAGGAGAGGATCGTCGCCGCCCTGGAAGAGGCCCCGGGAACCCATCGGCTCCGCTTCGCCCCCGCCGACCTCGACGGCTACGAGTCCTCGGGTCTCCCGATCCGGACCATGGGCCGCTCGCTGCGAGAAGACCCACTCTTCTTCGCCGCCCCGCTGGCCGCCGGTCGGCTCCTCGTCGCCTAGGGGGTCCCAGCGGCGCACGGTCCCTTGCGGGCCAAGGGTTGTGAGCGGCAGGGGAGAACCAGCCGGTCATGGCGATCGCAGTCGAGCCCGCCGCCGTGCCTGCGCCCGCCACCCCGGGAGCCGATGCGCGCTTCGAGAGTCTGGTTCTGGACTTCCTCTCTTACCTGGAGTTAGAGCGCGGTCTCTCGCGCAACACGCTCAACGCCTACCGAACCGACCTGCACCAGTACGGCGAATACCTCGGCAGCCACGACTGCGACGCGCTGGTGGCGCGCCCGGCCGACGTCGCCGACTTCCTCGCCGAGCTGGCCACAGGAGAGGGCGAGCGGCCTGCCTGTTCGGCCGCGACCATCCACCGCAAGGCCGCCTGCCTGCGCTCCTTCTACAAGCACCTGCGCCGAGACGAGCTGATCGGCGACGACCCCACCGCCGCCCTCAGCGCGCCGCGCCGGGCCAAGAAGCTGCCGCAGGTCCTCAACTACCCCGAGGTGCAGAAGCTGCTGGCGGCGCCACGCGGCAGCGAGCCGACGACGCTGCGTGACCGGGCGCTGCTGGAGGTGATGTACGGGTGTGGGCTGCGAGCCTCGGAGACGATCGGGCTCGAGCTGGCAGACATCGACACCCACGAGGGCTTCCTGCGCGCGCGTGGCAAGGGCTCAAAGGAGCGGCTGGTGCCGCTCGGCCGCCAAGCGATCGCGGCGATCAACGGCTACCTGCGGGTGCGCCCGAAACTGGTCGGCGAGCGCCACGAGCCGAAGCTGTTCGTCAACTTCCGCGGCGGCCCGCTGACCCGCCAGGGCCTCTACAAGATCGTCCAGCGCCACGCCCGCGAGGCGGGCCTCTCGGGCCGGATGAGCCCACACACGCTTCGCCACAGCTTCGCCACCCACCTGCTCGCCGGCGGCTGCGACCTGCGCGCCGTTCAGGAGATGCTCGGCCACGCCGACATCTCCACGACCCAGATGTACACGCACCTCTCCGGCGATCGCCTCAAGGAGGTCTACTTCGAGGCGCACCCGAGGGCCAAGGACGAGTAGAACTCTCGGGGATGCCCGAGCTGCCCGAGGTCGAGACCGTTGCGCGCCAGCTCGAGCCGGAGCTGGAAGGGCACCGGATCGACTCGCTGGAAGTGCTGGACGAGCGCTGGTCGCGGCCGGTCCGGGGAACCAAACTGGAGAAGGCCGTCAGCGGTCGCACCATCGAGGGACTTGGGAGGCGCGGCAAGTACCTGCTGCTGGCGCTCGACGGGGAGCAGACGCTGGTCATGCACCTGCGGATGACCGGCAACCTGGTCCTGGTCGAGGGGGAGGACGTGATCGATCCCTCGGAGGGGCGGCGGCTGTACGAGGGGGAGCGCTCGACCTCGGCCCGCCACCTACGTGCCCGCTTCATTCTCGACGACGGCCGCGAGGTCTGGTTCACCGACCCGCGCCGCTTCGGCGAGGCCTTCTTGATCGACAACGCCGACCTCGAGGGACGCTTCGCGGGGAAAGTCGGCATCGAGCCGCTCTCGCCGGAGTTCACTCCGGAGGCGCTCGGCGAAATGGCGGCCGGGCGCACGGCGCCGCTGAAGTCCTTCCTGCTCGACCAGTCCGGGGTCGCCGGCGTCGGCAACATCTACGCCGACGAGGCGCTCTACCGGGCCCGTTTGCACCCGCTTTCCCCAGCCGGCTCGATGAAGCCCGAGCACCTGGTGGCCCTGCGCGATGCCATTGTCGACGCTCTGGAAGCCGGGATCGACAGCGGCGGTTCCTCGATCGACGACTACCGCGACGGGCGCGGCGAAAAAGGAACGATGCAGGAGAAGTTCCTCGTCCACACCCGCGAGGGCGAGCCGTGTCCAGACTGCGACGGGGAGATCGAGCGCATCGTCGTCGGTGGTCGCTCCACCTACTTCTGCCCAAGCTGCCAGGTGCGGCTGCGGAAACGGCCGCGCCGCCGTCCGCGCCGCCGGGCAAAGTAGGAGGGTGGCCGGAAAGACCGTCAAGACAGAGGCGATCGTCCTGCGCAGCATCCGCTACGGCGAGGCCGATCGCATCCTTCACCTCTACTCGAATACGCGCGGCCGCTTCGGGGCGATCGCCAAGGGGGCGCGGAAGCCGAAATCCCGCTTTGGCGGGCGCCTGGAGCCGTTCTTCCGCCTCGACCTGATCCTGCACGAAGGTCGTGGCGACCTGATGACTGTGACCGGAGTGACCACGATCGACGGCTACCCCCGTCTGCGCTCTTCCGGTCCCGCCCTCACCGCTGGCGCCCGGGCCTGCGACGCGGTGCTGCGGCTGCTCGACTCGGCCGAGGCCAACCAGCCTGCCTACAACCTGCTCTGCCGCTATCTGGAGCTGCTCGACGACCCGGACCAGCCACGGGCTGCCGGGCTCGAAGTCGCGCTTTCGTTCCGGCTCAAGCTGGCGCTGGTGGCCGGGTTCGCTCCCGAGCTGGCATCCTGCGCGCGCTGCGGCGAGGCCGAGCACCTGGCCGGATTCTCCGGCGCCGCCGGAGGCGTCGTCTGCGGAGGCTGCGAAGCCGGTTCGTTTGAGCTCACAGAGGAGGCGCACCGCTTCATGGTCGAGGCGCTGGCCCAACCCCTTGCCGCGGCACCGGCGGCCGACCCGCGGGCGCTCCGCCAGGTCGAGCGGGCAGTGGGGGAGACGCTCGAGCACCACGCGCATGTGCAGTTACGTGCTGCGGCTTAAGATCGAACGGTGCCAGTCACCGCCACCTTTGAGGACCGGGTCCAAGCCTGGGAGGCCGAGTTCCTCTCCGATCATGCGACTCGCTCCTACCCGGCGCGCCGCGCCGTCGCCGAGGTCGACAGCCCGCTGCGGACGCCGTTCCAGCGCGACCGCGACCGCATCGTCCACTCCAAGTCCTTCCGCCGCCTCAAGCACAAGACGCAGGTCTTCGTCGCGCCGGAGGGCGACCACTACCGGACCCGTCTCACCCACACGCTGGAGGCCTGCGGGATCGCCCGCACGGTCGCGCGGGCGCTGGGCCTGAACGAGGACCTGACCGAGGCGATCGGGCTCGGGCACGACCTTGGCCACCCGCCCTTCGGCCACGCCGGCGAGGAAACCCTCGACGCGGCCCTGCGCGAGCGTTGCGGTACCGGCTTCAAGCACAACGAGCACTCGCTGCGGGTGGTCGAGGTGCTGGAGCGCGACGGCAACGGGCTCAACCTGACCGAGCAGGTGCGCGACGGCATCCTCAATCACACCGGTGGCGCCAAGCCGGCGACGCTGGAGGGGCGGATCGTCAAGCTCGTCGACCGCGTCGCCTACATCAACCACGACATCGACGACGCCCTGCGGGCGGGCATCCTGCAGCCGGCTGACCTGCCGGCGGCGGAGATTGAGCTGCTCGGCCCGACCGGCTCGCAGCGGATCGACACCCTGGTCCGCGACATCGTCGAGCGCTCCGCGGGTAGCGACGACATCGTCCAGGGGCGCGAGATCGGCGGCGCGATGCTGCGGCTGCGCAAGTTCATGTTCGACCGCGTCTACCTCGGCCCCGACGCCCGCCGCGAGCACGATCGGGTTCAGCGCACGATGCGCGGCCTCTTCGACCATTACCTCGAGCATCCGGACGAGCTGCCGGTGTGGGATCCCAGCGCCAGTGAGGCCCAGCGCATCACCGACTACATCGCCGGTATGACCGATCGCTTCTGCATCGCCAAGTTCACCGAGCTCACCATTCCGGAAGAGGCGCGGTTCTGATGGCGCTGATCTCCCCCGAGAGCCTGGAGCGGCTGAAGGAGACGGCGGACATCGTCGAGGTGATCTCCGCCCACACCGACCTGCGCCGGCAGGGCGCCCGCTGGGTCGGCCTCTGCCCGTTCCACGAGGAGCGCACGCCGTCGTTCTCGGTCGACGGCCAGGAGAAGCTCTACCACTGCTTCGGCTGCGGGGTCGGCGGCGACGTGATCAAGTTCGTCGAGGAGAAGGAAGGCCTCGGGTTCGCTGAGGCGGTGGAGCTGCTGGCCGACCGCTACGGGGTCGAACTCGAGCGCGAGCAGGAGGACCCCCGGGCGGAGGCCCGGCGCCAGCAGCGGCGTCGCCTCGAGCAGCTGTTGGAACGCGCAGCGGCCTTCTATTCCAGCTACCTCTGGGAGTCGAAAGAGGGTGGCAAAGCGCGCGACTACCTATCTGAGCGCGGCCTCGGTGAGGAGGTGCTGCGCGGCTTCGGCGTCGGCTATGCCCCCAGCGCCTGGGACAAGATCCTGGTCCTGGGTCAGCGCGCCGGGTTCAGGATCGAGGAGTTGCGCGGGGTTGGCCTGGTCCAGCGAGGGCGGGGAGGGGGGGAGTACGACCGCTTCCGCTCGCGGATCATGTTCCCGATCCGCGACCGCCGCGGCCGCACCCTCGGCTTCGGCGGCCGCGCGATGCGCTCCGACCAGGGCGCCAAGTACGTGAACACGGCCGAGACGGACTTCTTCCACAAGAGCCAGTTGCTCTATGGCGTCGACCGGGCGAAGGCGGAGATTGCCAAGGCGACGCGCGCCGTCGTCGTCGAGGGCTACACCGACGTCCTCGCCCTGCACCAGGCGGGGGTCGAGGAGACGATCGCGGTGATGGGGACGGCGATCACCGGCGAGCAGGTGGCGACGCTCTCGGGGATGGTCGAGGAGGTGGTGCTGGCGCTCGACGCCGACTCCGCCGGCCAGGAGGCGATGCTGCGGGCACAGCGGGTCGCCGCCGGGCGCAAGATGCGCCTGCGGGTGGCGGCGATGCCGGCCGGCGAGGACCCGGCCGAGATGATGGCCGAGCCGGGCGGGCCCGACCGCTTCCGGGCGCTGGTCGACGCCGCCGTCGAGCTGAACGCTTTTCAGGTCGGGCTGGTCCTCGACCGCACCGACGTCGCCTCGCCGGTCGAGCGTGATCAGGCGCTGAGCGAGGTGGCGCCGGTGCTGGCGGCGATGGGGGAGACCGCCAGCCGCGACGACCTGGTTCGCAAGGTGGCCGAGCGGCTTGACCTGGAGCCGGCGATGGTGATGGGCCGGCTGGTCGCGGCCCGTCCAGCCAGCGGGGGGCCCGAGCAAGCGCCAGCAGCTGGCACTGGATCCAGCCCGCTGCCGCAGCCGCGGCGGGGAGCGGAGCTGACTTCGCGCGAGCGCCGCGAGCGGGCGTTGCTGGCGATGTGCATCGCCTTACCCGAAGAGGGCAAGGAGTATCTGGGCCGGCTGACCGACTCCCATCTCTCGGCGACCGGCCTGCGCGCCGCTGCCTGGCTGCGCGAGCACCCGCAGGATCCGGCCTCCAATCTGCCGCACGACGACAGCGAACTGGCCGGGCTGATCACCGAGCTGGTGATGCTGGCCCACGATGAGCCCGCCTCGCACGAGGCGATGGAGCTCAACTACCTGCTGCTGGAGCAGCGTCGGATCGAGGCGGAGATAGCCGCCGCCGGTGAACGCGACGACTACGAGCGTCGCGCCGCACTCAGCCGCGAGCGAGCGAACCTGGTCGAGCGTATTGCCCGCACCCAGCGGGTCGAGAGCTGATCCGGAACCGCACGCCGACGAAGCGTTCTGTCTGCACCGATTGAGATCATTCCGGCATGGACAGGGGATGGCTGGAGGAGTGCCTGGCGGCCGGAATGTCGCTGGAGGTGATCGGCAAGCGAGCCGGTAAGCACCCATCGACGGTCAGCTACTGGCTGAAAAAGCACGATTTGAGGGCGGCCGGCCATGAGTGTCATGCGCCGAAGGGTTCGGTCGATCTGCGTCGGCTGCGTGAGTTGGCGGAAGGAGGAGCGTCGATCAGAGAGATCGCAGTGGAGTTGGGCATCGGCTACTCGACCGCGCGATATTGGCTTGGTCGCTGCGGGCTTGAAACTGACCATGCCGTCCGACGCAGAGAAAGCTCCGAGGCGAGGCAGGCAGGACTCTCGCGGGCCTACCTGAGGTGCCCGAAGCATGGACGTACTTCTTTCATGCGGCGGTCAGGAGGGGGTTTTCGTTGTCAGCGCTGCAGCTCAGTGGCTGTCTCTGAGCGCCGGCGGCGGGTCAAGCGCCAGCTCGTCAGCGAGGCCGGTGGAGCGTGCACGATCTGTGGCTTTTCAGGTCACCCCCGTGCTCTTGAGTTCCACCATGTCGACCCCGCGACCAAGAAGTTCCAGCTGAGTCAACAAGGCCTCACTCTCGGTATTCGTAAGATGCGAGCTGAGGCGGCAAAGTGCGTGCTGCTCTGTGCGAACTGCCATGCCCTCGTGGAGGCAGGCGTCAAGAAAGTGCCAAGCGCAGACCGCTAAAGTGACGGCGCTACTCGGAACGTCCTGGGTAGCTCATTCGGTCCGGGGTAGCTCAATTTGGTAGAAGCGCTCGACTGTTAATCGAGAGGTTGTGGGTTCGAGCCCCACCCCCGGAGTTTCTCTTCTCGCCGCGGCGCTCAGGCATCTATTCGGCTGCGGGCCAACGCCTCAACTAACTCCGCTCCGCGCTCCGCGCCGTCGTTCTCCCTGCCCCAGACGGCGATTCTCTCCGCGTGCGCCTTGAAGGACGGGTCACTCAGGATCCGCCGGGCCGCCCAGCGCAGCGGCTCCGGCCGACACAGCCGCCAAGGCAGGGAGAGGCCGGCCTTGGCCCAGGAGACGCGCATCGCGGTCTCGCTCATGTCGCCGATGATCGGGCTGATCAGGACCGGCGTGCCGGCGCCGAGCGCTCGGGCGACGGTTCCGTGGCCCCCGTGTGAGATCACCAGCGAAGCGGCTGGCATCAGTTGGCTGTAGCTGAGCCAGTCGACGAGGACGGCGTTGGCAGGTACCTCGATCGGCTCCCGGGGCACGACCCGGTTGGTCGTGGCGACGACTCGCACTGGCTCCGTGGCGAGCGCCCTCAGCGCCGTGCGGACCAGGTGGTTGTCCGAGTCGTGGGCGGTGCTGGGGGCGACCAGGACCAGTGGCAGATCTCCCGGCGGCAGGTCGATCTCCGGGTGGGGTACCTCGAAGGTCATCGGCCCGGTCACCTCGACTCCCGCCGGCCACCGGCGCGGGTACTCGAGCTGTGGATAGGTGGCGACGAGTGCCAGGTCCGGGCTGATCCCTCCGTGGAAGCGCTCGACGGGGTCCAGGCCGAGTCGCTGCCGCTGCAGGTTGAGGTCGCGACGACCGTGCTCGAGGCCGACGTCGAGCGCCCGCTGTCCCGCCCGCCAAATGGCCCGCCCAACGGGCGTCCGTGGTGGCCGCAGGCCGATCGCAAAAAACGGCAGTCCGGGCTCGACGACGGGATAGATGTGTGGGATCAGCGTCGCCAGTGGCACCCCGGCCCGCTCGGCCGCCAAGCCCGGGGCCAGGGTGAGGATGTCGCTGACGACGACGTGCGGTCGCATCTTCTCCAGCAGCGGCAGCAGCGCCCGCGCGGCCTCGGCGGCGTGCTGGCCGTCGGCGGAATCGGGCTCCGGCGGCGGGAACATCTTGTATTCCTCGGCCGCGGCGAAGCCCAGCCCGGCGCCCTCTACCGCGGCCCGCCGCTCCTCCCAGGTCTCGACCACGACCTCGTGCCCACGCCCAGCGAGGGCGCGGCCGAGGGAGATGGCCGGGAACACATGCCCTGGATCGCCGAAAGCGGCGACCAGGATCCTCAGCGAGCCGTCAGGGGGTATCGACGCCCTCATTTGGGCGGGTGAAGACAATCTCCGGAACGTGGCAGTTGGGCGAGGTATGGAGCAGAAAGCGCACCGCCTCGCCGAGGTCCTCGGGCCGGATCATTTGCTCGCCCGGGATCTGCTGCTGGACGAACTCGGTCATCGCCGTCTCGACGAAGCCCGGCGCCAGCGCCGTGCACTGGATTCCGGCCCCGCCCGCCTCGCGGTGGGTCGACTGGCTGAAGTTGATCACCGCCGCCTTCGTCGCGGCATAGATAGAGAGCCAGGCCTGGCCCCCTTTGCCGGCGATCGAGGCGGTGTTGACGATCAGCGCCTTGCCGTGCTCGGCGCCCGCCTCGCGCAGCAGCGGCAAACCCTCGCGGGTGCCGAGGATCAGCGCCCGCAGGTTGACCGCCAGCTGCATGTCGAGGTGCTTGGTCTGGATTTCCTCCATCGGCGCCCCGATCCCGACCCCGGCGTTGTTGACGAGGGCGTCGAGGCGGCCGTAGGCGGCACGGTGGGCGGCAAAGACGGAGAGGACGTCGTCCTCGTCGGTCATGTTGGCGGCGACGACCTGGACTTCGAAGCCATCGGCTCGCAGTCCAGCCGCGGCCTCCTCGAGCTTCTCCGGCCGCCGCGCGGAAACCGTCAGCGCGTAGCCCTCCTGGCCAAGGGTCCGAGCAATCGCCAGCCCGATCCCACTCGAGGCCCCCGTCACCACTGCAGCACGCTCCGCCATCTCCCTCTCCTCCTCTGTCGACGCCGCCGCGCACCCTATATGCCGTATCGAGCCGGCGCAGCGGCACACCGGTTCGATTCCCCGTCTCAATAACATGGCCGCCGATGCGCGCCGCCCCCCGTATTGCCACGGTCCTCGCCTGCCTATTCGCCGCCGCCCTGGTCGCAGCCGGCTGCGGCAGCGATTCCGATTCCGCCGACTCGACTCCCAGCTCGGCGAGCGCCGAAAGTCGCCCCGCCTCGCCGAAAAGCGCCTTCCCCGCCACCGAAGGCCGGACCCTGCGGGCGCTGCTGAAAGAGCAGGACGGGCCGGCCGAACTGGCCATCTCACCCGCGGCGATGGTCTTCTACAAGGGCGAGAACCGCTACCCGTTCGGCGTCTTCGAGCTCGATCACACCCAGATACCGGATGCCGAAGTCGCTCTCTATCTCGCCAAGGCACCGGCGCCGAGCTCGGGCGGGAACACGAAAGCCGGCAACAAAGGCGCGGTGGCGAAAGCACAGGAGCAGGCCCTCGACCAGCCCGCGATCGGTCCCTTCCCGGCCGCGATCGAAAGCCTCGCCACCCAGCCCGCCTTCCGCGCCAAGACGACCAGCGACGACCCCGACGCGGCTAGCGTCGTCTATACGACCGAGCTCGACTTCCCCAGCAACGGCGAGTGGCGGATCGCCGCTCTGATCAAGCAGGACGGAGAGGTCAAAGGTACGCTGCTGTCGAGCGCCGTCGTCGGCCAGTTCGACTCGATTCCCGAGCCCGGCCAGAAAGCTCCGAAGATCCACACCCCGACCGCGGAAGACGCCGCCGGGGACCTCTCGAAGATCACCACGCGGATCCCGCCAGACACCCAGAACCAGGTTGACTATGCGGACGTGCTGGGCAAGGAACCGATCGTGCTCTTGTTCGCGACCCCTCAGTTCTGCGAAAGTCGAGTTTGCGGCCCCGTCGTTGACGTTGCCGAGCAGGTTAAGCAGGAATACGGAGACGAGGCGGCCTTTATCCACATGGAGATTTGGAACGACAACGACCCCGCGAAAGATGTACGGCCGCAGGTCCGAGCCTTCAACCTGCCGACCGAGCCGTGGCTGTTCACGATCAACCGACAGGGCAGGGTCAGCTCCGTGATCCAGGGCGCCTTCGGCCTCGAAGCCCTGACCGCAGCGGTGAAAAAGGCGGTGGCGGAATGAGCGACAAGAAGGAGAAGGAGCCCTCGAAGGAGGAGACCGCCTCCAAAGAGGAGCTACTGGCCACCTTCGCCGAGGAGGCGCGCCGTCGCTGTGACGTGATCGCCGCCGGCCTCGCCACCGAGACGACCGACTTCGAGACGATGCGCTCCGAAGCGCACGCCCTGCGCGGCACCGCCGGCGTCGTCGGCCTGCGTCGCCTCGCCGAGCTGGCCGGCCTGATGGAGTCCGACCTCGCCGAAGCGAAGACGACCGGCGTCATCCGCGGCGGTCGCGCCCATCAGATCGCCGACGCGGCGAAGGCCCTCGCCGAGGGCGCCGCCGCGGCCGCCAAAGGCGAAGAAGAGCCACCTGACGTCGGCCGCTCGCTGGCCCAGCTCTTCAGCGCCTAGCTTCCTCCACTGGGCTACCCTCGCACCCTCCGGGGCGGTAGCTCAGTTGGTTAGAGCAGCGGACTCATAATCCGTCGGTCGAAGGTTCGAGTCCTTCCCGCCCCATAGATCGCGCCGCAGGGGGAGAGATTGACCTCGCCCAGCCCTTGAATGGCCGTGACGATGCCCGAGCCAGGAGTCCGTGCCGCCTCCGAGGAGTTGATCGAGGAGTTGATGGGGGCCGTTGTGGCGGTCGACTTCGTGCTCCAGACGCTGATGAACCTGCCGGCGGATGCGCTTTCCGGCGACAACAGAGCCGAGGCGATACGCGATTTGTTGACCACGAGCGCTTACTGGGAGGTGGAGGCGATTGGGGAGGAGGCATGTCGGGCGGCGATTGCACTGATCGAGACGGTCATCAACCGAATGGCGGACGATGCCCGCGCCGTTGCGGAGTTGGCAGAGGCGGCCTCGCGGCGACCTTGCTGAAGCACGGACAGGCCGGGGCGTTTGCACGGGGCGTGTAGTCTGGTGTACGGTCTGGTCCATGGCCGCGAATCCCAAGCGAGTCAACGTGACGCTCGATGAAGCACACGCCCTGAAGCTTGCGCGACTCGCCGAGCGAACCCATGTGCAGGAGGGGACCCTGGCCCGCTCTTTGCTCTCGACGGCCCTTGACGACGCCGACCCAGATGCATCGCGGATCACCGAGATCCTCGATGCGATTCCCGGCGCTTGGGAGCGCACGCAGGAGGGGCTCGGGCAGGCTGCTCGCGGCGAGGGAACGCCGCTCGACGAGCTGACTTCTTGAGTGGCGCAGATCATCGTCACCCCGCGAGCGCGGCGGGATGTGGAGGAAGCTGCGGCTGCGCTCAACTTGCCGGCAGACCTCTGGAGCCGAAACTGGGTCCCGAAATTGTTTCCGACCCCAGCGAACTCAGCCGAGCTCCCTGGATTTATTCGCTCACCGCGGGCGCAGGACGATTAGCGTGGGAACCAAAAAATGGGGAGGTTTGACATGTCTTATGCGTGCCTAAACTGCGATGGAAGCGGAATGGCTTCTTGCTTCAAGTGTGGTGGCTCTTGCCAGATCACAAACCCAACAGACCCAAGCGGTCCTCGGATAACCTGCGACCTTTGCTACGGCGCTGGAAAGCTGACTTGTACTAGCTGCGGCGGGAGCGGTCAGCTCGGGTAGCAGGCGTCAAACTTCACTGGTTGATGCCAGGGGACCGAGGCACGGGACATCGAAGGACTAGAGTCGCCGGGCGCAGCTCTCGCTGCGCGCAAACAATTGAGAGGCGGTCCCTTGGATCCCGTTGGATATGAGTTGTGCACTCCAGAAGGCGACAAGGGCGGTGGCGTTCGCGCGACCCGTGGCTTCCGGGTCGGCGAGACGGTGATGGTCGGAACTCTCGAAGGCGAGGTCGCCTGCAACGACTCGCACGCGACCCAGGTAAGTCGCACCAAGTGGGCCAGGCACGGCGGTCTCGGGCCCAAGGTCAACCATTCGTGCAGCCCGAACTGCGGCGTTGAGCTGAACGCCACGGGTGCCTGCGACTTCGTGGCCAGGAAATCGATCTCGGACGGCGAGGAGATCACCTTCGACTATGCGATGCGCAATTACTCGATTGAGCATTTCCCAGGCGGCTGTCTCTGCGGAGCCGATATCTGTCGCGGCTCGGTAACCGGCTGGAAGGATCTCCCCGAGGAGCGCAAGGCCGCCTACGCGGGTCTGGTCGCGCCCTACCTGCTCGAGATCGATCGCGAGCTGGCTCTCTCAGCCGCCTGAGCGGACTGAATCGGGTGGCGGCGGAAGCGAGCGTCGAGGCGAGTCGAGGCTGGTAGGAGTCTTTCTTCAGCGATCCAAATTTGGTGCCGATGTGTTCGAAATGGCACCATTTTGGAGTCGCCGACCAGGAGGACTGAGACTTGCGAATGAGGGGTGAGGGCCGGACCGCGAGCGGTACACGCTTGCTTGCCTTGGCGATCGTCGCGCTGGCCCTGCCGATGTTTGAACTGGTTGCGGCGGCTCCCGGCGCTGCGGCCCCCAGAGTCGGCGGTCCCGGCTCAGACTCTCTGATCGGCACGGCTCGGGCCGACACTTTGCGGGGGCTAGGCGGTGATGACACGCTCTTCGGCAAGGCGGGCGCCGACCAGCTCGTCGGCGGTACCGGCGCCGACAAGCTCATGGGCGGCCCTGGTGCCGATTGGCAGCTTGGGGGCAGCGGCGACGATCGGCTCCTGGCGAAGGACGGCTCCGTCGACACGGTGAACTGCGGTTCCGGTACTGGCGACGTGGCCATCGTCGACCCCGTCGATCGAGTTGCGGCCAGCTGTGAGCGGGTCGAAGGGCCGCCGGCCGACCAGCCACCCGCTCCGCTTCCTCCCACCTCCTCGTCCGCGGCGCCGTCAACTCCGCCCGCCGATCCGCCACCCGGGGAAGAACCCCCGGAGGAAGAGCCGCCACTCGAGGAACCGGAAGTCGAATACGAAGAGCAGCCGCTGGCGATGTTCCCGGAAGGACATGGCTGGACCGGCAATGGCGTCGGCGAATTCGCTGACGCCGGCGGACCGTTTGCCGTCAACGGGGATCGTTCCTACCGGATCACCAGCAACGGCACGGGAGCCGCATCGATTGCCAGCTCACCGGCGCTCGATCCGGTCGACTTCCGCAGCTCCCACGTCTCGGTTCACGGCCAGGTCAGCTTCAGCAACCGGCTGCGGGCCGTCAAACTGCGGCTCGCCTCCGGCGACATCGCCACCGACTACGCCGAAGCCACGATCTGGCAGGAAGACCTCGATCCGGTCATCCTCGGCAGCACCTTCGAGTTCCAGTCGCTGCCGATCGGCGCCTTCGATGTCGTCGGCAACGTCGACTGGTCGCAGATCGACCGCGCGCAGGTCATCGTCACCGACAACGAAACCGGGTCGGTCTTCTTCTACGTCGCCGGTATCTACGCGGTTCCGACGGAACGCAAGGCGACGATCAGCTTCGCCTTTGACGATGGCTATGAATCCGTCTTCACCCGCGGTCTCAAAAAGCTCTCGACCTATCGCTATCCAGCCTCGACTTACGTGATCGCCGACACCGTCGGCACCGCCAACATCCTCGATCTCGAACAGCTCTACAAACTGCGAGACCAGCACCAGTGGGAGATCGGCGGTCATTCGCTGACGATTGCGAGCCACAACCTCCCCGACGGCCTCGACGACCTCGAACCCGCGGCGCTGAAAGCCGAGATGGACGGTTTGCGCGACTGGATCTACGAACACGGCTTCAGCCGCCTGAGCTTCGCCTATCCAAAGGGTGCGGCCGGGGAGTCGGTGCGGAAATTCGTCGCTCGCGACTACTGCTCCGGACGGGTAACGGCGAGGGGTCCCGAAACGCTGCCCCCGCGCGACCATTACACGATGCGCGGCTGGTCGATCAACGGCTTCGACACCGACGGCGATGAAGTCGAATCGGTCATCGACAGTGCCGCGGCGCAGGGAAGCTGGCTGATGCTCTCCTTCCACGACCTCGTCGGCGGTGAGCCAGACGAAGCGACCGAGTTCAACGACGACGAATTCGAGGCGATTGTCGACCACGTCCGCGCCCTGCAGAAAGAAGGGAAAGTCAGGGTGCGGACCGTCGGCGACGCGGTCAAGCGCTACTGCTGAGAGCGATTACTTGAGAGACCTTGTGTTTTCAGAGAGACTTGCGGCCAAATGGCCGGCAAGGAGAAAGCTCCGTTCTATGAGCAGCGCTGGTTTCAGGGGACCGTCGCCGTGGTCGGGCTCGCCGGCGCCCTCTGGGCGTTCTCCGGTGCACCCAAGCCCTGGGACGTAGCCGCCGACATCTCCGCGACGGAGTTCGCGCGCGCCAACACGCAGATCATTCTCGACGCGTCCGCCGGGATGGCGGAGCCGTTTGGAGAGGGAACCAAGCTCGAGGCGGCCACCGAGGCGATCCGCGACTACGTCGTCCCACTGCAGGAGGAGGGTCTGGCGTTGCGGCGGACCGGTCGAAGCTGCGACGAAGGCGGCGAACTTCTGGTCGACTTCGGCAAGGATCACTCCGACGACGTCGCCGAGGAGGCCGCCGCGCAACGCGCCGAAGGCGAATCCAGCCTCGCCTACGCGGTGATCGAAGCGATCTCCGAATTCACCGCCTCGGAAAACTTTCAGGGCCCCGCCTCGACCAGGCAGGTGGTCATCATCGCCGGTGCAGCGGAAGACGAATGCCTCGACAACGCTCCGGCCGAAATTCGCCGCAGGCTGGACAGCAGCGGCATCGACGCGACCTTCAAGATGGTCGCGCTGAAGCCGTCGCAGGGCACCCGCGAGCAGCTCGCCAGCTTCACCGAGGCCCTGGGTGAGCACGCCGAAGTCGAATTCGTCGAGACGGAAGAGGAACTCGAAGAGGTGGTCAGCGAGAACCTGAAAACGCTGGCGGCGGAAATCGGCGACCTGCCCGAGTTGCCGGAAACGAATGAAACGACTGACACCGTCGAGGAAGAAACCACCGAAGAAGAAGGGTCAGGGGAAGAAGGCGAAGGGACCACGCCGGAAACCGAAGAAGAAGGCGGCGAAAGCGGGTCGGAAGGCTCCGAAGGCGCCGCTCCCGAAGTCGGCTCCGGCACCCCAAGCGAAGAAGCTCCGCCCGAAGTCCCGTGAGCGCCGATCCGCTATCTTCTTCGCCACTATGGGAGAGTTGAGTAGTAGGTGATTCTCAGAGCGGCTGAGCAGCTTGGGAGGCAGAAATGAGCGTTCTGGCGAAGGAGATTCCGCAGGACTGGTACGTCTCGGCGTTTGCCGACACGGCCGACATGGCCTGGACCGACCGGACCGAGGCCGAAGTCGAGCGGGCGATGCGGATGCTGAAGCCGGAGGGGGGAGAGCGCGTGCTCGACCTCGCCTGTGGCTCGGGCCGTCACTCGCTGGAGCTGAAGCGGCAGGGCTTCGAGGCGGTCGGCGCCGACATCTCGCCCGAGCTGCTGGAGATCGCGAGGCGCGACGCGGAGAAGGAGGGCCTAGACGTCTCCTTTGTCGAGGCGGATCTGCGCGACCTCGGTTTCGAGGCCGAGTTCGACGTCGTCCTCAGCCTCAACGACGGTGCGATCGGCTACCTCGAGACCGAAGCGGAGAACCTGCGCACCTTCGAGGTGATCTCGCGCTCACTGAAGCCGGGCGGGCGTCACCTGATGCAGCTGCCCAACGTCCTTTACGCGCGCGAGCACCTGCCGCAGAAATCGTGGATCTCGGGGTCTTCGATGATCGAACTCGTCGAGCACCGCTGGAATCGCCGCGACAAATACATGGAAGGGGCGATGATCCCGATCCGCTTCGGCGAGGTGCTGGACGAGCTGAAGCCGATCGAATTCCGCCAGCGGCTCTACACCGTCGAGGAGCTGACGGA
The DNA here is from genome assembly GCA_035694165.1 of Solirubrobacterales bacterium. Lineage (GTDB taxonomy): Bacteria > Actinomycetota > Thermoleophilia > Solirubrobacterales > 70-9 > VAYN01. The sequence continues at coordinate 12,021 of DASSFS010000040.1, read as the reverse complement.
GATCATGTCCTCGGTCGGGATGGAATTGATCAGGGTCTTCCACGGCAACGGTAAGGTCCGCGAGCCGACCGCGAAGCAGTTCGAGATCTTCGTCGAGAGCCACAAGCAGGCCTAGCTCGCCGGCTCGCCCTTGCCCTTCTTGCGTTTTTCTTTCAGCTCGCGGCTTTTGACCTTGGCGTCCGTGTAAGAGGACTCGACCAGCGCTTTGCCGCCGGACCAGCCGAAGACCCAGGAGACGATTATCACCGCGAAGATCACGTCCCAGGCAGAGATGATCAGCTGCTGGCCGATCGAGTAGGCGGTTGCGGTGGCGGCGTCGACCGAGCCCGAAAGCGCCGCCGAGTTCATCGCCTGGGTTACGCCGACCCCGCCCGGGGTGGCGGAGACGCTGTTGGAGATCGAGTTCGAGGCGGTGACGGTGGCGACGTTGTGGAAGCTGACCGGAATCCCGTAGGCCCCGAGGAAGACGGCGATGATCGCGAGTCGTGCGGCGAAGCTGCCGAGGACGGGCAGGAAGAGGTCGGTGAGCGTCTTGCGGCGACTGCGCAGAATCGCGCCGCCGCTGACCAGCTGCGCGCGCAGCCCCGCCAGTCGCTCCCAGAAGATCCGCCCCAGCAGGACCCCGAGGACGATGGCGCCGACCGCGATCAGGACGACGAGGGCGGTGTGGTCGGCGAGGAAGCCGAGTTTGATCGAGAAGGAGCCGCTGACCGAAAGGAAGAGATAGAGGTAGAGGGCGACGTTGAAAACGGTGAACGGGATCTTCTCCACGAGTAGCCCCGAGAAGACCATCGTGAAGGTGGCGCCGGCGATCAGCGTCGTCAACATCAGCAGCATCACCCAGGTGCCGAGGTTGGCCGGCAGGAAGCCGTTCAGGGCCACGGCAACGGCGTAGCAGGCGAGCACGAGCCGGAAAGGGATGCGGGCCTGGGGGAGGGCGGCGCGGAGGATCCCGAACCAGGCCAGAGCGGCGAGCGAGGTTTGCGTCGTCTCCAGGCTGACACCGGCGACGATTGCCCAGGCCGGCACCTCGCCGACCTTGCGGAAGAGGTCGCGGATCCACTCCTCCGCGGGCACGCCGAGCAGATCGAGCACGAAGATCAGCAGCGCGACGCCGCCGATCCAGGCGACGATCCGCGCCAGCCGGCGCACGAGCGGTTGCGGATGGTCGCCCACGAAGGCTAAGTTGGCCACCGATGAAGACCTTCCTGCGTGCTGTCGTTCCGATCGTGCTCGCGGGCTTCCTCCTGCCCCCGGTTGCTGGCGCCGCGGGACCCGAGCTCCGCAGCTGTGATCTCGGCCTACCGCGGCCGTTCAAGTGCGGCCAGGTCACGGTGCCGATGCGCCGCGCCGACCCCGCGCTCGGGACTATCAAAGTCGCCTTCGCGGTTCGCACCCGATCCGATCGTGGCCGCCCCTCGCTGGGCACGATCATGGCGATGGACGGCGGTCCGGGATACGCCTCGACCGCGGCTCCCTTCGCTCGTTCGCTGGTCGCGGTGCTGGCGCCGCTGCTGCGCCGCCACGACCTGGTGCTCTTCGACGAGCGCGGTACCGGCCGCTCCGACGTCGTCAACTGCCCGACTCTGCAGAAAGGGTTGATCCAGGAATCGATCGCGATCGGCGAATGCGCCAACCAGCTCGGCCCACGCTACGCCGGGTACACCACGGCCGAAGCGGCGCATGATCTCGAGGCGGTGCGAGGGGCGCTCGGCCTCGGCCGCGTCTTTTTCTACGGCGACTCCTACGGGACGCTGTTCGGTCAGGCCTACGCGGTCCGCTACCCGGCGGCCCTGCGCGGCCTCATCCTCGACTCCGCCTACCCCGGCGACGATCCCTACTACCGGACGCTCCTTCCTGCCGGCCGCGACGGCCTGCGGATCGCCTGTCGCCACTCGCCCGCCTGCTCCGGTGACCCGGTCGCGCGTTTCTCCCGCGTCGTTCGCCGCTTCCACGTAGCCAAGCGCTCGACCGAGGGGCTGATCGATTTCCTGCTTCAGTCGGGGACCCTGGCGCCGCGCTCCTACCTCAGCCTCGACGACGGCGTCCGCCGCTTCCTCGCCGGCGAGCCGCGACGGCTGAACCGGCTGATCGCGCCGGGACCGGCCGGCCACGGGGAGCTCGGAGAATTCTCATACGGCCTCGAGATCGCGGTCGAGTGCAACGACTACCCGTTGCTCTGGGACCCCGACGCGGAGATCGACGAGCGGATCCGCCAGCTCTCGGCGGCGGTGATTCGCCTGCCCAAGGACCACTTCGCGCCCTTCGGCCGCCGCGAGTATCTGCTCTCCTCGGCCGCCCACCTGACCAACTGCCTGACCTGGCCAGCGCCGCCGCTGGGCGGGCTGGAGCCGCCGGTGCCGGCCGGCTGGCGGGCCCCGACCACCTTCCCGACCGTGATCCTGGCCGGTCAGGTCGACGACATCACCTCGGTTGCGGAGGCGCGGCAGGTCCGGCGCCGCTTCCCCCGTTCACGTCTGTACCTGGTGCCGGACCGCGGCCACGTCTCGAGCCTCTACTTCCCCTTCCGCTCGCCGGCGGTGGCCGCGATCCGGCACTTCATCGCAACTAACTAGGGCAGGTACTTTTCTGCCTGCTTCTTCGCTTCTTCGATGCCCTTTTCGGCCTGGGCTTTGCCCTCTTCGATGCCCTTTTCGGCCTGCTTCACGCCTTCTTCGAGACCCTTCGAGGCGCTGCCTTTGCCTTCTTCGACCTGCTTCTTCGCTTCTTCGAGGCCCTTTTTGGCTTCTTCGGTGCCTTCCTTGACGCCTTCTTCGGCCTTCTTGGTGCCTTCTTCGACTTCTTCCTTGGCTTGGTTGGTGGTGTCGCTGGTGCTGTCGTCACTGCCGCAGCCCGACCAGACGACGCCGCCGGCGACGATCGCAAGGATCGCGAAGGTGGCGCTCAACGTGCGCAGCTTGGTACTGCCTGGCTCTACGTCTTTCATGGTTCTCCCCAGGGTGGATTCTCAGGACCGATGACTCTACCGTTGGCCTGATGACGGAAGAGCAGCAGATGGGGGAGTTCGAAGAGCTGGTCGCCGACGCGATCGACGCCCTCCCGGAGCAGTTCCAGCAGGTGCTGGCCGACATCGCCGTCATCGTCTCCGACCTCGGTACCGAACACCACGCTTACGGTGAGTACTTCGGGGACGGCATCGCCCGCCACGGCTTCGAGGATCGGATCGTGATCTACCGCGACACCCTCGAACGCGACTTCGGCCACGACCGCGAGCTGCTCGCGCGCCAGGTCGAGCGCACGCTGCGGCACGAGCTGGCCCACCACCTCGGTTGGGGCGAGAGCGGCGTCGGCGGCCTCGGCCTCTGAGGCAGCTAGGCGGGTCTAGCGGACGCTGCAGTCACGGGCCAGCGTCGTTTCGATCTTCTTGCCGTCGGCGAAGAAGAAGCTGCCGCGGACAAGCGGGAAGATCGCGACCGTGAAGCCGCTGGGCGCCGCACAGCTGGCGCTGAGGAAGCTGTGGCGCTGGCCGCGGTAGTTGTAGCTGCGGCCTATCCGCAGGTCGATTTCGGTGACCGAGCCGAGGCCGCCGGCGAGAGTCGGGATCCGGGCCGAGAGGATCGTCCCGAACTGGCCCTTCGCCTGGCGGCTGATCTCCAGCGGCAGTACGAAGGTGGTTTGCACCGGCGTCGTGCCGTGGAGGTGGAGCAGCAGCGCCGGCTTGCCCTGGCGAGTACCGAAAAAGGCGAGCATCCTGCCGGTGGCCGGAACCGGCGTCACGCTGGGGAACTCGACGTTTGCTCCGAAGCGACCACGACCCACCAGGGACGGGCCGCAGCGCTCGATCGCCGTCTCGGTGTTGGTCGCCTGGAGTTGGGCGCTGGTGCAGGTCGGCAGTCCCGTCGTCGTCATTCTGCCGTTGCGGTTGATCGCGAATTCGATCTTCTGCACCGCTGGTGGATGGGTCTCGTCGGTGGTGCTGATCGCGCCTTTGAGGTGCACCGTTATCGGCGCTGGGCGGTCGCGCGGCAGCGAGTGCGGGGCGAAGCTGCCGCTGAAGGAGATCCGCACGTTGCCGGACTGACTCTGCTCGCCCTGCGCCAGGGTGGCGCCGAGCAGGCAGAGCGCGGCGATGCAGGTCGGTATCAGCAGGCGTCGGGACATTGCGCGACCCAGTCTAGGCGCCGGATTCGACGGCTAGGGTTGAGCGATGGTTGAGGCGCATGGCTGGAGCGAGCTGTCCGGGGGCGATGAATTCGCCGGCTACCGGATCGAGAACCGGCTTGGCCGCGGCGGCATGGGGATCCTCTATCTCGCCGTCGAGCCGGGCCTCGAGCGACGCGTCGCGCTGAAGCTGATCGCTCCCGAGGCGGCCGCCGACGAGGTCTTCGCCAAGCGTTTTGCCGAGGAGTCGCGGATCGCCGCCTCGATCGAGCATCCCAACGTGGTCCCGATCTACGCCGCCGGCGAGGAGGCGGGCGTTCCGTTCATCGCCATGCGCTACGTCTCCGGCTCGGACCTCGGCAAACGCCTCGCCCGCGACGGACGGCTGCAGCCGGAACACGCGGCGAGGTTGATCGCCCAGGTCGGCAATGGGCTCGACGCGATTCACGCTGCCGGCCTGGTGCACCGCGACGTCAAGCCGGCCAACGTCCTCCTCAGCGGCGCCGAGGGGGAGGAGCACGCCTACATCACCGATTTCGGCGTCGCCCGTAACGTCGCCACCGAGTCCGGCCTGACCCAGACCGGGCGCTTCGTCGGCACCCTCGACTACGTCGCCCCCGAGCAAATCTCCGGCGGCGCGGTCGACGCCCGGGTCGACGTCTACGCGCTCGGCTGCCTGCTGTTCAAGCTGCTGGCCGGGGAGGTGCCGTTTCCGCGCGACGGCGAGGCGGCCCGCCTCTACGCCCACCTCCACGACCCGCCGCCGGCGCCGTCGTTGTACGCGCCGGAGGTCCCGATGGCGCTCGACGATGTCGTCATCAGGGCGATGTCGAAGCAACCCGAGGATCGCTACCCATCCGCCGGCGACCTCGGCCGCGCTGCCGTGGCTGCCGTCAGCGGCGCCGCAGTCGGCGTGCCCGAGCGGACGGTGGCGACCGGCGCGGCGGCGACGCGGGATCCGCGGACGCAGTCGCCCGAGCCGTCGACCGAGGTGGGGGACCCACCCGAGCCAACCCCTGCCACCAACCGCCTCGCACCCGAGGCTGAGTCCCCCGCGTCTGGTGGGCGTCGGCGTCGACCGCTCGTACTTGCTGCCGGTTTACTTGCGGCAGTCGCGATCGTCATTGCGGTGATCGCCCTCGGCGGTTCGGATGGGGGGGAAGGCGGGGAAGAGGACGCCATTGCGACCACGGCACAGAACGAAGAGACCTCTCCGAAGCCGGCACAGAAACCGAAGCCGGAGCCACTGACCAGGTCGGAGCTGATCGGGCAAGGCGACGCGATCTGCGAAAAGGCGCAGGCCGACTACGCGGCCGCCCGCGAACGCTGGCCGGAGGCCAAGGACGAGCTGAGTCCAAACGCTCCGTACTCCGCCCAACTGGTGAAGAACTCGACCAAGGCGATGGAACGCTGGCGCCAGCTCGACGCCCCGGCCTCCGTCGAACCCGCCTTCCGCGAATACGTCGAGTCACAGGAAGAAGTCGTGGGCTGGGACGAAGACGCCCTGCGGGCGGCCGAAGCCGACGACGCCGCCGCTTATCTCGAAGCCAGAGACAACCGCAACGACACCGAGGACAACCGCACCCGGATGGCCGAAGACGTCGGCTTCACGGTCTGCAGTGGAAGCGCGCTTTAGGTAAGCAGCAGCTTACGTAACTATCTGCTTAAATAAGGCCATGGCAACGGAGATGGCCGAGCAGGAGCAGATGGATCTGGTGGCGCGGGCAATTGCCGAGCCGCGCCGGCGGGAGATCCTCTCGATGGTCCGCGAGCGTGAGCTCAGCGCCGGAGAGATCGCCGCTGGTTTCGACGTCTCGCGCCCAGCGATCTCCCAACATCTGACCGTCCTGCGCGGCGCTGGCTTGCTGAGCGAGCGACGCCAGGGGACGAGCCGTTACTACCGGGCCCGGCCCGAGGGACTGGCCGGGCTACGCGACTTCATGGACAAATTCTGGACCGATCGTCTCGAGCGGCTGAAGCTGGCCGCCGAGCTGGAGCAGCAAAGGAGGGACAAACGTGGCAAACGCAAAGACGGTGGACGCGGTCGAGGTAGAGGCTCGAATCGGGGCAAGCCCTGAGACGGTCTTCGACTTCTTCATCGAGCCCGACAAGATGATCCAGTGGATGGGTCGCTCGGCCGAGCTCGACCCCAGGCCCGGCGGTCGCTTCTACTGCGACATCAATAGCGAGGCGATCGCGTCGGGCGAGTACCTGGAGCTCGATCGCCCCAACCGGGTCGTCTTCAGCTGGGGCTGGAATGGCGAGGACTCAGTCACCCCGCCTGGCTCCAGCAAGGTCGAGGTTCTGCTGCAGCCAGACGGCGACGGCACTCACTTGCGGCTGATCCATCACGACCTTCCCAACGCTGAGTCGGCCGAGAAACACGGACACGGCTGGCGCCACTACATGGACCGGCTCGCCGCCAGCGCTGTTGGCGAGGACCCCGGCCCGGACAAATTCGGCGAGTAACTGCATCGCCTGATCTAAAACGAAGCAATACGAAAGGAACGACGATGGGCAACCCGACGATGTGGTTCGAAGTTGCGGCACGGGACCGCGAGGCGATGAAGGGCTTCTACTCCGGCCTCTTCGATTGGCAGCTGAACGACATGGAGGCGATGCCGTACACCGGAATCGATACCGGTGGGCAGGGGATCCGCGGCGGGATCGGCTCCGCCGGCGAGGGCGAAGACGGTCATGTCACCTTCTACGTCGAAGTTGACGACGTCGAGTCCGGCCTGGCCAAGGCCGAGTCGCTCGGCGGCACCCGGGTGATGGGCCCGATGGACATCCCGACCGGGCAGATCGGACTCTTCTCCGATCCCGAGGGCCATGTGGTCGGCCTAATGAACATGAACGGTGCGGGCTGACAGATCGGTAAGGATGGCCGGGTGGAGAACCTGGCCATCCCGATGCACGGTTCGCTGGCGGCGTTGGAGCCGCTTGAGGAGAAGCACGCTGACGATCTCTGGCGCGCGGCGCAGGCGCCGGAGATCTGGCGGTGGCTGGCCCACCTCGGCAGCAGCCGCGAGTACTTCGATCGCTGGTTTGAGATCTCGCTGACGGCGCATCGAGAGGGCCGGGAGGGCGTCTTCGCGACCCGTGACCGACGCAGCGGCGAGATCGTCGGCAGCACTCGTTACCTCGGCGTCCGGCCGGCCGACCGTGTGGTCGAGGTCGGCTGGACCTGGCTCAACCCGAGCGTCTGGCGCAGCGGGATCAACGTCGAGGTCAAACTGCTGCTGCTCGCCCACGCCTTCGACGACCTCGATTGCGTCCGAGTCGAGCTCAAGACCGACGCCCGTAACGAACGCTCGCGCAACGCGATGGCGGCGATACCGGCCCAGTTCGAGGGCGTCATGCGCAACCACATGATCGTCCCCGACGTTGGCCTCCGCGACTCCGCCTACTACAGCGTCATCGACTCCGAGTGGCCGGGCGTGCGGGCCAACCTCGAGCGTCGGCTCACCCGCTGAAGGTTGGGCACTTAACCCACCGATAGGTGGTGAAACTGCTCAATCTTTGTCGTGCCTGCCCGGGTGGGTGACCCGGTCGGCGCGGTGCCGCGCTTCCTCGACCGCTTCGCGGGTCGCCGCGGCGGCCTCGTCGCGGACGGCGGCGACGCCCTCACTGGGCTTGCCGCCGACGATGTCGCGGAAGGCTTCCTTGAAGCGCTCGGTGCGGCGGTCCGGGGGGAAGCGCCCTTCGGCCTTCGCCTGTTTCTTCGGGTTGCGCTCGCCGTAGCGGCGGCGGGCCCAGGCGGAGTCCGGCTTGCCGATCCGGCAGGCACCGTAGATCGCGATCGGTGCGATGAAGAAGCCGATAAGCCCGTGCAGGCGCCTGCCCTTGAAGAAGCAGATCGCCACGACCAGCAACAACAGCAGGGCCGAGGCGATCAGCGCCGCCCAACCTTCCGATCCCGAGCTAGTGTCGAGCGGGTTGACGCCGAGCACGACCAGGCCGATCAGCGCTGCCGCGATCACCGTCGCGTCGATCGAGCTGCGGCCCTCCTCGGCCCAGTAGACGTCGTCGAGGTAGACCCAGAGGGCGAACTCGTCGATCGTCAGACCGGCGCCGACGCCGAAGAAGAAGGCGCAGATCTCCGCCCACGGGTTTTCGCCGTGGGCGGCAAAGCCGAGCGTGCCGGCGATCATCATCGTCACGATCCCGAAGACCAGGTGGTGGAGGTGGACACCACTGTCGCTGACCACGCTGCCGGGCCACCAGGGCACCTTGGGGCTGCGCATCAGCCGCGTGCTCATGCGGATGAAGGCGAAGGAGAGGACGAACCCGACCAGGACCAGGAAGACGCCCTGGCGTTCGTTGGCGAGGATGTGGTCCTGCCAGTAGTCGGCGATGAAAGAGGCGTAGATCATGCCGGCGCCGGTTCCGGTGCGGGCGCTGGGTTGAACCGCGGCCCGTCGCCGTCCTTCTCGGCGATCAGGTCGAGAGTGAGCAGGACGGCGGCGACGGCGAAGATCGGGGTGAGGAAGACGTTGGCGACCACGTCGGCCAGCCAGGTGGCGACGAAGGTGTGGCCAAGCAGGCTGTGCACGCCCTCGCCGAGCAGTTCGCCGACCGCGTCGCCGACGATCTCGATCGGCCCAAGGACGAGCAGGACCAGCCAGAAGCTGCCCCGGACCAGCTGCCAGCTGCGGCGCAGGGCTCCGCGCACGCTGTGCTTCTCGATCTCGATCACGGGACCGGCGAGCCCGAACCAGACGAACGCGAGCACTCCGGGGACGAACAGCAGGAGCAGGCCGACGACGACGATGAAGACGTAGACGAGGTCGACGGCGATCAGGCGCCGGTAGTCGAGTCGCCGGGCGATCTCGAGCAGGGACGGCGGGCGCTCCTGCTGGGGGTGCGTCAGCGAAATCGCGACGGCGCCGCTGTAGAAGACCTCGCCGATCAAGCTGGTCGCCGTCAGGGCGCTGATTGCCGCGATGAGCGCAGCGATTTTGAACCCGCTGTTGAGATTGAGCGAGTCGACGTCGAGCTCAGCCGAGAGCACGTCCAGCAGCCCCAGTGGCAGAAAGACGATGACCGCCAGCAACAGCAGCGAGGGGCCCCAGGACCAGTAGGCGCGGCCGATCCGGGAGTAGATCGAGCCAAGCTTGTGGAGCAGCGTCACGCTAGCCGCGCCGGCGGCCCGGCTTGACGCGGCCGCGGGCCTCCAGCCTCGACTGGCTCGACTCGGAGGCGGGCACCCGCTTGAGGTTGCCGAGCTCGGGGATCAGCAGCTCTTCGGCGCATTGCCGATGCCAGTGGTGATGGTCTGTGCCGCCGAGCCGGCGCACGAACTGGACGACCGTGTGCTCGCTGCCGACGTCGATGTCGCCGTGGCAACCGGGGCAGTGGTAGAGCTTGCGCGCGATCCCACGGATCAGCCAGACCTCGTCGCCTTCTTCGTTCAGCCCGCGGAGACTCCAGCGCATGCTCGGCTGGCCGTCGAACTCGGCCACGGCTCAGCGCCTCGACATCCAGGCGAAGCCGGCCGCCATCGCCACGTTCGCGGCCCCGGCCAGGTAGAGGCCCAGCTTTGCGCCCGGCCGGCTGACCGCCGGCGACTGGGCCCAGAGCGCGTCGGTTGCGATCTCGGTGCCGCGCAGCCAGGCCAGCGCCTGCCAGTCGCCCGGCTTGCCGCGACGATCGGCGACGGCGTGGGCAGCGGCGAAGGTCAGCCAGATCGGCCCGCAGCGGCGGAACAGGTGCTTCGCATCTGGTGAGGGCTCCTCGTGACCGAGCACCTTCAGGGTCGTCGCCGGGGCGGCGATCGCGGCGGTTCCCAGCATCAGGTCGAAGGCGATCATGTTGCGGTTGGTGAGGCGCAGGGCCTGTTCAAGAGTCATCGCTGGGATCAATCCAACCAGATCGGAGAATAAATACGCGCATCTGTGCAAGTTCGCAAGAAGGGAAAGTGTGAGGTTCGGCGAAATCGACCGCCGTGACCAAGACCGCGACGAAGTCCCCACAACTTAAGAGTCTTTCCGACTACATCCAGGAGCGCTTCGATGAGTTCTCGCGCTCCCAGAAAGACGTAGCCCGCTACATCGTCGATCACCTCGACGAGGCAGCCTTCCTCACCGCCGAGGAGCTGGCCAGGAGAGCGAGCACCTCGTCATCGACGGTGGTGCGCTTCTCCCAGGCCCTCGGCTTTGAGGGATATCCAGAGCTGCAGCAGTCGGCGATCGAGGAGTACCGCACGACGATTGCCAGCAACAACACCGCCAACGGCGGTGCCCTCTTTTCCTTCGACCACTCCGAGCTGGAGGGGTCGCTCAGTGCCGACTACTCCAACCTCGAGGAAACCGCGCGCAAGCTTACGCCCGAGCAAGTCGACGCTTCGGTCGCGGCCCTGGCCACGGCACAGCGCATCGTCATCGTCGGTGTCGACCAGATGGCTTTCTTCGCCAGCTACCTGCGGCATACCCTCAGTCTGCTCGACATCCGCGCCGAGATCGTCGCCAGCACCGGCGGCGAGTCCCTGCAGCGGCTGGGTCGGATCGGCGAAGACACGCTCGTCATCACCCTTTCTGCCGGTCGCGCACACCCTCTGTTGCTGCGGGCGATGAAGCTCGCGCTGCACCGCGGTGCTCGCACCCTGGCGATCTCCGACGCGACCATGTCGGAGGTGGGGGAGCACGCCGAGCTGACTCTCTACTTCTCATCCAACAGTCCCTCGTTCGCGCGTTCGAATACGGCGCTGATGGCTCTCGTCCAGGCTCTGGCCTACGGCCTCTACGCCCGCGACGAAGCCGCCCACAAAGACCGCATTCGCGCCTACAAACTGAAGTAGCGAACCGGCGGTAGTCGCGCGCGGCCGTCCCCGTAATATGGGGCGGGATGACTGAGCACGCAACTTTCAGACTGAAAACCGGCCTGGCAGAGATGTTGAAGGGCGGGGTGATCATGGACGTGGTCACGCCCGCGGAGGCAAAGATCGCCGAGGATGCGGGGGCCTGCGCGGTCATGGCCCTCGAGCGCGTTCCCGCCGACATCCGTCGCGACGGCGGCGTTGCCCGCATGTCCGACCCGGCGATGATCAAAGGGATCCAGGAGGCGGTGACGATCCCTGTCATGGCAAAGGCGCGGATCGGCCACTTCGCAGAGGCCCAGGTCCTGCAGGCGCTGGAGGTCGACTACATCGACGAGTCGGAGGTCCTGACTCCCGCCGACGAGCGCAACCACATCGACAAGCTCGCCTTCGACGTTCCTTTCGTCTGCGGCGCCACCAACCTGGGCGAGGCTCTGCGGCGACTCGGCGAGGGCGCGGCGATGATTCGCTCCAAGGGCGAGGCCGGCACCGGGGACATCGTGGAGGCCGTCCGCCACCTGCGCTCGATCCGCTCCGAGATCCGCCGCCTGCAGACGCTCGACGACATGGAGCTCGCGACCGCCGCGAAGGAGCTGCAGTCGCCGCTGGACCTCGTCCGCGGCGTCGCCGAGGCGGGCAAGCTGCCGGTCGTGCTCTTCTGCGCCGGCGGCATCGCCACGCCCGCCGACGCGTCGCTGATGATGCAGCTGGGCGCCGAGGGCGTGTTCGTCGGCTCGGGCATCTTCAAGTCCGACAACCCGCCGGTCCGCGCCGCGGCGATCGTCGAGGCCACGACCCACTACCAGGACGCCGACCGCGTCGCCCGCGCCAGCGAGGGCCTGGGCCAGGCGATGGTGTCGCTGGAGACGCGCAAGCTCGAGGAGCAGAAGCTCCTCGCCAACCGCGGCTGGTGAGCGCGCCGCTCATCGGCGTCCTCGCGCTCCAAGGCGACTTCGAGGCGCACGCGCGGATGCTGCGCGGCCTCGGCGCCGAGGTGCGCGAGGTCCGCGTGCCCGCCGACCTGGACGGGCTCGACGGCCTGGTGATCCCGGGGGGCGAGTCGACGACGATGACGCTGGGCA
>DASSFS010000039.1:0-6228 GCA_035694165.1 Solirubrobacterales bacterium | reverse complement strand
CATAGTGGTCTCCTTCGCGGCCTATCCGCACACGGAACCTGCGATCCCCGTGCCACGACGCTGGACCTGACTCGTCGGCATACGACCCCATGACGCACGAGGCGGCCGTCTCGGAAGATCCCGAGACGGCCGCCAGGCCCCTGCCAGCAGGGGCTCAGTAGGTGACGTTCACGCCGTCAGTGGGCGGCGCGACGTACGGGAAGCTGGCGAGGAACGCCTTGTCGTTCTTCACCACCGTGTCGCCGAGCTGGTTGTTCGGCGCCACGTTGAACTTCGGATCGAGCGCTCCCGCCACCACGCGCAGCGCGATGTCGACGACGTCGTCGCCCAGCCGCCGGCCGTTGGGGAAGCCGTCCTGCTGGCCGGCGAGGAGGCCGAGGCGGTTGGGCTTGGCGCTCGGCGGCACCGCCATGTTGAGGCGCAGGTACTCGCAGGGGACGCCCTTCTCGGTGAGCTTGGGAACGCCTTTCAGGAACACCTGCACGAGGTCGGCGCGCGGGTTGGCGGGCACCTTCAGCTTGAACAGCGCGTTGAGCACGCCGGCGAGCTCGGGGTTCTGCACGTAGCTGAGGAACTGGCCGTCGCCCTTGGGCGCGCTGCCGTTGAAGAGGTCCTTCTGCCCGCGCGGGATCACCACCTCGTTGACCAGCGGCATGCCGAGACGAGAGACCTGCACGAAGTCGCCGCTCGCCTCGCGCTTGCCGGCGGAGAGCGTCCACGTCTTGGCGCGGCTGGCGGTGGTCCAGACGCCGATCATGGCGCTGGGGTCGTCGACCGGCACCGGCCACGCCTTGGTGGCGGCGTTGCCGCCGGCGCCCATCAGCAGCGGGATCGGCACCTGCAGCGCGATGGTGTGCACGTTGAGGTTGCGCAGGTGGTCGGGGGCCTTGCCGGCGTCCTCGTCGCGGCCGCCGGGCAGCACCGGGTCGACGTTGAGCAGGTCGAAGGTACGGCCGAGGTTGACGAAGAACGGATCGTCGCGCGGACCGGCGAAGACGCGAACGCCTTCCTTGACCGTGCGCACGGCGGCGTCGGCGAGGCTGCCGTAGTCGGCGATCGACTTCGGCCCGACGTTGTTCGGAGCGACCGGCAGGTACTCGCCGAGCAGCTGCGCTTGCTTCTCGCCGGCCTTCTGCGGCCCGCGCACCAGGTAGAGGCGGTAGTACTGGTAGACGTTGAGGCCGGCGTACGGCGTCTTGGCGCCCGCTGGCGCCACCGTGATCGGCCCGGTGTTGTAGAGGAACGTCTTGTCGTTGGCCGTCTCGCTGCGGAACTGGAAGAGGAAGGTGAGGTCCTCGACGGCGTCGCCGTCGTTGTCGACGTGGATCTCGTACTGCGCCGCCGGCCAGTCGGCGAAGCCGAAGAAGTTGGGGCCGCCGTAGGGCGCCTCGAGCGGGATGTAGTTGGCGATCAGCGTGACGGTGTCGGGCCGATCGGGGCTGACGAAGGCGTAGAGATCGGTGGCGTCGATCGCCGGATCGGCGGCGATGGCCGGCGCCTCGCGGTGGCTCGACGCGGCGGCGGGGGAGCCGGCGGCGGCGAGAAAGGCGAGGGCGGCGAGGGCGAACGGGTAGCGCGACGGACGAAACATTCCCATCCTCCTGGGCGGTTGGATTTCGCGGATTCGGCCCGAGCCCGCGTGGGCCCGGTGCGCTGTCTGCCTGCGTAGAGCGCTACGCTCCCGATCCGCGGTTGGATGAGCGCTCAGCGCGCTCGCGCCACCGGCGTGGCGGTGGCATCCTTCCAGCCGTTGCCGTCGTGCTCCATGTAGAAGGCGGTGCGGTCGGCCACCTCGTCGCCGTGGTACTTGGCGACGATGTGCAGCGCCAGGTCGATGCCCGAGGTGAGCCCGCCCGCGGTGTACACCTTGGGCGAGCTCTCCACCCAGCGGCGGCCGCGCTCGAGGCGGACGGCGGGGTACTGGCGGGCGAAGTCGTCGAAGAAGTCGTGGTGCGTGGTAGCGGCCTTGCCGTCGAGCAGCCCGACGCGGGCGAGCTTGAAGGCACCCGTGCACACCGACATCACGACATCGGCCTGGGGGGCTACCTTCTCGAGCCAGGCGTCCATCGCCGCCGAGCCGCGCTGGGCACCTACCACGACGACGTGCGGCAGCGGCGCGTCGTTGAAGCCGTGGTCGGGCACCACCATGACTCCACCAGTCATCTTCACCGGCTTGCGGCTGTCGGAGACGGTATAGAGCTCGAAGGCGCCGCCCCGGACCTCGACGTCCTGGAAGGTCTCCCAGGGACCGGCGAAGTCCATGACGTTTGCGTTCTCGGTGATCACGAAGGCGACGCGCACGGTGCCGCGGCGCGAGAACCCGGTCGCCGCGCCGTCGCGCGCGCCGGCGAGCGCGACGCCGGCGACGACGAGCAGGGCCACGCCGCCGAGGATGAACAAGAGACGGTTTCGCATGAGGTCCCTCCGGCGGCGAGGTTGGTTGATTGCCGCCACCGGCACGAGACTACGGGGACGGCGCATTCGCATCGAGAACGGGCGAAACCTCGCGGTCTCGACCGAACCCGCCGCCGTCGCGAGCCCCGACCTACGTCACGCGGGAGCGCCGCCGCGCCATCGCGGCGCGCTCGCGAAACTGCGCCGGGCTCATGCCGAGGTGGCGGCGGAAGACCCGGGTGCAGTGGCTCTGGTCGGCGAAGCCGGCGGCGCAAGCGGCGTCGGCGATGCTCGCCCCCGGACGCGACAGCTCGTCGCACACCGCCTCGACGCGCAGGCGGCGCAGCTCCTCGCCGACGCTGCGCTGGAAGTGGCGGCGGAAGGCGCGCGCTACGTGTACCGGGTGCACTCCCGCCTCGTGCGCCAGGTCGGCGAGACGCAGCGGCAGGTGTCGCTCCGCACGCAGCCGCTCGGCGACGGCGAGCAGCCAGGGCGGCACCGTCTCCTCGACCGGCAGCCGTGCCAGGGTGCCGGCGAGCTGCAGCGCCAGCCCCTCGAGCACCAGCTCGCCGGCGCCGTCGGCGAGCAGCAGCTCGCGGTGGAGCTCGCCGGCCAGCCGCGACAGCGACGTGTGGGGGCCGGCCAGGAAGGGATCCCGCCGCCAGCGCCCCGGCAGCGCCGACAGCACCTCGTCGCCGACCTCGACGCAGAGGAAGCGCGCCCCGCCGGCGCCGACCTCGTCGGCGTGCTGGAAGGCGGGCGGGTGGAAGCGGACGGTGCCGCGCTGGTAGTCGCAGCGGCGCCCGCCGTCCATCTCCCGGTACGAGCCGGCGACGAGGAGCGAGAAATAGGCGCCGCCGTGGCTGTGCCGCCCCCCGCGCGAGCCGGTGCGATGGAGCAGGTCGGTGAGCAGGAACCCCGGCAGCCGCCGGCAGACGACGGGGGCGCCGCGAAAGCCGTGGTCGGGGAGGGCGGGGTTGGACATGAGGAGCACCTACGAAGCAGCCACCAGGCAGGTTGCAGTCCACCCGGACAAAGTCCTCTTCCCGGAGGACGGCATCACCAGGGCGAGCTTGCGGCCTACTACGAGTCCGTGGCGAAGCCCTGCTCGGCCTGGGCGACGAGCTCGCGGGCCGCCTGCGTTCTGCCCTGTCTCCTCCAGAGTCGCCCGAGGCTCCGAGCGGCACGCAGCGCCAGCGAACGCGAGCCATGGCGCCGGGCCAACTCCAGAGCCGTCTGGAACCGTCGCTCGGCTGCAGCCGAGCGGTCCCCCTCGCCGATCACGTCAGGGGTCTTCGGGCTCAGCAGGATCTCTCCTTGAACGCGGTGGATCTCTTCGACCCAGAACGACACTCCGCGCGCTTGGGCGACGCGCAAGCCCTCGTCCAGCGCCCGCCAGGCGTCTCCGGGGCGCTCTCGCAAGACGAGGATCTCGGCATGCAGGCAGGAGTAATAGGCCATCGTGGCGCCCGCATTCTCCACGATGACCCGTTGCAAGCTGTCGAAATCGGGCAGCTCGATCGCTGCCGCGCCGTCCACCGGCGCGACCAGGTCAGACCACGCGAGCCAGAGGGGAGCCTGCCATGAAAAGTAGTAGAAGCCGAGCTCGAGGGCGAGGTCGTACACCTCCCGCGCCAGCCGCCGGACGGTCTCGGCGTCGCCGAGGTTGTAGGCGAGACTGGCGCCGAAGGTGTCGGCGAACAACAGCGTGAACGGGGCGCCGAGCTGGCGGGCGAGAGCGATGGCCTGCTCCTGCCGCTGGCGCGCGCGGTCGAGTTGGCCCAGGTGCCAGAGAGTCATCGCGGCGTAGCAGCGGCACAGCACCCGCAGGTCTGCACGTTTCCGGAGCCGATAGGAGTCGTCGTCCGACGGGGCGAGCTCGGCCGCCCTTTCCAGCTCGGCAAGGGCCTGGGTGTAGTCGCTCTGCCAGAAGTGGTAGACCCCGAGAGAGAACCATGCAATCGAGAGGAGGCCGGGCCGCCGCTCGCCTTCGGCAATCTGCAGGAGGCGCTCGGCGAGGCCCAGGCCCTGTGTCAGGTCGCCGCAGGTGACATGGCAGATGTGCCGTCCGAGCACGGCCCAAAAATGCTCTTCGGCCTCTTCGAGACGTTTCGCCAAGACCTCGGCGCGGCAGTAGGCGTGATCGACCTCCGGATCGGCGTACCCTCTCCCGGTGATGATCGCGGCCGCCCGGAGATTCTGAATCTTCAGCTCTCGGCGGTCGCGCTCGGGCCCTTCCGCGAGGCCCTGGAGCAGCGCAAGGGCACGGTCTAGATGGCTGATCGCCTCCAGGCTGGCCGACCGGCTGCTGGCGAGCTCGCCGGCGCGCACCCAGAAGTCGATCGCCGGCTCGCTCAGGCCGGCTTCGGTGTAGTGATGCGCCAGGATTTCGGGTGCAGTCTCCGCGGTCTCGCCGAAGCGAGTCGCCAACGCGTCGGCGATCTGCTGGTGGATCTGCTGCCGCTCCCGCTTGAGCAGCGACTCGTACGCCGCGTCCTGAACCAGGGCGTGCTTGAACAGGTACCTCGCCTCTCCGCCGAACCCCTTGCGGTAGACGAGCTCCGCTTTCACCAGTCGCCGGATCTCCCCTTGCAGCGCCGCCTCGTCGCGGCCGCAGACGGCCGCCAAGAGCTCGAGCGAGAAAACGCGGCCGATCACGGCAGCGACCTGGGCGATCTCCTTCGCCGTCCCCAGCCGATCGAGCCGTTCCGCCAGCGAATCGCGCAGCGTCGCCGGCAACTCCTGCCGCTCGACGGATGCGGGCGACTCCAGAACGGCCTTGGTCAGCTCCTCCAGAAACAACGGGACGCCGTCGGTTCTGGCGACGATCTGCCGCCGGACCGCGGCCGCCAGGGGGCGCTCTCCCGCCACCCGCTCGACGACCTGCTCCGCCTCCGTGTCGTTCAGCGGATTCAGGGTGATCTGGGTGAGGTGGGCGCGTGGTCCCCAGAGGACTTCCAGGGTATGGAGGCGAAGCGTCAACAAGAGGAGGAGAGGAGCGCTCGCGACCTGATCGATCAGGCGATCCAGCCAGGCGCGAGTCGTGGGATCCAGCCACTGGAGGTCTTCGATCAGGAGGACGAGAGGCTGCCGCTCCGCCGTCTGCACCACCAAGGAGGCCAGCGCGTCCAGCGTTTTCTCCCGCCGACTTTCAGGAGTCAGCTGGAGAGCGGGGTAGCGATCGTCGAGCGGCAGGTCGAGCAGCGGGGCGAGAAGCGGCACGGCGTCGGCGAGCGAGACGTCCCGCAGGGCGCTCGCGAGCCGGTCGAGCGGCGAATCCCCGTCCCCCCGCAGTAGGACCTGCCGCAACCAACCGACGACCGGCTGCAGGGGTGAGCTCTGTGTGTAGGGCGTGCCGAAGCAGGACGCCCACTGCGCCGTGCTCGGATCCAACCGCTCCCGCAGGCCGAGCACGAGGCGCGATTTGCCGATCCCGGCTTCGCCGCCGATCAGGATCATCTGTCCGTTGCCCTCGCGGGCCAGGTTCCAGCGGCTCAGCAGCAGGTCCATCTCCCGCCCGCGGCCCACCAGGGGCGGGCGGTCTTCGGGGCCATCCTCCGGCGGTCCCCTGGGCTCCAGCACTCGGTGGGGAGTGATCGGCTCGGTGAGCCCCGGCACCCGCACGGCTGGCAGGGCCGCCAGCGCGAAGCTCTTGGCGATCAGGGAGCAGGTGGCGGGGCTGAGGATCACGCATCCCGGCTCGGCCAGGGACTGGAGCTCCATCGCGAGGTCGAGCGTCGAGCCGAGAGTCACCGGCTCTTGACCTTGCGGCGGGATGGTCACCACCGCCGGGCCGGTGTGGACGCCAGCCCGGAGCTCGAGGGCGATCGGGCT
>DASSFS010000038.1:0-41751 GCA_035694165.1 Solirubrobacterales bacterium | reverse complement strand
CCCTGGCCTTCGTCACCGTGCTCCTGGTCGCGGGCTCGCTCGCGCTCGAGCGTGAGGAGAACGCTTTCTCGAGGCTGACCCGGGGGCTGGTCTCGCCACTGGCGCTGCTGGGCGAGAAGGTGCTGCTGGGGGTGGTGGTCGGGCTGGCGGTGACCATG
Organism: Solirubrobacterales bacterium; assembly: GCA_035694165.1. Lineage (GTDB taxonomy): Bacteria > Actinomycetota > Thermoleophilia > Solirubrobacterales > 70-9 > VAYN01. The sequence goes on along the minus strand of DASSFS010000038.1, from coordinate 41,593 downwards.
TTGATGCTCGCCGGCATGCAGCTGTTCGTGCCGCTGCAGTGGGGCCGGATCGGGCTCTGGCTGCTGGCGATCCTCGCCGGAGGCGGCGCCCTGGCGGCGGCCGGGGCGGCGCTGGGAGCGGCGGCGAGGGAAGTCCGCGCCGTCTCCCTACTGGCCTTCATGGTGACCTTGCCGATCGCCTTCCTCTCGCTGATTCCTTCCGGCGCCCTCGGCGGCACGATCTTCGATCTGGTCGAGATCGTCACCGCCCTCTTCCCGTTTAAGCCGGCACTCGAGGCGATGACCGCGGCGCTCGATTCGGCCGGTCCAAGCATCGGCAAGCCGCTGCTGCATCTGGCGATCCTGATCGTCGCCTACGGCGCCATCGCGCGGCTCGCCCTGAGGCGCTTCGCCGCGGTCTGATCGGTCGCGGGTAGGGTCAGGCCATGCGCGTGCTCTTCATCGGCGACGTCGTCGGCAGCCCCGGGCGGCGCGGCCTGCGCGAGACGATGCCGGCGCTGCGCGAGCAGCACGCGCCGGACCTGATCGTCGTCAACGGCGAGAACACCGCGGGTGGCGTCGGCATCACCGAGCGCACCGCCAACGACCTCTTCGCCGCTGGCACCGGCGTCATCACCACCGGCAACCACGTCTACCGCCACCGCGAGGCCTACGGCTTCCTCGAAAGCGAGCGCCTGGTCATTCGCCCCGCCAACTACCCGCAGGGGAATCCGGGCCGCGGCTTCACCGTGGTCGAGGCGGGCGGGGTGCGGGTGGCGGTCGTCAACCTCAGCGGCGCGATCGGCCTCCGCGTCGCCCGCTCTCCCTTCGACACCATCGACGGCATCCTCGACCAGCTCGATGCCGATGCCGTGATCGTCGACTTCCACGCCGAGGTGACCAGCGAGAAGGTCGCTATGGGCTGGCACCTCGACGGGCGGGTGGCGGCGGTGTTCGGAACCCACACCCACGTGCCGACCGCCGACGGCCGGGTCCTGCCCGGAGGCACCGCGTTCATCTGCGACGTCGGCATGACCGGCTCGCGGACCAGCGTGCTCGGGGTCAAGCCGGAGCAGGCCCTGGCCTCGCTGATCACCCAGATGCCAACCCGGTTCGAAACCGCGGAGGACGACGTCTGGGTGATGGGCGCCCTGGTCGAGGTCAACCAACAGGGGTTGGCTGACTCCTTCGAGCAGGTGATGGTTCCCGCTCCTCCTCAGGCCTAGCCCCGGTCGCGGCCAGCGCGACCAGAAGCAGCGGGTAGAACCAGACGATGTAGAGGTAGAACCAGTGCTGCATCGTCAGCTGCAGGGCGATCAGCAGGGCGGCTCCGAGGGCGGCGACTTGGATTGGGGTCTTGCGGCGCGGGCGGAAGGCCAGAAGCAGAGAGAGGGCCCCGGTTCCGGCAAGGAGCGCGATGCGCAGGAACTCCAGCGACGGCACCTGCCCCCAGATGCTGAATGGCGAGTTGCGACCCGATTGGTAGGCGATGGTGCGGTCGTGGAACGTGCCCAGACCGGGGTCGATCGCCGGCCAGAGCATCAGCGCGAAAGTCAGGAGAGCGAAGCCGGCGGCGAAGAGCAGCATCGATCGCTTCCTCGATTCGTAGGTGAGGAGCATCGGGGCCAGCAGGGCTGGAGCGAACTTGGTCAGGGCCGCCAGGGCCGCGATTGCTCCCCGGGCGGCCGGGCGAGCGAGCACCAGCATGGTGGCGACGAGGAGGGCCGCGACGAGCGTGTCGTTCGAATTCGACTCCAGAGCGAAGGCGGTGTAGGGGTAGGCGGCCCAACCGAAGGCGAGGATCGCGGCGAGCCGGCGCCCGGCCGGTCCGGGGCGGATGCGGAGGCCGAGCAGGATCAACAGGCCGAAGGTGGCGAGGTCGAACAGAACCGCGGCACCGTGCGCCGCCGGCAGGTCATCCCAGCTCCCCGACCAGGGCCAGACCAGCTCAGCAGGGACGTAGGCGAGGTAGTTGGCGGGACCGTAGGTGTCGCCCTGGGATACGTCCTCGGGGAAGTTGTCGTAGATCGGTTCGCCGTGGCTGATCCGATCAGCGCCGACGACACTGGCGTAGCCGACGTCGATCGCGCCCGAGTCAGCGACGTTGAGGCCGACCCGGAAACCGATCAGGAAGAGGGCGACGACAATCAGCCAGGCGGTGGGCCAGACCGGCCGCAGTCCCTCGCCGCGGCCACGGAAGCCGATCCACAGCGCTCGCCCAAGGAGGTAGAGCAGGACGGGGTACTGGAGCGGGACCGAGAGACCGATCTCGCCCCGGTTGAAGAAGAAGTGGGAGATGCCGAAGGCGAGGAGAACGAGCAGGTCGAGGTTGGCAACCCGCCGCAGCCGCCGCCAGTCGAGGAGGCCGAGCAGGAAGATGGCGCAGAGAGGCAGGAAGACGTAGGGCGCGTTGAGCTTGTGCCCGAAGGAGCCGGAATAGCCGCGCGCCATCTTCCAGGCCACCTGGTATCCGGTCCACGACTCCCGCACCACGCCGCTCTGGGGATCGACGATGACCAGCGCCACCTGCTTGCCGGCGACGAAGTAGGCGATCTCCCAATTGCCGTCGACGATGGTCGCAACCGGCGCCAGGGGCCCGTTCTCCGCCCGCTCCTTTTCAGCATTCGAATCCCGATTGGCGACTCGAATCGCCTCCGTTTCCGACACCTGCCCGCCCCGCGCACTGGCAGTCCCGGGCAGCAAGTAACCCGCCAGCAGAGCGAGCACCGCGAAGCTGACGAGTGGAGCGACAAGGAGTCCGAGAACGGACGCCCTCGCCCGCCCGCAGGACTCCTTGTCGCTCACACCCTCGCCTTCAGTCCGAAGTGCTCCAAGATCGCAGGCGCGACGTCCCTGAGCGTCCACTGATCCTTTTCGTTCGCCGACTCCGGCCCGCAGCCGACGAACAACAGCGGCCCCAATGAGTCGCCAGCGTGCAACGCCCCGTGGCTGCCGCCGCCGGCGTGGGTGACGCCGCCCCAGTCGACTGCCTCGAACCCAGGCGAAAGCGAGACGACGAAGTCACCGGCGTGGGGAGCGCTTAGCGCCGACCAGACCCGGGCCAGCGGATCCGGGTACTCGTCGCTGCGCAAGCGCCCGTCCTCGACCGTAGCCGCCAGAACTCCTGTCTCGCCGTCGAGCTCCCAGCTGCCGCCGCGCAGGTCGCCGATATCCCCGCCGGGGCGGAAGCGCAGCATCTCTCCTCCGCGCTCGAGCACCGCCCACTCACCGCCCGCCGGCGGGCCCGGCTCCCGCCGGCACAACGGCAGACCGTCCTCGCCCTGCAGCCAGCAGACCAGGTCGATGCCCTCGATCACGGTCAGCCTCGCGGCCACGGCCGCCGGCGCGGCCCGCTCACCCTCACCCGGCAGCAGGTAGACGTGGGCGGCGCGGCCGGTTGGGCTGACCGCCAGCTGCGCCAGCTCGGGGCGCTCGTCGGAGGGCTGCAGCACCGACCACTCGTGCCCCAGCAGCTCGGCCAGCGGCAGGCCGCGGTGAACCGGGGTCTGGGCGTGGTCGGCGACGAGGATCAGCGCGTACTCGTCGAGGAAGGCATCGAGGCCGCCGGCGGCCTCGATGAGTTTTGTGAAGCAGTGGTCCGCCTTGGCAATCGACTCAACCGAGGCCTCGGGGCCATGCCGGTGCGAGTAATTGTCGTTGTCGGGCAGCGAGAGCAACAGAAAGTCGAAGCCGTCCTCCTTCATCAGCTCGACCGAGCAGCAGGCCGCGTAGCCGTCGCGGCTGCCGGGTATCGAAGTCGACTTGCAGGGCACCTCGCGGCTGGCGTAGAGGTCGCCGTAGAAGAGCTCCCCCGGGCCCCAGGTGTGGTGGCGGAACTTGAGCCGGGTTGCGTCGACGGCGCGGCGCATCAGCCCGTCGAGCGAGACCTCGTGCCGGTGGCGGCCACGGTAGATCAGGAACGGCGTGCAGGCGGTGCGAGCGCCAGCATCGTCGAGGCGCTCGAAGACGGTCTCGATCTCCGGGCTGAGATGGGCAAGGTTCATGTTGTAGACGAGGTCGTAGAGGGCGCGGAAGACACCGAAGGCGCGCGTCGCCTCCAGCGAGGAGCCGTACTCGACGTAGCGCCGCTCGAGCCGGTGGTACCAGTTCATGCCGCTGATCCAGTGCTCGTCGGCGCCGACGCCGGTGACCATCTCCGAGCAGGCGACCGGCGTCACCGAGGGGAAGCTGGAGACGCAGTCCTCGATCAGGACCCCGCGCTCGAGCAGGGCCGCGAAGGTCGGCGCCCGCTCCTCATCGATCGCGCGCCTGAGCATGTCCGTGCGCAGCGAATCGACGTAGGTGAGGATCAGCTTCTTGGGCATGGGCCGAATGATGCTCGACCGGGTTGGTCGGCCGCTCGGCTAGCGCAGGACGCGAAGCCCGGCGTGTTTGCGCTGGGCCCGGCGGTGGCGGGAGATCCCGAGCCAGATCAGGGCGATGATCACCGGTATGACCAGCACCGGCAGCAGCAGGGCCGCAGCCGCCACGATCAGGGCCGCCACGGCGATGATGAAAGCGAGCGCGCCGCCGCCGCTTCCCTCCCGCCGGCTGGCGCCGGCAACCAGGTCGCTGATCACGATGCAGCCGAGTACCGCTCCGGCCAGGGCCAGTACCGCCCCCGCGGCGCCGTCGAGCAGGAAGCCCGCGATCAGGCCGATCACCGCAGCGAGGATGGTCATCCGGCCACGGGCGGAGCCGTGCGTCCCGGTCGTGCCGGCGAGCATGCCGATCGCGATGCCGATGCCTACCTCGGTCAGAAAGTCCACATGCGAAAACCTAGCCTCCCGGGCGCCGCGGCGTCGATCCGCCACACTTCCGTGCATGAGTGAGGTGCCTCCACCGCAACACCGACGGCGCGCGCACACCAGCACCCGGGACCTCGAACGCTACGCCGGCCTCTTCGCCGAGCGGACCAAGGTGATGCGCTCCTCGGCGATGCGCGACCTGATGGCGATCACGGCCCGCCCGGAGGTGATCTCGCTCGCCGGAGGCCTCCCCGACACCTCGACCTTCCCGCCCCAGAGCTTCACGGCGCAGATGACCCGGATCGCGCAGGAGTCGGCGGCGGAGGCCCTCCAATACGGGCCGACCGAGGGTTTCGAAGAGACCAAGGACTGCATCCTCGAGGTGATGGGCGCCGAGGGGATGCTGCCCGACCCCAACGACATCATCGTCACCACCGGCGGCCAGCAGGCGATCGACCTGGTCTGCAAGACGCTGGTCGATCCCGGCGACGTCGTCATCTGCGAGGCGCCGACCTACCCCGGCGCAGTGCCGGTCTTCTGCAGCTATCAGGCCGACGTGGTCCAGATCGAGTGCGACGAGGACGGGATGCGGGTGGAGGAGCTGGAGCGGCTGCTGCCCCAGCTGCAGGAGGAAGGGCGGAAGCCGAAGTTCATCTACTCGGTCCCCAGCTTCCAGAACCCCGCCGGGGTGACAATGTCGTTCGGGCGGCGCCAGCGGCTGGTCGAGCTGGCGCGCCTGCATGAGCTGCTGGTCGTCGAGGACAGCCCGTACGGCCTGCTGCGCTACGAAGGCGAACCGATGCCGCCGCTCTACCAGCTCGACGGCGGCGACTTCGTGATCTACATCGGCACCTTCTCGAAGATCCTCTCGCCGGGGATCCGCCTCGGTTGGGCGGTCGCGCCGCCGCCCGTGATGGAGAAAATCGTGCTCGGCAAGCAGGCGTCTGACCTCTGCACCTCGACGCTGACCCAGTACTTCGTCCGCGAGTACTTCAAGGAAGGGCGCTGGAAGGAGTACGTCGGCGACCTGGTCCAGATCTATCGCCGCCGGCGCGACACGATGATCGAGGCCCTCCGCGAGCACTTCCCGGCCGCCGCGACCTGGACCGAGCCCCAGGGCGGGCTCTTCATCTGGGCGACGCTGCCGGAGTACATCGACACCAGCGATCTGCTGGCCAAGGCGCTGCGCGCCGACGTCGCCTTCGTCCCCGGTCAAGCGGCCTACGTCGACGAACGCGGTCGCAACTCGATGCGGCTCAACTTCTCCGGGGTCACCGATGCGGAGATCCGCGAGGGCATCCGCCGCATCGGCGCCGTGATCGCCGAGCAGGTCGAGCTCTACGAGACGCTGACCGGGGAGAGCGGCGGCGCTGCCACCGACCGGGCCAGCAGCGAGCCGGGAGAGGAGAACGTTCTTCCCTTCCGCAAGGCCGGCGAGGCGGGCGGATGAAGGTCGCTGTGCTCAAGGGCGGCCGTTCGCTCGAGCGTGGGGTCTCGCTGCGTTCCGGTGCCCGCGTCGAGGAGGCGCTGGAGCGGCTCGGGCACGAGGTTGTCGCGCTCGACGTCGGTGGCGATCTGGTCAAGCGCCTGAGCGCCGAGCGGCCCGACGTCGCTTTCGTCGCCATGCACGGGGTCGGTGGCGAGGACGGCACCGTCCAGGAGCTGCTCGAGATCCTCGGCATCCCCTTCACCGGCCCCGGCGCCGCGGCCTGCGCCCGCTGCATGGACAAGTCCCTGGCCAAGCACGCGATTCGCGAGGCGGGCCTGCCCACCCCCGACTGGTTCGCCTTCAACTCGACCGCCTTCCGCGAGCTTGGCGCCGCCGACTCCCTCGGCCGGCTCGAGCAGAACCTCGGCTTCCCTCTCGTCGTCAAGCCGAGCCGCGGCGGCTCCTCCCTCGGGATCAAGTTCGCCGCCGCTGCCAGCGAGGTTCCGGCGGCCCTGGTCGCGGCGTTCAGCTACGACGATCGGATCTTCCTGGAGCGCTTCGTCGACGGCCGCGAGCTGGCGGTCAGCGTGCTTGGCGGGGAGGCCCTGCCAATCGTCGAGGCAATCCCGATCCAGGGCGACCGCTATGACTTCGAGGGCCGCTACGAGATCGGCCGCACCCGTTTCGTCTGCCCGGCCGATCTCAGCGAGGCGGACCGTCACGCGGTCAGCGAGGCGGCAGTCGGCGCCTACCGTGCGCTCGGCTGCTCCGGCTTCGCCCGCGTCGACCTGATCCTGGAGGAGGCGGGCCCGCAGATCCTCGAGGCGAACGCGATCCCCGGTCTCACCGACACCAGCCTCCTCCCCCAGGCGGCCGAGGCAGCTGGAATGTCGTTCGAGAACCTGGTCGAGCGGATCCTCGATCTGGCCCTGAAGCCAGCCGTCGCCTAAGAGTCTTCCTGGGCGAAGTCTTCGGGCGTCACCTCGTCGAGGAACTCTTTGAATTTGTCGACGACCTCCTCGGTGTCCTCGACCTCGTGCTCGAACTCGATCGCCGACTCCTCGATCACGTCCTCGGCGGCAAAGATCGGCGCCGAGACGCGCACCGCCAGGGCGAGCGCATCGGAGGGGCGCGAATCGATCTCGACCTCGGAGCCGTTGATCGAGACCGTGATCGACGCGTAGAAGGTGTTGTCGCGCAGCTCCGTCACCGAGACCCGCTCGCATTTGGCGTCGAGCTGCTCGAGCACGTCGGAGAGCAGGTCGTGGGTCATCGGCCGTGGCGTCGAGGCGCCCTGGAGCTTCATTAGGATCGCCGCCGCCTCGGGGTGGCCGATCCAGATCGGCAGGAACCTGTTCCCGTCGACGGTTTTCAGCAACACGATCGGCTGCTTGCCGACCATGTCGAAACTGACGCCATAGATCTGCATCTGCTGCACGAGAAAGAGGCTCCCGACCGTGGTGGACGGCCAAGTATAGGTCGGGGCGAGTGGGCGATCCTGGATTCGAACCAGGGACCTCGTCCTTATCAGAGACGCGCTCTAACCAACTGAGCTAATCGCCCGCGGGCGGCGATGATAGCGGCGACGCCCTCCTGCGTCAGGCGGCGGCTCAGCGCTTGCGTTTACGCAGGGCACGGGCCAGGGCGTGGGCCTCCTCGACGTCGTCGAAGCGCAGCTCGACCGCAACCCCCTCACCCTTTGCTCGCACCGCGACCTCATGGCCCAGGGCCGCCTCGAGCGCATCGCCGACGGCCTCGAGCGCGGCTGCCTCCTCCGCGTCGACTGGCGCCCGCTTCGGCTTAGCTTTTGGCTGGCCAGCCAGCCGAACCCTGTTCTCGGTTTCGCGGACCGACCATCCCGCCCGCACCGCATCGCGGGCCAGGCGGCGGCGGACATCGTTGCCGCTGGCGCCGAGCAGTGCCTTGCCGTGGCCCTCGCTGAGCTCACCGGCCTCGAGCAGCTCCAGGGTCTCGTCGGGGAGCTCGAGCAGCCGGATCAAGTTGGAGACCGCGGGGCGGCTGCGGCCCACTCGCCGCGCCAGGTCTTCTTTGCTGAGGCCGAGGTCCTCGATCAGCGCCGCACAGGCACGCGCCTCCTCGACCGGGTTGAGGTCCTCGCGAACCATGTTCTCGATCAGCGCCGCCTGCAGCCGCTCCGCTTCGGCCTGGTCGCGGATCACCGCCGGCACCTTCTCGAGGCCAGCCTCCTGGGCAGCGCGCCAGCGCCGCTCGCCGGCCACCAGCTCGTAGCTGCCGTCGGGGAGGGGGCGGACCAGGAGCGGCTGGACGACGCCGCTGGCCTCGATCGAGGCCGCCAGAGCGGAGAGCGCCTGGGGGTCGAACTGCGTTCGCGGCTGGTCGGGATTGGGCTTGATCAGGCCGACGGGCAGCTCACGCAGCTCGCCCGCTCCGTCGCCGGCCGCTTCCGGCAGGATCGCGGAGAGGCCACGGCCGATACCGCGTTTGGTGGTGCTAGCCACGACTGGCGAGCTCCTTCGCCAGCGCCCGATAGGCAACGGCGCCGCGGGAGGAGGGGGCGTGGTCGGTCACGGGCAGACCATAACTCGGCGACTCGGCGACTCGGACGCTGCGAGGAATCACGGTCTCGAAGACCATTCCCGGGAAGTGGGTGCGCAGCTCCGACTCGACGTCTTGCGCCAATCTGGTCCGCTCGTCGTGCATCGTGATCAGCAAGCCCGCGACCTCCAGTCGAGGGTTGAGCTCGCGCCGGATCAGCCCCAACGTCTCGAGGAACTGGACCAGCCCCTCCAGGGCCAGGTACTCGGCCTGGACCGGAACGATGACGCGGTCGGCGGCGGTCAGGGCGTTGACGCTGACCGGGCCCAGCGCCGGCGGACAGTCGAGCAGCGTCACCGCGAAGCGCTCACGCACCGGGCCGAGCCGCTCGCGCAGCCGCGTCTCGGAACCGTCGATGCGCGGCAGCTCCACCGCGGCACCGGCGAGGTCACGGCTGGCCGGGACCAGCCAGAGGTTGTCGGGACCGGCGGGGCGAGCCGCCTCGGCCACGGAGACGTCGCCGGTCAAGCAGTCATAGGAGGAGGGGTGCATCTCGCGGCCCCCGCCAAGGGCCACGGTCGCATTGCACTGGGCGTCGAGGTCGACCAGCAGCGTCTGCCGACCCTCCTGTGCGGCGCAGGAAGCGAGGTTCACCGCCGTCGTCGTCTTGCCGACGCCGCCCTTCTGATTCGCCACCGCGTAGACCGTGCCCATAGCCGGCCACCCTATAGAGGGTCGGACGCCAGTCCACGGGCGTGGCCGGGCACCGATTCCCACAGCCCGCACGCTGCGGCGGGCGGTCGGATAGCCTGCCTGCCGTGACTGAGACCGCCGACTGGCCCCCGGAGCCCGCCGAGCGCGTGCGCGAGCTGGTCGAGGGCGTTCTCGACGAACTCGACCTCGATGGCGAGGTGGCGATCGAGGAGGACGATGACCGCATCGCGGCCACCGTCGAGGGCGAGGACGACTACGGCCTGCTGATCGGCAAACGGGGCCAGACGATCGATGCCCTGCAGCTGCTCTGCTACCAGGCCGCATTCCGCGGTTTGCGCGAGCGCAAGCGGGTTGTGGTCGATGCGGCCGGATACCGCGAGCGACGCAGGGAGACGCTCGAGGGGCGCGCCGACCGCGCTGCCGAGCAGGCCCTGAGCGGCAACCACGTGATCGAGATGGACCCGATGAGCGCCCAGGAGCGCCGCGTCGTCCACGAGCGGCTGAAGGAACGCGCCGGCATCGAGACCTACAGCGAGGGCGACGAGCCCCGCCGCTGCGTGATCGTCGCTCCGCTCGTCACGGAGTGAGCCCCGACCCCACCGCTGCGCTCGACCCGGCCGCTCGCGAGGCGCTGGGCAAAGTCTTGGAGCTCCTGGCCGAGGAGCGGGCATCGGTCAGCTCCGTGGTCGACAGGCGCGCCTGGAAGGTTCACGTCGCCGACAGCCTCACCGGCCTCCAAGTGCCTGAGCTGCGCGACGCCAGTCGCATCGCCGACGTCGGCGCCGGCGCCGGCTTCCCCGGCCTGGCATTGGCGGTCGCCCTGCCAGGCGCCCAGGTCGACCTGATCGAGTCCGTCACCCGCAAGTGCGCCTTCATGACCAGAGCGATCGAGGCGGCGGAGATCTCCAACGCCACCGTCCTCGACACCCGCTCCGAGGACTGGGCCTCAGCCGAGGGCCGCGAGTCCTACGACGTCGTCACCGCCCGAGCCGTAGGCCGCCTCTCAACCCTGGCCGAGCTCGCATCCCCACTTCTAAAGCCAAATGGAGTCCTAATCGCCTGGAAGGGCAAACGCGACGAGGACGAGGAGCGACAGCTGGAGAGCGCGGCGGAGTCCCTAGCAATGCGCCCCGAACAGATCTTGGACGTGGGCCAGGAAGCCGGCAGCCAACACCGCCACCTCCACGTCGTGAGAAAGGTCGGCCCCACGCCACCTGCTCTACCCAGACGTGCCGGAATGGCGAAGAAGCGTCCGAAGAGCTGAGCTCCTTCGGACGCTGAAGAAGCCTGGCGCGGCTTGGTCCCGGAAAGGGTGCCGCCAGACCTTCGAGGAGGGATGGATACCCCTCGGAACGTCTTGTACTTCTCGGTTGTCCGAACCTCGGACGGCCCGAGCGCGCCCCACCCGAGCAAGTTAAGTGGAGAGGGGTATCCATCCCTCCCCAAACCGCCTTACCGCCGGCGCTTCTTCTTTTTTTTGGGAGGGGGCGGTGGCGGTTTGCTCGCCGCGATTGCCGCAGCCCCCTCCGGGGTAGCCACCTCTGGCACGGGAATCAATTTCTGGATCACGAACTGCTGCCCGATGGTCCAGACGTTGGTCGTGATCCAGTAGAGGATCAGGCCGGCCGGGAAGCTGATGATGAAGGGGACGAAGATCAGCGGCAGCACGAACATCAGCATCCGCTGGCTTTTGTCGGCCGTAACCGCCATCACCAGGCCGGAGATCAGCTGGGTCCCCACGTAGATGACCAGCAGGGCGATCAGCACGCCGCCCTCTGCCTTGGCGGTCAGATCGGGGATGAAGAGGAAGCTTTCGCCGAAGAAACCGGCTGCGTCGCCCTGCTTGACCGCGAACTCGCTGCAGGTCATCGCGGTCTGGCCGCAGATGTCGAAGCGCAGATCGTGCTGGAGGACGTAGAAGAGGGTGATGAAGACCGGCAGCTGCGCGATAAGGGGGATGCAGGAGGCAAAGGGGTTGACTTTGTTCTCCTGGTAGAAGCGCATCATCTCCTGCTGCATGCGCTGTTTGTCGTTTTTGTATTTCGCCTGGATCTCTTTGATCTGCGGCTGCAAGGCCTGCAGAGCGCGCATCCCTTTCAGCTGTTTGTAGGTGAGCGGGATCAGCAGCGCCCGTACGAACACGGTCAAGGCGATGATCGCGCCACCCCAGGAGAGTCCCGAGTCGTGGAAGAAGACGAGGACCTTGTCGGCGATGTCGACCAGGAACTGGGGCGCGAGCTGAAAGGCGAGGGGCAGCATCAGACCTTGGCCTCACCGTGGTACTCGCTGGGGTCGACGGGGCCGACTCGCAAGGTGAACTTGTCGGGCACCGGGTCGAAGCCGCCGTGGCTGAACGGGTTGCAGCGCAGCAGACGCCAGGCAGCCAGCAAGACGCCGCGGCCGACTCCGAAGCGCTCGATCGACTGCGTCGCGTAGGCGGAACAGGTCGGCTCGTAGCGGCAACGGCGCGGGCGCGAGGGGGAGATCCAGCGCTGGTAGGCGTGGATTGGCGCCAAAAAGACCCGTTTCACGTGGAACGCCCTCCAGCCAGAGCCTCTTCGAGACTCTTCGAGACGCCGCCGGTCCCCTCGCGATCGATCAGCTCGCCGATCTCCGAACGAGCGACGATGACGAAGTCGTGCCGCTCAGGAAGGCGCTCGGAGAGGCCCCAGAAGGCCTCGCGCAGAGCCCGCTTGACGCGGTTGCGATCGACCGAGCCGCCAACCTTGCGGCTGACCGAAACGCCAAGCCTCACGTCCTCACGCTCCTCGTCACGACGGGGAAAGGTGTAGAGGACGAGGTAGCGGGTCGCATGAGATGAACCGTCGCGGTAGACGCGGTCGAACTCGCCGCTACGCGAAAGGCGCCGTCGCTTCGACGCCATCTAGGGGGTGAGGCGCTTCCGCCCTTTGCGCCGGCGCCGCTTGAGGATCGCGCGGCCGCCACGGCTGCTCATCCGCGCCCGGAAGCCGTGCGTCTTCGCGCGCTTCCGCTTCTTCGGCTGATAGGTGCGCTTCATGCCGTCGGCAGTATACGGACGACGCCTCTGCGGGCGCCCCGAAATCTTTTCTGCGGGATTTGCGGGTCACGGGGACTGCCTGCCCAGGCACGCCGCTATGGTCGCCGGCCAGGTGCACGATGACTCCTCCAGACAAGAACTCGACGCCCTTTGGCGGGCGACCCAAGAGCGACTGCAGGCCTCCGTGCCAGAGTCGACCTTCCGCCTCTGGTTGGAGCCACTGCAGGTTGTCGGAGCCGACGCCGACGCCCTTTACCTAACCGCGCCCGAGGGGATCAGAGCCTGGGCGGAGCGGCGCTACTCGGCGTTGATCTCGGAGGCGCTGGCCAAGTCCGACTCGCCGCTGCGCCGAGTCGTCTTCAGTGCCGACAACAGCGGCCCGGGTGAGCGAGTAGCCGCTTCCGATGGCGTTGAGCTGAACCCGAGCTACACCTTCGACCGCTTTGTCATCGGCGACGGAAACCGCCTCGCCCACGGCGCCGCCCTGGCGGTGGCGGAGGCGCCATCCGAGGCCTACAACCCGCTCTTCCTTCACGGCCCTCCCGGGCTCGGCAAGACTCACCTACTGGGGGCAGTCGCCAACTACCTGCAGACCAACGCGCCCGGGCTCAGCGTCCGCTACACGACCGCCGAGTCCTTCACCAACGAGTTCGTCGGCGCCCTCAAGTCGGCTGGGGCCGAAGGCTTCAAGGCTCGCTACCGCGACATCGACGTGCTGCTCATCGACGATGTCCAATTCCTCGAGGGCAAGCCCGCCACCGAGGAGGAGTTCTTCCACACCTTCAACGCCCTCTATGAGTCAGGCAGTCAGCTGGTGCTCTCGGCTGATCGCATCCCCAGCGAGCTCTCCACCCTCGCCTCGCGACTGCGCGACCGCTTCGAGTGGGGTCTGACCGTCCCGGTCGAGCCGCCCAACCTGGCCACCCGCCTGACCGTGCTGCGCCGCCTCGTCCAGGAGGCCGGGGTCGAGATCGCCGACACCGAGGCCCTCAACGAGCTCGCCAACCGCATCGACGCCAACGTGCGCCAGCTCCACGGCGCCCTCACCCGCGTCCTCGCCCACGCGTCGTTGATGGCGCGGCCGCTCAGCGCCGAGCTGATCGCCGAGGTGATTCCGCGCGGCCGCTCCGCCCAAGCGACCTCGGTCGAGGAGATCCAGCAGCGGGTCGCCGAGGGGTTCGGGATTTCGCGGGCCGAGCTCGTCGGAACCAGCCGAGCAGCGACGCCTCTGCGGGCGCGACAGGTGGCGATCTTCCTTACCCGGGAGCTGACGGATCTCTCGCTGCCCCAGATTGGCCGCCTCTACGGCGGGCGCGATCACTCCACCATCCACAACTCCTTGCGCCGAGTTGAAGTCGGACTCGCCGACGACGCGGACCTCGCCGATCGCATCAAGGACTTACGCAACACAATCCACAACCCGGCCGGCCCGCAGCGCTGACGGCCGATGGCGCTGCAAGAATCGCTCCTTTCCCACAGCCGCTTCCACAGGCTCAAAACCGCATCCCCGCGCCATTTCCTCCGCGAGCGCAACTCTTTCCACAGGTCCTAACCCAACTCAAGAAGGCATCAATCACTTGAAGCTCACGACTAAACGCGAAGAACTTGTCGCCAAGCTCTCGATCGTTTCCAGGGCGGTATCGACGCGCGCCGCCACGCAGGCCCTGTCCGGTGTTCTCATCAGCGCCGCCGACGGCCGCGTGACGCTCACCGCCACCGACCTCGACATGGGACTGGAGACGACGCTCGAGGCTGACGTCGGCGCCGAGGGCTCGGTGCTGCTGCCGGGTCGGTTGCTGGCCGAGGTCGCTCGCTCGCTCGCCGACCCCACGGTGGAGATCGAGACGCGGGAGGCCGAGCACGACGTGGAGATCCGCAGCGGCAGCTCCAGCTTCCACTTGCGAGTCCTCCCCGCCGAGGACTTCCCGAAGCTGCCCGCGGCCGGCGATCAGCCGGGCCTGAAGATGCCCGCCAAAGAGCTCGGGGCCAGCATCGAGCTGGTCGCCCGAGCCGCCTCCCGCGACGATATGCGCCCGGTTCTCACCGGCGTCTTCGTCAGCGCTAAAGGTGCGGAGATGACGATGGTCGCGACCGACTCCTACCGGCTGGCCGTTAAACGGACCGAGCTGGAGAGCGAGCTCGGCGGTGAGATCGAGGCCAACATTCCCGCCCGGGCGCTGCGTGAGCTGGGTCGCATCCTCTCCTCTGAAGGTGTCGAGGAGGCGACCGTCTCGCTGCTGACCAACCAGGCCGTCTTCGAGGCAGGGGCGATCCTCCTCACGACGAGGCTGATCGAGGGGCAGTTCCCCAACTTTCGACAACTCCTGCCGGAGTCCTACGAGCACGACGTGCGGCTGCCGCGGGGCGACTTCCTCGACGTCACCCGCCGCGTCAGTCAGCTCGCCCAGCGCAACGCACCGTTGCGGCTTTCCTTCAGCGCCGGGGAGCTGACCGTGGCGGCGGAGACCCCTGACGTCGGCGATGCACAGGAGACGATGCCTGCGGCCTTCGAGGGCGAGTCGCTCGAGATCGGCTTCAACCCGGAGTTCCTCAAGGAGGGCATTGAAAGCGTCGAGGGCGACGAGGTGCTGCTGCGCCTGATTTCCCCCTTGCGGCCGGGCCTGCTGCAGCCGGTAGAGGGTGAAGACTTCCGCTATCTGGTGATGCCGATCCGGCTCAACGTCTGAGGTGATGTCGGCTGCTGGTCACCGCGATCGAAGCGAGGCCGGTACGAAGCCTCGACCAGGTCCGGGTTGAGCTCCAGCCCGGCATCGTCAGCGTCGTCGGCCCGAACGGGACCGGCAAGACCAACCTCGTAGAGGCGCTCTACTTCGCCCTCACCGGCCGCTCGTTTCGTACCTCCGACCGCCGCGACCTGATTCCCTTCGGTGCTTCGTTGGCGCGGGCTGAGGCGACGGTGCGCGATGACGACGGGCTGGAGCGACGTCTGCTGGCTTCGGTCAGTCGCACGGAAGGCCGTCGGCATCTGCTCGACGGCGGGCCGGCCGACCCGGCGACGCTGGCCCGCAACCGGCCACCCGTTGCGGTTTTCGCCCCTGACCGCCTGAGTTTGATCAAGGGCCCGCCGTCAGAGCGCCGCGCCCATCTCGACGGCTTCGCCGCCGCTCGCTGGCCGGCGCGGGCGGAGCTGCGCAAACGCTTCGGCCAGGCGCTGGCGCAGCGCAACGCGATGCTTTCGCGGCTTGCCGCCGGCTTTGGGGCGCCGGCCGAACTGGACGTCTGGGACGCGAGCCTCGCGGAAGCCGCTGCGTCTCTCGTTGCCGCCCGCGCGGAGGCGGTCTCCGAGCTGTCGACGCCGTTCGCAGCTGCCGCTGCGGATCTCGGGCTCGAGGGCGGGGCCAGTCTGGAGTACGCGCCGCGAGCGGCGGGTTCGGCGGCGGAGATTCGCGTTGGGCTGGAGGAGCGGCGCGACCAGGACGTTCGCCTTGGCCGCAGTTCCTGGGGCCCGCACCTTGACGAGCTCAAGCTCTCGGTCGCGGACCGCTCGTTGCGGCGCTACGGATCGCAGGGCCAACAGCGCGCAGCCCTGCTCGCGCTCCTCTTCGCCGAGCGGGAGGTGCTGCTTGCGGCCCGACAGGTGACGCCGCTGATGTTGCTCGACGACGTCATGAGCGAGCTCGACCCGAGCCGCCGCGAGCGGCTGGTGCAGCGCCTCGACGACGGGGGTCAGTCCCTGATCACGGCGGCAGACGAAGAGTCGTTGCCGGCTGCGGCCCTGACCTCGGTGGTGCGGATGCCACCGCCGGCGATCTCCCACGCAGCAGCGGCATGAGTCGCCGGCGGGCCCCCCGGCAGGCAGCAGTAGCGTTTCGCGTCGCCCGCGACCGTGCCGCGCCCCGGACCGCGCTGGCGGCGGTGCAAGTGGCCTGGGCTGAGGCGGTCGGAGAGCACCTCGCCACGGTCGCGACCCCGGTCTCCGAGCGCTCCGGAACGCTGACGATCGAGTGCGCGGACACGGTCTGGGCACAGGAGCTGGACCTGATGCAGGGGCAGTTGCTGGAGCGCCTGCGGGCCGCCTTGGGAGACCAGGCTCCGTCAACTCTGAGGTTTCGTGTGACCAACGACCGTTCTTAGGCGATCTTTATGCACGATTTGCAGGGAATTTGTTTCAACAGTGCCGGTCTTCCGCAGTGCTCAACTGGTATCCTTATGACAACTCGTTTTACGCCCCGACCTGGGTGCTATTTGCCTCCAGGCGTCGGGGTTTTCTGTGTCAACCGGAAGGGACTCATTGCCTGAGAAGAACGCCAGCACCACCTCCGCCTCCTACGGCGCCGAGGACATCACCGTCCTCGAGGGGCTGGAAGCGGTGCGCAAGCGCCCCGGCATGTACATCGGCTCCACCGGTCCCCGCGGGCTCCACCACCTCGTCTACGAGGTCGTCGACAACTCGGTCGACGAGGCCCTCGCCGGCCACTGCGACAGCGTTCGCGTCGTCCTCCATCCGGACAACAGCTGCACGGTCGAGGACAACGGCCGCGGCATCCCGGTCGAGACGATGGCGAAAGAGCAGCGCCCGGCTGCCGAGGTGGTGCTGACCGTCCTCCACGCCGGCGGCAAGTTCGGGGACGGCGGTGGCTACAAGGTCTCCGGCGGTCTGCACGGGGTCGGCGTCTCCGTCGTCAACGCTCTCTCGGAGCGGCTCCATCTAGAGATCAGCCGCGACGGCCACGTCTGGTCGCAGGACTACGAGCGCGGCAAACCGATGACCCAGCTGGGCAAAGGGGAGTCGACCAAAGAGCACGGCACCAAGATCACCTTCCTGCCCGACCTGGAGATCTTCGAAGAGATCGGCTTCGATTTCGACACCCTGGCCGAACGCCTGCGCGAGACTGCCTTCCTCACCCGTGGCCTGAAGATCGAGCTGGTCGACGAGCGCGGCGCCACCAACAGCGTCGTCTTCAAGTACGACGGCGGCATCGAGGACTTCGTCCGCCACCTGAACGAGAACAAGGACGAGCTGCACCGCAAGGTCGTCTACTTCGAGGGCAGCGAGGACGAGGGCGAAGTCGAGATCGCGATGCAGTGGAACTCCTCCTACCAGGAGTCGATCTTCAGCTTCGCCAACAACATCAACACGCACGAGGGCGGCACCCACCTCTCCGGCTTCCGCTCGGCGCTGACCCGGACGCTGAATGCCTACGCGCGCAACAAAGGCCTGCTGCACGAGAAAAAAGACGACAACCTCGCCGGCGAGGACGTGCGCGAGGGTCTGACCGCGGTGATTTCGGTCAAGCTGCACGACCCGCAGTTCGAGGGGCAGACCAAGACCAAACTCGGCAACCCGCCGATCCGCGGCCTGGTCGAGGAGACGGTCAACCGCAAACTGGCCGAGTACTTCGAGGAGAACCCCACAGACGCCCGCCGGATCATCAGCAAGGCGATCGAGGCCTCGCGAGCCCGCGACGCGGCCCGCAAGGCCCGCGACCTGACCCGCCGCAAGTCGGCGCTGGAGAATTCGACCCTGCCGGGCAAGCTCGCCGACTGCACGGTCAAGGACCCGAGCCTGGCCGAGATCTTCGTGGTCGAGGGCGATTCCGCCGGCGGCTCCGCCAAGCAGGCGCGCGATCGCAACACCCAGGCGGTGCTGCCCCTGCGCGGCAAGATCATCAACGTCGAGAAGAGCCGCATCGACAAGGTTCTGGCGAACAACGAGATCCAGGCCCTGATCACGGCGATCGGGACCGGGGTCCACGACGAGTTCGACATCGAGGGCGCCAGGTACCACAAGATCGTGATGGCGACCGACGCCGACGTCGACGGCGCCCACATCCGCACCCTGGTCCTCACCTTCCTCTACCGGCAGATGCCGGAGCTGATCGACGCCGGCTTCGTCTACATCGCCAAACCGCCGCTCTACCGTGTCAAGCAGGGCAATCAGGAGACCTATCTCGAGCGCGAGTCCGAACTCGAGGAGCTGCTGCTGCGCGACAAGCTCGAGGAGTTCGCTCTGACCGACGCCACCGGCGACACCAAGAAGCTGACCTCCAGCCGTTGGCAGTCATACGTGCGGCGCTCGAAAGAGTACGAGGGCTGGGGCTCGTCGCTGCAGGCTGAGTTCGGGCACGAGGTCGTCCGCTTCCTCGAGGAGTCGAATCTGCTCGACGAGGGCGTAAGCAGCGTCGACGCTGCCGCCAAGCTGCTCCGCGCGGACGCTCCCGAAGGCGCCATCTTCGATACCGAGGTGCTCGACGCCAGCGACTCGCTGCTGGTCGTGAAGGCGATTGAACGTAAGAGCGGTCTCGCCCGTACTCACCGGCTCCCGGCCGAGCTCTTCTCGCATTTCGACTACCGCAAGTTCACCGAGGTCCACGAGGCGCTGCTGAAGCAGGTCGGACGACCGCCGTTCGAGATCCAGTTCGGCGGCCGCCGCAACGTCGCGCCCTCGTTCCAGGCGCTGCGCGGAGCCGTGCTGGAGCTGGCCCGCCACGGCGTCCAGCTGACCCGCTTCAAGGGACTCGGCGAGATGAACGCCGAGCAGCTGCGCGAGACGACGATGGATCCCGCCAGCCGCACCCTGGCCCGGGTGACCCTCGAGGACGCCACCGCGGCCGACCTGATCTTCTCGATGTTGATGGGCGACCAGGTCGCGCCGCGCCGCGAGTTCATCGAGGCGCACGCCAAGGAGGTCCGCTTCCTCGATGTTTGATCCGAACCGAACGGAGACTCACTGATGGCGCTTGACGCACTGACCGGCCGCATCGAGGAGCGCGAGCTCGAGAAGGAGATGCGCTCGTCCTACCTCGATTACGCGATGAGCGTGATCGTCGGCCGGGCGCTGCCAGACGTGCGCGACGGCCTCAAGCCGGTCCACCGCCGCGTCCTCTATGCGATGCACGACGTCGGCCTGCAGCCGACGCGGGCCTACCGCAAGTGCGCCTTCATCGTCGGCGAGGTCATGGGCAAGTACCACCCCCACGGCGACTCGGCGATCTACGACACGCTGGTGCGGATGGCGCAGGACTTCTCCCTGCGCTACCTGCTCGTCGACGGCCAGGGCAACTTCGGCTCGATCGACGACGATCCGGCGGCGGCGATGAGGTACACCGAGGCGCGGCTGACGCGCCTCGCCACCGAGCTGCTGCGCGACATCGACGCCGACACCGTCGACTTCGGCCCCAACTACGACGAATCGACCCAGGAGCCGCTGGTCCTGCCGGCCCGCTTCCCGAACCTGCTGGTCAACGGCACCTCGGGGATCGCGGTCGGGATGGCAACCAACATCCCGCCGCACAATCTGCGCGAGGTCGCCGCCGCGGTCGCGGCCTACATCGACGATCCGCAGATCGACATGGCGGGCCTGATGGAGCACATCAAGGGCCCCGACTTCCCCGGCGGCGGGATCATGAGCCGCGAGGGGATCCGCGACGCCTACGCCTCCGGCCGCGGCAGCATCAAGATTCGCGCCCGCGCCCACGTCGAGCCGCTGAAGGGGGGCAAGGAGGCGATCATCGTCACCGAGCTGCCGTTCACGGTGAAGAAGCTCGGCGACGGCGGCCTGGTCACCAAGATCGCCGATCTCGTCCGCGACAAAAAACTGGAGGGGATCTCCGACCTCCGCGACGAGTCCGACGGCTCCGGCATGCGCCTGGTGATCGAGCTCAAGCGCGGCGGCCCACCGGCCAAGGTCGTGCTCAACAACCTCTACAAGAAAACGTCGATGCAGACGACCTTCGGCGCCAACATGGTCGCCCTGGTCGACGGGGTGCCGAAAACGCTCAGCCTGCGCGAGCTGATCCATCACTACGTCGATCACCAGCGCGAGGTCGTCACCCGCCGCACCCAGTACGAACTGCGCCGGGCTGAGGCGCGCGCTCACATCCTCGAGGGCCTGCTGGTCGCGCTCGACAACCTCGACGCGGTGATCAAACTGATCCGCGCCTCGACCGATCCGGACGCGGCCCGCGACGGTCTGATGTCGCAGTTCGAGCTTTCGCGCGAGCAGGCACAGGCGATCCTCGACATGCGACTGCAGCGCCTGACCGCGCTCGAGGCCGACAAAGTCCGGGCCGAGCACGCCGACCTGATGGAGCGGATCGGCGAGCTGCGGGCGATCCTCGGCGACGAGGCCAAAGTTATGGCGATCGTCAAAGAGGAGCTGGCCGAAGTCGTCGAGTCCTACGGCGACGAGCGGCGAACCGAGCTGGCCCATTTCGAGGGCGACGTCGGCATCGAGGACATGATCGCCGACCAGCAGATGGTGATCTCGCTGACCGCCTCCGGCTACGTCAAGCGACTTCCGCTCGCCACCTACCGCCAGCAGCATCGCGGCGGCGTCGGGGTGATGGGGATGAACCTCAAAGACGATGACTACATCGCCCACCTCCACATCAGCTCGACCCACGACTTCCTGCTCTTCTTCACGAACAGGGGCAAGGTCTACCGGCTCAAGGTCTACGAGCTGCCGGAGGGTTCGCGCAACGCCAAAGGCAGCTCCCTGAACAACCTGTTGCCGCTGCGCGAAGGCGAGAAGGTGATGGCGGTGATCCCGACCCGGGACTTCAAGGAGAACAAGTACCTCGCCTTCGCCACCGCCCAGGGCCTGATCAAGAAGACCGAGTTCCTCGCCTACAACACGCCGATTCGCGCCGACGGGATCATCGCGATCAAGGTTCGCGATGGCGACGAGCTGGTCCAAGTCCGGCTCACCTCGGGCGAAGACGACATCCTCATGGTCTCCCACTCGGGGCACGCCTCGCGCTTCTCCGAGGAGCTGGTGCGGCCGATGGGTCGCGACACCAGCGGCATCAAAGGCATGAACGTCGTGGCCAAAGACAACCGCGTGCTGGCGATGGACATCGCCCGCAACGACACGGAACTATTTGTCGTCACCGAGAACGGCTACGGCAAGCGCACGCCGGTCTCCGAGTACCCGGTCAAGGGCCGCGGGACCAAAGGCGTCCTGACCGCGAAGTTGACCGAGAAAAAGGGCGGCCTCGCCGGCGCCCTGATCGTCGGCGAACACCAAGAGCTCCTCTTCATCTCCCAGAACGGCATGGTCCAACGCACCTCCGTCAGCGGCATCTCCCAAATGGGCCGCTCGACCCAGGGCGTGAAGGTGATGAACATCAAGGACGACGACGTAGTCAGCGCCGTGGCCCTGGTGGTCGAATCCGAAGGCGAGTCGAGTCCCCCCGAGGGCCCAGAGCCAGAGGAGCTTCCGGCGGTCGACGGAGCTTCAGAAGACGGAGCCGGCGAGTAGCTCTCGTTGAAGTGAGCGGGTCCAGGCGGTGACCCCCTTCCCCGGAGACCGTCGCGCAGCTGGGTCGAGCGCCGGTCCTTCACTCGCCTGTCCTTGAGCCTCCGTGGAAGGGGGTCACCGCCTGGACTCCCGGACCCTTGAAGTTCCTCCACTGCGACAGCCACAACCGATTGGGAGCCGAGGCGAAGGCGGCGATGGGAGGGACGGGTGCCCCTCTCCATGAGGCTCAAGGACAAACGCATCGAGCCCTGGGAGTTCGCTCAGCTGCGGAACGGCCTCAGGGAGAGGGGCACCCGTCCCTCTACTCCACGCTTACGCGGCGGCGGGTAAGTACTGCTGCCAGGCTTCCGGGATCTTCGGGCTGGCGACTTGGATGAAGACGGTGGGTGGCGGGGCCTTGGGGGAGTTCTTGGGGTGCATGTGGATCTCGCGGGGGAGGCGGTTGCCCTTGCGGCGGTTGCAGTTGGCGCAGGCCGCGACGATGTTCTCCCAGACGGATTTGCCGCCGCGGCTTCTTGGGATCACGTGGTCGACGGTGAGGCCTGATTTGGTCGAGCCGCAGTACTGGCAGGTCCAGGAGTCGCGGGCGAGGACGGCGCGGCGGGTGATCTTGCGGCGGTGGGCCTCGCGGGGGATCCGCACATAGCTGACCAGGCGGATCACGTCGGGCCGGTCCATCGTCATGTGCTCGGAGTGCAGCGCCGCCCCTTCGCGGCGCTCCAGCAGCTCTGCCTTCTCCTTCAAAAGCAGCACAGCGGCCCGTCGCAACGTGCATACGTTGATGGGCTCGTAGGTCGCGTTGAGCACAAGAACCCGTGCCATGCCCGCAGATTGTAGGGGGGTCGACCCCCGGTTCCGCTAGTCGAGCGGGTAAGAGCCCAGAATTCGCACCGATTCGGCTTTGCCGCGGAGCGCCGCGATCGCCTCGGCGACGATCCCGTCGCCCTCCGCTCCCTCGAGATCGCAGAAGAACATGTAGCGGCCGAGGCCCTGGCGCATCGGCCGCGACTCGATCCGCGTCAGGTTGATCTCGCGGTCGGAGAACTCGCGCAGGGCATTGACTAGGGCGCCGGGGTGGTCCTCTCCCAGCTCGGAGAAGACGAGCGAGGTCTTCCAGGTCCCCCCGCCGCTCGGCACGGTGCCGGCCGGGGCGATCCAGACGAAGCGGGTGACGTTGTCGGCCTCGTCCTGGATCCCTTCGCGGAGGATCTCGCAGCCGTAGAGCTCGGCTGCGGCCCGGGAGCCGATCGCGGCCCATGGGCGAACCGACTCGGCAACCATCCGCACCGCCGCCGCAGTGCTGCTGACGCTGCGAAGTTCGACCCCGGGCAGCTGCTCGCGCAGGAAACGGGCGCACTGGGCCAGCGGCTGCTGGTGGGAGAGGACCGCCTCGATCCGGGCGAGCTCGACCGCCTCACGGGCGATCAGGTGGGCGCGGACCGCGTAGTCGTGCTCGCCGACGATCGTCACCGCCTCGACCTCGAAGGCGAGGGTGTCGAGGGTGCCGCGGACCGAGCCCTCGATCGAGTTCTCGAAGGGGACGAGCGCCCGCTCGGCCTCGCCACGCTCGACCGCGAGGATCGCGTCGTGGATCGTCGCCGTCCGCAGCGGCTCGAAATCGCCCTCCGGAGCCGCCTCGCGCAGCGCGTCCTCGGTGAAGGTGCCGGCCGGACCGAGGTAGGCGATCCGCATCGCGCCCACCTATTCGAAGACGACGGTGAAGCTGGCTTCGTTGTTTTGGGAGACCTGCTCGCCGGGGACGGGCTTGACTTCCACTTCGACCGTGGTTTCGCCGCTTGGCGTCGGCGTCAGCGGGATCGAGACGATCGCCGTTTCGGCGGCGCCGATGCTTTCGATGCTTTCCTGCAGTTCGGTGCCGCCGGCGGAGACCGTGACCTCGACTCCGTTCTCCGTCGAGTCGCCCTGGTTTTCCACTTCCACTTCCACTTCGGCCGTTTCTTCGGCAGCGATCGTCGCCACTTCTTCGCCCAGCGCGGTCCCGTTGATGCTGACGCCGCCGAGACCGAGGCCGTGAACTCCGGGGGTGCCGCCAGCGCTGGAACCGCTGACTTCGCCGAGCGCGGCGCTGACTTCGTCTTCGTCCAGCCACCTCGTGCCTTCGGCGAGGAAGACGCTCTCGGGGACGTCGCTGCCGTCGATCCCGTTGTTGGCGAGGACGCCGTCGATTTCCGGGCGGACGATGGTCGCGTAGACGACGTCGCCGGCGAGCAGCTTCTGCATCTGGCGAGCGATGCCTTCCGTCGCTTTCTCCGCCCCGGCGTCGCCGAGCGCGGTCGGCAGCTTGTCGGCGATCTCCGCCATCGCGCTGGCGCGCAGTTCATAGGTCAGCTCCAGCGCGTTCTGAGCTCGGCTCATGTCGCCGGGCGCGTCGAGCCCGTCGATGCGGGAGGCGTAGTTGTCCATCGCGCTGCGATCGGCGTTGACCTGGTCGGTGAACTCGGTCACCGAGAGTTCGCCGGGTTCGGCCAGCTTGTCGAAGAAGGCTTTGCTGGTCTGGTCGGTCTCTTCGACGATCTGGGTGACGTCGTTGGCGTAATCGCTGAGCGCCCGGTTGGCGCGGGCGTCGAGGCAGCCCTTGACGCCGAGCACGATCAGGATCAGCACGATCAGGCCGCCGCCGAGCGCGAGTCCGCGCCGCAGCATGATCTGCTGGCGTTCTGGTCGGCGTTGGCGGCGCGGCCGGCGACCCGGCGCGCGTGCTGCTGAATCCTCCAAGAAGCTGCTCTCCAAAGCTGGTTGGCTGGCCGGAGAGTATGAACCCTGGCGGGGTCGTCGCGTCAAGACACGCAGCAAACGGTGCGTTTTTCCCATTCGCGGCGGCGGAGGAGAACCGGCTCCCCTGGCGAATTTCAAGGAGCTGTGGTCGGTTCCCTCGTCCTCAACCGCTTCTTGATCGAGCGTCGCATTGGCAGCGGCGGCTTCGGCGTTGTCTACGAGGCCTGGGACGGCCGGCTCGAGCGCCCGGTCGCGGTCAAGGCGATCGAGCAGCAGGGGGAGGCCGGCCGCCGGGTGCTGCGCGAGGCGCAGGCCGCGGCTCGGCTCAACCACCCCGGCATCGTCACCCTCTATGAGATGGGGGAGGAGGACGGCAACGCCCTGCTCGTCAGCGAGCTGGTCGAGGGCTCGACCCTGGCCCGCCTCGCCCACGCCGGCGAGCTCAGCGACCGTGAGATCGGCGAGATCGGCGCCGACCTCTGCGAGGCGCTCGACCACGCCCATTCCCGCGGCGTCGTCCATCGCGACATCAAGCCTCAGAACGTGCAGGTCACCGAGGGCGACTGCGAGGGGGAGTCACGAGCGAAGCTGATGGATTTCGGCATCGCTCACCTCGCGGACGCGGCGTCGCTGACCGCCGCCGGCGACGTCGT
Source organism: Solirubrobacterales bacterium (assembly GCA_035694165.1). GTDB lineage: Bacteria > Actinomycetota > Thermoleophilia > Solirubrobacterales > 70-9 > VAYN01. The sequence continues at coordinate 16,575 of DASSFS010000038.1, read as the reverse complement.
CGGGACCCTCGCCTACATGTCTCCCGAGCAGGCAGAGGGGCGTCCCGCCGGTCCCGAGGCCGACGTCTACTCGCTGGCGCTGATGCTCTACGAGTGCTGGAGCGGGGAGAACCCGCACCGCCGCTCGAGTCCCGCCGCTACGGCGCGCGCGATCGGCGCCCGCACGCGGCCGCTGAGGCGGTTGCGCCCCGACCTGCCGCGCGAGCTGACCGAGGAGATCGATGCCTGCCTCGCCGCCCGCCCCAACCAAAGGCCTTCGCTGGAGGAGCTGGGAACCGCGATCGAGGACTCGCTCGACCTGCTGGCCGAGCAGACGGCTGCTCCTCGAGGCCACCTGGGCCCGCGCCTCGCTGCCCTGGCTGTCGCGGTCGCCCTCGGCGCCTGGCTCGCGCTCGGCCACGGCGCCATCCTTCCCTAGGATTTCGCCATCGGCGTCCTACGCAACCTCGAGTCTCGTATCGAAGGCCTCGTCGAGGGAGTCTTCAGCCGCGCCTTCAGCTCCGAGGTGCAGCCGGTCGAACTCGCGCGCAAACTGGCGAAGGAAATGGACGCGCACAAGACCGCCTCGGTCCAGCGCGTATACGTTCCGAACGAGTACACCGTCTACCTCTCCAAGCAGGACCGGGCCAAGCTCGAGGGGTATGAGCGCTCGCTCGAGCAGGAGCTCTCCGGCTACCTGCTGGAGCACGCGCGCCGTCGCGGCTACGACCTGCTGACCCGGCCCGCGGTCGACTTCGACACCGACGAGCGCCTGCGGCTGGGCGAGTTCGGGATCCAGGCGCGGCTGGTCAAGCCTCCGGCCCACGAGGGGGAGAGCCCGAAGCAGGGCGAAGAGGGCCACACGATGGTCTACTCGGCCGTGCGCGAGCGCGATCGCAGCCGCCCCAAGCGACCCGAGCAGGCGGTCGGCGCCCTGGTCTCGACCCGCGCCGTCGTCTCGCTCGACGACCGTCGCTACGTCCTCGATGGCCCGCGGGCGACGATCGGCCGCTCGAAGTCGGTCGAGTGCGTCCTCTCCGACCCCAACGTCTCCCGCCGCCACGCCGAGCTGCGGCGGGCCGAGTCGGGCGACTGGCAGATCGTCGATCTCGGCTCCACCAACGGGATCAAGGTCAACGGCCGCCGCGTCTCCTCGACCCGGCTCTCACCCGGCGACCAAGTCACTGTGGGAACGACGACCTTCCGCTTCGAAATCGAGCAGTAGCCGAGCCGGTGGCGATCTGGACCCGTCACTAGGGTTCTGGCGTGGAATACGACCCGATCTCGGTCGCCTTGAAGTTTGGCTTCCTGGCCGTCCTCTATCTATTCGTGCTGGTGATCGCCCGCAGCGCGATGAAGGACCTGCGAAGGACCGTCTCGCCGGCCCCTGACGCGACCGGATTCCATGCCGCGCCCGCCTTCGCCGAGCACGCCACCGACGCCGACGCCTGGTTGATCGCCGAGCGCGGCGGCGGGCTCGAAGCTGACGAGCGCTTCGACCTGATCGGAGGGCTCTCGATCGGCCGCTCGAAGGAGTGCGACGTGCGGATCGACGATCGCTACGCCTCCGGGGTGCACGTCCGTGTCTTCTCCCGCGGCGGCCGCTACATGGCCGAGGACATGAACTCGACCAACGGCACCCTCCTCAACGGCGCCACCCTGGTCGGCGAGGCCGAGCTGATCGATGGCGACACGGTGCAGATCGGCGACACGGTGTTCCGGTTCGAGGTCGGCTGATGGCGCTGCGGATCGACGACCAGGCGACGCGCACCGATACCGGGCGCCAGCGCAACGCCAACGAGGACTCGCTCTTCACCCGCGACCCGATCTTCGTCGTCGCCGATGGCATGGGGGGCGCGCAGGCGGGCGAGGTGGCCTCCAAGGCGGCTGCCGAGTCCTTCGATCGAGAGCTGCCTCAGGCAGCGCCGGAGCAGGTTCTGCGGGCGACGATCGAGACTGCGAACCGGGCGATTCACGAACGTGCACGCAACGACCCGGACCTGGCCGGGATGGGGACGACGATCACGGCGGTGATCCTCGACGCCAAGTCCGAAGAGGTGGCGATCGGCCACGTCGGCGACAGCCGCGCCTACCGGTTGCGCGCCGGCAAGCTGGAACGGCTGACCCGCGACCACTCGCTGGTCGAGGAGATGCGGCGCAAGGGCCAGCTCACCGACGCCCAGGCGGAGGATCACCCGCAACGCTCGATCATCACCCGCGCGCTCGGCCCCGAACCCGATGTCGAGGTCGACGTGCAGACCGTTCCGGCGCAGCCCGCCGACGTCTTCCTGCTCTGCTCGGACGGGCTGACGACGATGCTCGGCGACGATCAGATCGAGCGGCTGCTGAGCCGGGCGACCTCGATGCAGGCAGCCGTGCGCGCCTTGGTCGACGAAGCCAACCGGGCCGGCGGCCGCGACAACATCACCGTCGTCGCCTTCCGGCTCGAGGACACGGCGGCGCCGGCGCGATCGCCGAATGAGGGCGCGACCCTGATCGGACCGAGCGCCGAGGAGGCCGGGCTGACCGGCACCGAGGTGCGCCGCCGCGCTGCTGCCGAGGCGGCGCGGAAGCGCCGCGAGGAGCTCGCTGCCCAGCCTCGCCATCGCGGCTTGCGCACGACGGCGAAGGTGCTGGCTGTGGTCATCGTCATCGCCGCCCTTGCCTTCGGCGCCTGGTACGGCAACCGCCAGGTCTGGTTCCTCGGCACCGACGACGCCGGCCGCGTCGCCCTCTACCGCGGCCTCCCCTACGAGCTCCCCTTCGGCCTCGCCCTCTACAGCGAGCGCTACGCCAGCCCGATCCAGACTGCGTCGCTGCCCCCGAACCGGCGTGACTCGGTCACCGGCCACGACCTGCGCTCGCGCGAGGACGCGGTCTCCCTGATCGAAGACATCCAGAAGAGCCAGGGGGTGCCTTGACCTCCGCCCGGAACCGGGAGCTGCTGGCCCTGGTCCCCGTTGCACTCCTCCTTACCGCCGGTTTCGCCGCCGTCTTCGCCCAGGAGGACGCCCGCCTCGGCAACCTCAGTCTCATTTACGGCGCTTACTTCCTCGCCGTCTGCGTCGCCACCCACATCTTCCTGCGGATCCGGCTCCCCAACGCCGATCCTTATCTCTTCCCGCTGGTCGCGACGCTGACCGCGTTCGGGCTGGTGATGATCTATCGGATCGACGACGGGCTCGCCCGCGACCAGGCCAACTGGTTCGTGCTCGGCCTCATCCTCTTCGCGCTGACGATCCAGTTCCTGCGCGATTACGAGGTGCTGGAGCGCTACCGCTACACGATCGCGGCGGTCGGACTGTTGTTGCTGCTCGCCCCGCGACTGCCCGGGATCGGCCAGCAGGTCAACGGCGCCTACCTCGGCGTCAAGATCGGCCCGCTCGCCTTTCAGCCGGCCGAGTTCTCGAAGATCTGCATCGTCGTCTTTCTCGCCAGCTACCTGCGGGAGAACCGCGAGGTTCTGATCGTCGGCGCCCGCCGCGTGCTGGGGGTGACCCTGCCGCCGCTGAAGCACTTCGGGCCAATGCTGGTCGTCTGGGGCGCCTCGATGTTCATGCTCGTCTTCATCCGTGATCTCGGCAGCTCGCTGATGTTCTTCGCCGCTTTCCTCGCCCTGCTCTACGTCGCCACCGGCCGCTTCTCATTCGTCGTCATTGGCATGGCGCTGTTCGTGGTCGGCGCCTGGTTCTTCGCCAGCACCGTGCCGCACGTCGGCGACCGGGTCGAAATCTGGCTCGACCCCTATACGCATCCGGAAGGGACCGGGTACCAGATCCTGCAGTCGATCTTCGCCCAGGCCGACGGCGGGCTCTTCGGCAAGGGATTCGCCCAGTCGCTGATCACGATCCCCGGCACCGGCGGCGACGCGCTGTTGCCGGCGGCGCAGACCGACACGATCTACGCGCTGATCGTCAACGAGGTCGGCCTCTTCGGCGCTTGCGGCGTCGTCCTCGTGTATCTGTTGATCGCCGCTCGCGGCTTCAAGATCGCCCTGCTCGCCAACGACGGCTTCTCGAAGCTGCTGGCGACCGGGCTGACCGCGGTCTTCTCGATCCAGGCCTTCGTAATCATCGGCGGCGTCACCCGGGTGATCCCCCTAACCGGCGTCACCCTGCCCTTCGTCAGCTACGGCGGCAGCTCGATCGTCGCCAACTTCGTTCTTCTGGCGCTGCTGTTGCTGATCTCCGACCGGGCGCGGCGTGAGGCGGCCGAACCGGGCGGCCGCGCCCTCGCCCTGGGCACGTCATGAACCGCCAGATCGTCAAATTGTTCGCCTTCATCGTCGTCCTCTTCGGCGTCCTGGTCGGCTTCACTTCCTACTGGTCGGTGTTCGACGCCGAGGCGCTGAAGGAAAAGCAGGCGAACAAGCGGCCGCTGCTGGAGCAGCAGCAGATCCGCCGCGGCCGCATCCTCGCCGCGGACGGCACTGTGATCGCCCGCTCGCTCCCGAAGGGCCGCGGCGACGACCTGCGCTACGTGCGGGACTACCCCGAGGGAGCGCTCTACGGGCACCCGATCGGCTACAGCTTCGTGCGCTACGGCGACACCGAGTTCGAGCAGTTCCACAACGACGAGCTGATCGGCGAAGAGTCGGAATTCAGCTCGATCCTCGACGAGCTCACCGGCGCCACCCAGGAGGGCAACAACGTCGTCACCAACCTCGACCCCGACGCGCAGCGGACGGCGCTGACCGCGCTCGAAGAAGCCGGCTTCGGCGCCGTCGTCGCGATCGAGCCGAGCACCGGCGCGGTCAAGGCGATGGCCTCGAATAAGCCCTACGACCCGAACCGGATCCTCACCGACTTCAAGCAGCTGAATAGCAACGTGATCGAAACGCCGCTGCTGAACCGGGCGACGCAGGGGCTGTATCCGCCGGGGTCGACCTTCAAGGTGGTGACCGCCGCGGCGGGGCTGGAGAGCGGCACGATCACCCCGGAAACGACGATCGACGCACCGGGGACGCTCGAGGTCGAAGGGCAGCCGCTGAACAACGACTTCAGCGAGGATTTCGGGCCGATCGCGCTGGACACGGCGCTGACCAACTCGGTTAACACCTGGTTCGGCCAGCTCGGCCAGCAACTGGGCAATGACCAGCTGTTCGAAACGATGGAAAAGTTCGGCTTCAACTCGACCCCACCGATCGACCTCCCCGACGACGAGGTCTACGAGAGCGGCGTCTCGGGTGAAGACGGGTTGCTCACCGCCAGGGACCCGGTCGATCTGGCCCGGGTCGCGATCGGCCAGGAGCGCTTGCTGGCGACGCCACTGCAGATGGCGATGGTCGTGGCGGCGGTTGCCAACGGCGGCAAGCTGATGAAGCCGCAGATCTGGAAGCGGGTGGTGGACCCGGACGGCCGTGTGACCAAGCGCCTCGATCCCTCCGAGTACAGCCAGCCGATCTCCTCCGAGTCGGCTGAAGATCTGACCACGGCGATGGAAGGGGTGGTCACCGAAGGCACCGGCACCAACGCGGCGATCCCCGGTGTCGCCGTCGCCGGCAAGACCGGCACCGCGGAAACGCCCGGCAACGCCGCCTGTGGCGGCGGCGTCGACGAGAACCAGGCCTGGTTCATCGGCTTCGCCCCGGCCGACGACCCGGAGATCGCAATTGCGGCGACGGTCGAGTGCACCGAACAGTTCGGCAATGACGTTGCGGCGCCGATCTTCCGCGCGGTGGCGGAATCGATTTTGAACGGCGAATGACTTGATTCGAACATCTAGGAGAGGATGCGGCTGTGCCTGACGTAAGCGAGGGGAGTGTCGTCGATGGCCGTTACCGGGTGCTGGGGCGGCTTGGCTCCGGCGGCATGGCCGATGTCTGGCTGGCTGAGGACACCCATCTTCAGCGCCGGGTGGCGCTGAAGATCCTGCACCTGCGCTTCGCCCAGGACCGCGAGTTCGTCGAGCGGTTCCGGCGCGAGGCCGAGTCGGCGGCGAAGCTGCAGGACCCGCACATCGTCTCGGTCTTCGACCGCGGCGAGTTCGAGGGCACCTATTACATCGCCATGCAGTACGTCGAGGGCCCGACGCTGAAGCAGTTGATCGACCGCGGCCTCACCCCGGAGCAGGCGGTACCGCTGATCCGCCAGGTGCTGGAGGCGGCTCGCTTCGCCCATCGCAAAGGCGTCGTCCACCGCGACCTCAAGCCGCAGAACGTGATCGTCGACGACCAGGGGAAAGCCTTGGTGACGGACTTCGGGATCGCCCGCGCCGGGGTCTCCGAGATCACCCAGACCGGCTCGGTGATGGGGACGCCGCACTACCTCTCTCCGGAGCAGGCCCAGGGCTACGACGTCACCGCCGTCTCCGACCTCTACTCGATTGGCGTGCTGCTCTACGAGGCGCTGACCGGACGCGTTCCCTTCGAGGCCGACTCCGCCGTTGCGGTGGCGATGAAACAGGTCTCGCAGACGCCGCAGCGGCCGAGCTCGATCAACCACCTCGTCACACCCGCCCTCGACGCGGTCGTGATGCGGGCGCTGGAGAAGGAACCGGGCGAGCGCTTCCAGAGCGCCGATGCGTTCATCGCCGCGCTCGACGCAGCGATGAAGGATCCCGGGTCCGGCGCCGGCACCGCTGCCTTCGCGGCGCTGCCGCCTATCGTCGCCGCCCCTGAGGAGGCGGAGGCGGAGGAGTCCGACCCCGAGGCGGAGGAGCGCAAGCGCCGCCGCCGCTGGATCATCGCTGCGGTTGCGGCGGTCCTGATCGGCGTCCTGGTCGGCCTGGCGCTGACCCGCGACACCAGCACCGGGGTGCCGAAGGTCACCGGCAACCAGCTCAACGTGGCGATCGCGCTGCTGCAGCAGGACGGCTTCTCGGTCGGCGAAGTGAAGCGAGTCGAGCGCGAAGCGGCGGCGAACACCGTGCTCGAGCAGGACCCGGCGGCCTCCCCGCCCGGCGACCAGGCGGCGCTCGATTGCGCCTTCCTCACCTTCTTCTGCTCGAAGCCGGAGGTGACGCTGACGGTCAGCTCCGGCCCGGGCAGCAGCAAAGTTCCGGCGACCGCCGGCTTGCCACGCGACGAAGCGGTCGAAAAACTCGAAGACGCCGGCTTCGACACGAAGGCGGAAACGGTCAACTCCGCCACGGTCGAAGAAGGGCTGGTCGTCAACTCCGAACCGTCCGCGGGCACCACGGCGACGCATGGCTCCACCATCACCCTGTTCGTCTCGGCCGGGCCGAAGCTGGCCAAAGTCCCCGTCCTGGTCGGCAGCCAGCGTCGCCTCGCCGTGCAGCAGATCCGCGGCCGCGGCCTCACCCCGAGCGTCTCCGAAGAAGAAAGCTCCTCGCCCGCCGGCGAGGTGATCAGCCAGTCGCCGAGCGCCGGCACCGAGGTCGAACCCGGCTCCACCGTCTCGATCGTCGTCTCCTCCGGCGAAGAGCAGGCCCAGGTCCCGAACGTGATCGGCCGGCTGCGCTCCGAAGCGGTGCAGGCGGTGCGCGACGCCGGCCTCAGCCCGACGGTGGAAGAAGAAGAAACCGAAGTCACCGGCAAAGTCGGTCGCGCGATCGATCAATTCCCACCGCCGGGATCCGAACTCGAGCCGGGCGACACGGTGACGATCGTCGTCGGCAAACAGGCGAGCGGGCCGGTCGAAGAAGAAGAAGTCGAACCGTGAGGGTGGTGGTCCTCAGCGGTGGGCGCTCCTCCGAGCACGATGTCTCGCTGCGCTCGGGCGCGGCCGTCGCGGCCGGGTTGCGCGCCGGCGGTCACGAGCCGGTCGAGGTGACGATCGGCCGCGGCGGCGACTGGAGCTACGCCGGCGGTAACGTCGAGCTGACCCCGGCCGGCGGCCTGCTTGGCGCCGAGGCGGCCTTTCCCGCCCTGCACGGCCCGTTCGGCGAGGACGGCAGCATCCAGGGGCTGCTGGAATGGCTCGACGTTCCCTACGTCGGCTCCGACGTCCTCTCCTCCGCCGTCTGCATGGACAAGCTGACCCTGAAGCGGCTGTTCGCTGCCAACGATGTCCCCCAGGTGGATTTCACCGCGGTCGAGGGCGCCGATTGGTGGGGGCGCTGCGAGCGGCTCGGGTTGCCGCTCTGGGTGAAGCCGTCACGGCTCGGCTCCAGCGTCGGCATCACCCGCGTCGACAGCCTCGACCAGCTCGACGAGGCGGTCGATCTGGCGCTGCGGCACGACCCGCGGGTTATCGTCGAGGCTTCCGCCCGCGGCCGTGAGGTCGAGTGCTCGGTGCTGGGGAACGAAGACCCTGAGACCTCGCTTCCGGGCGAGATCGTCGCCCATGCCGACTGGTACGACTTCGAGGCCAAGTACACCGAGGGGGGCATGGAGCTGAGGGTCCCAGCCCCGATCGAGGAGGCGGCGATCGCCCGCGTGCGCGAGTTGGCCGCCTCGGTCTTCGCCCTCGCCGGTTGCTCCGGCCTCGCCCGCTGCGACTTCTTCGTCGAGCCGGGTGGCGAGGTCCTGGTCAACGAGATCAACACGATGCCCGGCTTCACCGAGACTAGCGTCTACGCCAAGCTCTTCGAGACCAGCGGCGTCGCCTACGCCGACCTCTGCAACCGCCTCGTCGAACTCGCGATCGAGCGCCACCGGCGCGCCCGCTCCTACGAGTTCTGAGCCTCGGAAGCTGTTCCGGCGGTTAGGGGAGAACCTTTGCCCCCTCCGGGCCGAGCCATCTGACCGCGCTTGCGATCAAAGCAACTGCGTTGCGTCGAAGTAGTTCGACCGCCTCGCGAATTTCGTCGGCATTGATGTCGGGAGATGCATGCTCGACCCGACCCTCGAACACGAAAAGGAGGTGAAGAAGATTGGTCTGTTGCTGCGTGAATCCAGCTCGTCTCGCAGGAGGTCGATCGCGTTCTTAGCGCGATCCTTCTTGTGGGGAGTCAGGCCAGCCAGGTAGGCACCGCTCTTGATCAACTCGATGTAGCCATTGACGAGGGCGGAGTAGCAACCGGTCAGCCCGTTGCGAGCGACAATGTCGTCTGGGTCACCAGAATGAAATGCCCGACGCCACTTCTCGGGATCCATGGTCGATTCGCCGAACGGCTTAGTCGCTCGATCCAGCCCGACACGATGCGCTTCGAGGCTTTCGATCCGGTGTACTAACCGCGCTTGTTCTGCACGCAGGTGGGCGGGCTTGAGGACCGGCCTAGTCACGTCCTCCAGTGGCGGCTTCAATGGAGGGGCCTAGACTTCAGTGCAGACGCCTGCTCCCGCTGCCGGTTATAGGAGCGCGCTGCGCGTCTGCGAATAACTGACTTCCGCTCGAAAAGCTCTCGCCAAGCGCCGTCGCGGTCAACGATCGCTCGGCCTTCGTCGAGAACCTGGAGCAGTGACAGTGGGTCGTCCGCCACTTGCTTCCAGCTCGCCACGTCAACCTCCCGACCAAGCTTCTCCTCGAGCCGCACTGCAAGCCTCAGGCGGGCCAGCGGATTCTCGTCCCGGAGGTCGACGACCAGGTCGACATCGGAGAGAGCGTGATCGTCACCGCGAGCTAGCGAACCGGCGAGGATGGCCAGGCGGACGCGCGGCTCCGTGCGCAGCGCCTCGCGCAGTTCGGCGAGTAGCGGCCAGTTGCGGCGAAGATACGCTCGCTCACCATCAGCCAGGCGAAGCCGCCGCTCGCTCGGCCGTCGGGAGTGGATTGCCCCAACGTCAACCGCCCTTCGAAGGGTCCGCTCTGGAGCCCCGAGCTCCTTTGCCAGTTCCCCGACTATGCCCATGGCTATTAGCCTACCGTGTGGCCGTTACAGGCGTAAACGCGAGGTCAAATACTTCAGTCGAGCAGTTTCACGTCGCTGATCTCGAGCTGGTAGCGGCCTTCCTGGTCGCGCGAGGGCGCGGCTTTGGTGAACCAGATCAGGAAGTACTTGGCGGGGGAGGGGACGTCGAGCTCGATCTCGGCGGTCTCCGGCGCGTCGACCACGGTCCCGACCGGGTCGCCCCATTCGGCGAGTTCTTCCGGCGGTCCCGAGGCGGTGGCGTAGATCCGCGCGTCCCAGCCCGGCGCGCCGCGGACCACCATCTCCGAGGGCTGCGCTGAGGAGCGGGCGGTGACGTAGAGGCCGACGCCGGGGTCGGAGCCGCTCTTGGTGCCGGCGAAATCGGGGCTGTCGTAGTGCTCGCTGGTCCAGGCGGTCCCGGTCGGGTTGCCGTCGACGGCGAGGCTGACCGCTTCCGGGTCCTCTTCGCCATCGCCGGCGGGGTCGAAGTCGGTCGCCGAGGAGAGCGCGATCGCCGAGCCCTTGTCCTTCAGCGCCCCACCGCCACCGCCGCCGTTGCTGATCAGCTGCACGGCCAGCAGCACTCCGCCCGCGATCAGCACCAGGGCCACGATCGCCAGCCAGGACCAGCGGGCGCGGCTGGAGAGCTTCCGTTGCGGCGCCGGCACCGCCTCCAGCACGCTGGTCGCCTCGCCGGTGGTCGAGCCCGCTCGCGCAGCCTCGACCTCGAGCGCGGTCGAGAGGTCGTCGATCATCTCGCCGACGTTCTGGTAGCGCTGCGCCGGCTCCTTGGCGGTGGCACGCTCGACCACCAGCGCCGCTGCGGCGGAGACCTCGGGTCGGCGCTGCTGCACGTCCGGCAGCTCTTCGTTGACGTGTTTCATCGCCACCCCGACCTGGCTGTCGGCGTGGAAGGGGACCTGGCCGATCAGCATCTCGTAGAGGACGACGCCGAGCGAGTAGATGTCGGAGCGGGGGTCGGCGCCGCGGCCCATCGCCTGCTCGGGGGCGACGTAGTCGGTGGTGCCGAGGACCCGGCCGGTCGCGGTCATCCCATCCTGCTCGAGCTGGCGCGAGATCCCGAAGTCGGTCAGCTTGGCCCGGCCCTCGGCGTCGATCAGAACGTTTTGAGGCTTGATGTCGCGGTGGACCATGTTGCGCGCGTGGGCGACGGTCAGCCCACGGGCGATCTCGATCGCGTAGGCCAGCGCCTCCTGGGTGTCGAGCGCCCCGAGCCGCGCGATCCGCTGCTTCAGCGTCTCCCCTTCGACGTACTCGAAGACGATGTAGGGGTGGCCGCTGTCCTCGCCGGCGTCGATCACGGCGACCACGTTGGGATGGGAGAGCTTCGCCACCGCCCGCGCCTCCTGACGGAAGCGCTCGAGCTGGTCGGGCTGCTCGGACATCTCCCGGTGCATCACCTTGACCGCGACGTCGCGATCGAGGGTCCCGTCTTTGGCCAGGTAGACGGTCGACATGCCGCCGCTGCCGAGCTTCGCCTCGAGCTTGTAGCGGCCCGAAAGAACGGTGCCGATCATCTGCGAGCTGGTGGGGCGGGAATTCATCTAGGCGGGCATATTGTCGAGCACTTGTCCGTACAGGTTCGCTGCTGCGCCGACCCCGCCTGCTCCTGGTCGCGGACGCTCAACTTCGCCGCTGAACCGCCTTCTCACCCTCGACCGCACGACCGATTCGCCTTGCCTCGGGATAGTGGTCGCGGAGCAGCTCCAGCGCCGCTTCCTCGTCGCTCTCGGGGACGACGACGCAGAAGCCGCAGCCCATGTTGAAGACGTCATACATCTCCTCCTCGGAGACGTCGCCGCGCTCCTGGATCAGGGCGAAGATGGGCGGCACAGCAAGCGGCGCGTCGATCTCGTAGCCGACCGCCGCCGCCAGGCGGAGCAGGTTGCCGAGGCCGCCGGAGGTGATGTGGGCGAGGCCGCGCACGTCGACCGCGGAGCGCAGCAGCTCGAGCACCGGCTTGACGTAGATCTCGGTTGGCTCCAGCAGGATGTCGGCGAGCGGCCGGCCGAGGCGCTCGTCGTCCAGCGGGATTCCCTCCAGCGCGGCGCGGGCAAGCGTGTAGCCGTTGGAGTGGATGCCGGAGGCGGGCAGGCCGATCACCGCGTCCCCCGCCTGCACCGCGGAGCCATCGACGATCGCGTCGAGGGAGACGGTGCCGAAGCAGGCGCCGGAGACGTCGACGCTGGAGACCAGATCCCCGAGCTGGGCCAGCTCGCCGCCGGGGATCTCGACCCCGGCAAGTTCCGCACCACGGGCAAGCCCGACACCGATTTGCTCGCAGACCTCCGGGTCGGCCTTCTGCACGGCGATGTAGTCGAGCATCGCCAGCGGCTCGGCGCCGACGCAGATCACGTCATTGACGTTCATCGCCACGCAGTCGATGCCGACAGTGTCGAAGCGCCCCAATTCCTCGGCGACCAGGAGCTTCGTGCCGACGCCATCGGTCGAAAGCGCAATCCCGGTCCGCTCGTCGAGCTTGATCACGCTCGCGTAGTGCCCCGGCAGCGGGACCTGCAGCGACGGTCGGTCGAGCTTGATCGCACCCAGCGCCCGCACCAGCCCGGCGACCGCGGAGTCCGCCGCGCCCTGATCGACTCCGGCTTTGGCGTAGGCGTCGCTCACGTCGTCGATTCTTTCAGGCGCTCGGCGAGGTCGGGGGCCGGCTCGAACAAGTACTCGCGGCCCATCCGCCTCTGCACCAGCAATCCACGCTCGACGAGCTTGGAGAGATCTGCCCGTGCGGTCTCGTGCGTGACGCGTTGGCTCGCGGCATGCCCTCCGTAGGAGTAGGAGGCGTCGGGATGACGGATGGCATCGGTCAGCAGCTCGAGCTGTCTCCGATTGAACTCTCCATCACCCTGGAGCAGCTCCCCGATCTCGCGAACTTCCTCGGTCTTCCGCTGGAGATAGCGCCGCATCTCGTCGATGGCTCGCTCGATCACGTGAAGCTGGTAGATCAGAAAGTAGGTCGTATCTGCTTCGTCGGTCTCCGTCTCCAGAAAGGCGCGGCCATATTGGGCCGGCGCCTCTCTGAGGATCGTGGAGATCGAGAGATATTCGATCAGCCAATAGCCGCTCTCGCGCATTGACCAGGAGAAGAGGATTCTGGCCGTGCGCCCATTCCCGTCTTCGAACGGGTGGTCGTAGGCGAGAGCGAAGTGCAGCAGGATCGCGCGGATGACCGGGTGCACGAACCGCCCGCCATCGTCGCCTTCGTTGGCGAAGTCGCAAAGCAATTGAAGCCGCCCTGGCAGATCCTCGGCTGCAGGCGGCCGGTGTACCAGCCGGCCGTCATCGCGGTCGTAGACGGCGACTCGGTGGTCCTCCGGCCGCTGCAGGCGACCGGCGGCATCGGGATCATCAAGAGTTCCCTCGGTGAGTATCCGGTGCAACTCCAGCACCATCGACGGAGTCAGTTCACCTTGCATCTCGCTCCGCATGAACTGAAGCGCTCGATAGTTGTTGAAGATCATTCGCTCACCGCGATCTTTGGGCTCGCGACCGGTTCTGAGCAGCTCTTTGGCGACGCGACGCGAAGTCGTTGCCCCCTCCAGCTGGCTGGACCGGATCGCCTCCTCCATCAGCGCGTTGACGAGGAAGCGCTGGCGCGCTTGATGGTCGGAAGTCACCACCTCCTCCATGGCAACCTGCCCACCGCAATGTTGGTCGACCTGGTGAAGGCTGCGTAGAAGCGAGTCCGGCAGGCTGTACTTGAGCGGAAGCCCGTTCTTGTCGTCCAGCGGCAGGCTCCGCATGCCCGGCTCCCGCTCGAGGATCTTGATCCGCCACCACCACTCCTGGGAGCTGAGCCCAGCCGGCGGCTCCAGGTGCCGGAGCTTGTCCCAGTGGAGGTACTTGTCCGCCGACCTGGAATCGGGCGGAGCGTTGACGATCTTCAGCATCTGCTCGCCTTTCGCCGCATCCGGGCCAAAAAGTCCGCTGGTGGGAGGGGGCGCCTCTACGTACATGGCATAGTCCAAATCTGTCCAAATCTGTCCAAGGATTTGGAAGTGTATCCAAATTTAGATGTCGATTTGGATTAGCGCCGAAGTTTGATTAGAACCACAGCCGCCAGTCCGGCCCGGTAGGCGGCATAGGGCCAGAGCGCCCGGTCGCGCTCGACCAGGCCGATCAGGCGCTGCGAGGCGAGGGTCGAGGCGAAGGAGGCGGCGACGCCGAGGGCGAGCGAGCGGCGCAGCTCGGGGGTTGTGCGGCGGCGGGCGAGGCGGGTGCCCTTCAGGGTCGTGGCGCCGACGATGATCGGCAGCGCGATCGTGCGCGAGAGCAGGTTCGCCTGGTCGCGGGAGAAGCGGCGCCAGCGGGCCGCCGCAAGGGTGACGCCGTTGCGCGAGACACCCGGTGCCAGCGCTGCCGCCTGGGCGACTCCGAGCGCGAGGCCGTCCGCGGCGGTTGCGTCCCCACGCCCGCGCTGCTGCGGCCTTGTGTCGGCGAGCAGCATCGCCGCTGCACCGGCGAGCAGGCCATAAGCGGTCGCTCGGGGGCCGCCCAGGTGTCGCTCGATCGGCCGCTCGAGCGTGTAGCCGACGATCGCCGCCGGCAGGGTCGAGAGGGCGAGCAGGAGGGCGCGGCGAGCGTCGAATCCCCGCATCTCCTCGAGGATCGCCCGCCGCTGCCCGATTAGCAGCGCCGCCGCCGCGCCGGTGTGCAGGGCGACCTCGAAGCTCTTGCGCAGCTCGGGGTCGATCGCCTCCCAGTCCCAGCCGGCCAGCCAGGGAACGAGGACGATGTGGGCCGAGCTGGAGACCGGCAGCAGCTCGGCCGGGCCCTGGACGATGCCGAGCGCGATCGCCCGCCGGGCCGGAAGCCGCTCGCCGCCGCCCTCGCTCAAGTGCCGCTCGTGCCGGCCGGCTCGGGAGTGGCCGCCGGCTCACCCTCGCCCTCACCGGGGCCGCCACCGCGGCGGCGCTTTGCCAGCCAGTAGACGCCGAGGACGACGACGGCGAGCACGACCAGGTAGTCGAGGTAGTGCAGGTGGCCGCGCCACTCCTCCCAGTTGTCGCCAACCGCCTGTCCGACCAGCGCCAGCATCAGCACCCAGGGAATGCAGCCCAGGGTGGTCAGCAGCGTGAAGCGCCAGAACGGCATTTTCGCCACCCCGGCCGGCAGCGAGATGAAGGTGCGGATGATCGGCAGCATCCGGGAGAAGAAGACGATCGCGTCGCCGTAGCGCTCGAACAGGTCATCGGCCCATTTCAGGTGCTTGGGGTTGATGTGGATCAGCTTGTTTTTCTCGAGCAGGTCGAGGCGGCCGTAGTAGCCGACCGCGTAGGCGATCCAGGAGCCGACCAGGTTGCCGAGCACGCCGGCAGCGACGACCCCGAAGAGAGTCAGCTCCCCCGCGGCGACGCTGGAGCCGGCGAAAAGCATGATCGCCTCGCTCGGCACCGGCAGGCAGGCGGACTCGAGCGCCATCAGCACGAACACCGCCGGCAGCCCGGTGGAGCTGATGAAGTCCGTCCCCGCGTTGACGATCGGGTCGAGGAAGAAATCGGTGACGCTGGCGAGGGGAATCAGCATGAATGAAGCGGGCATTGTAGGGGTGTGGCTTAACAGCGACTAAACTCGCCGGGTCCTATGGGCCGGTTGAACCATCCCGTCTATCGCAACCGGGTTCTGCAGGTAGCGGCTGACGCGGCGCTTGTCGCCCTCGCCTACTTCCTCGCCTTCCAGTTGCGTTTCCTCGACGACCCGAACGGGTTGCCGCACCGCTATGAGGTGCTGTTCGCCCAGTCGGTCGGCTTCGTCGTCGTCGGCAAGCTGGTCGTCTTCGCCGCCTTCGGGCTCTACCAAAAGTGGTGGCGCTACGTCAGCGGTCGTGACTTCCTCCTGATCGTCCGCGCCGTCGCCGTCGCCAGCGCGATCCTGGTCGTCGTCTTCGCCGTCGCCAAGCCCTTCGCCCACGGCCTGCCGCGCTCGGTCGAGGTCACCGACTTCGTCCTCACCCTGCTGCTGATCGCCGGCGCTCGCCTCGCGGTGCGGCTGGTCGTCGAGCGCCCCACACGCGGCTCGCGCCTGCCCAGGCACGAGGTGCTCGTGATCGGCGCCGGGTCCGGCGGCCAGATGGTCGTCCGCGAGCTGCAACTCAACCCCAATCTCGGTGCCACCGCGATCGGGTTTGTCGACGACGACCCGCGCAAGCGGGGAATGCGGATGCTGGGCCTGAAGGTGCTCGGCTCGACCAAGGAGATCGCCCGGATCCTCGACGAGACCGAGCCCGACGAGGTGGTGATCGCGATCCCCTCGGCACCCGGGATGTTGCGCGGCCAGGTCGTCGCCGCCTGCCGCGAGCGCGAGATCCGCGTTCGCACCCTGCCGACCGTGTTCGAGCTGCTGCGCGGCGGCGTCCAGCTCAACAAGCAGCTGCGCGAGGTCCAGGTCGAGGACGTGCTCGGGCGGGAGCCGATCGTCGTCGAGCTGGACCGGGTCGGCGCCTACCTGCGCGACCGCATCGTCCTCGTCACCGGCGCCGGCGGCTCGATCGGCTCCGAGCTCTGCCGCCAGATCGCCCGCGTCAACCCGCGGCTGCTGGTGATGCTCGACCACGCCGAGGACAACCTCTTCCAGATCGACCGCGAGATGATCGAGGAACGCCACTTCACCAGCGCCGAGGCGGTGCTCGCCGACTGCAAGGAGCCGCACCGGATGCTGGAGGTGATGCAGCGCTTCAAGCCCGAAATCGTCTTCCACGCCGCCGCTTATAAGCACGTGCCGCTGATGGAGGCTAACCCGCTGGAGGCCGTCCGCAACAACGCGATCGGGACGAAGGTCTGCGCGACCGCGGCCGCGGAAGGGGGCGCGCGCATCTTCGTGCTGGTCTCGACCGACAAGGCGGTGAAGCCTGCGACGGCGCTCGGGGCC
>DASSFS010000037.1:0-5991 GCA_035694165.1 Solirubrobacterales bacterium | reverse complement strand
CCCAGGCGGGGACCCGGGTCGCCGCGGTGCGCAACTCCGCCACCGCGAGACAGTGGGTCTACTACCGACTCAGCGGCGATGCCCTGCAGGAGTTTGAATACACCGGGTCCGGCTGGGTTGCGAGGGGCTATTAGGGCTGGCCGGTCGAGACCTCGACGAACCCTCGGTTCTCGGCACGGTTCACCGGCAGGTCACTGATCGCGAAGAGCGTCGCCATCCACGTGGAGACTAGGCTCGCTCGCAGCGTGCCTGGTAGATGTTCGTGAAGCCGTTGAGGAACCCGTTGCGGGCGGCGCGTAGGTAGAGGCGCCAGACCCGCACCCGTTCGGGGCCGGCCAGCCGGATCGCCTCGTCGAGGTTGTCGTCGAGGTTGGTGTACCAGCGGCGCAGCGTCTCGGCGTAGTCGGGGGCAAAGTCCTCGACGTGGTGGGTGACGAAGCCGGCCCGTTCCAGCGCCAGCAGGTTGCGCGAGAGGTGCAGCGGCGCGGCATCGGGGAAGACGTAGCGCTCCGAGAAGGCACCGGCCTCGGCATCGTTGTGGCGCAGCCGCGTGATTCCGTGGTTGAGCAGCCGTCCGCCCGGCTCCAGCACGCTCGCCAGGGTCTCGGCGTAGAGCTCGATCTGTGAGGCGCCGACGTGCTCGACCATGCCGATGCTGGCGACGGCGTCGAAGCGCTCGCCCGTGCCCGGCAGGTCGCGGTAGTCCATCACCCGGATCTCGACCCGGTCGGCGACGCCGGCCTCCTCGGCCCGCTGGCGCCCCTTTTCGGCCTGGGGAGGGGAGAGGGTGATGCCGACCACCTCGGCCCCGTGCTTCGTGGCCGCCCAAAGGGGGAAGCCACCCCAGCCGCAGCCGACGTCGAGCACGCGGTCGCCCGGCTTCAGCCCCAGCTTGCGGGCGACCGTCTCCAGCTTCTCTTCCTGCGCTTCCTCCAGCGTGTTGGCCCCGCGCGAGAAGATCGCGCAGCTGTAGACCATCGTCGGGCCGAGGAAGAGCTCGAAGAACTCGTTGGAGACGTCGTAGTGGTGGCGCACGGCGCGGGCGTCGCGCTCTTTGCTGTGGCGGCGCCCGCTCGGGCGCAGCTCCGCCCGCGGTCGCGAAGGCGGCTTCGTCACTCCGGCGGCCCGCACCGCGCCCAGCAGCAGCGCCCGTTTGTCGGCGCCCTCCAGGGCCGGCGCCTCCCAGCCGTCCAGCAGCTCGATCACGCCGTCCATGTCGTCGACGTCGAGCTCACCGCTGACGTAGGCCCGGCCGAGCCCAAGCTGCCCTGGCGCTCGCAGCAGGTGCGCGGCGGCCCGCGGCGAGCGCACCGAGAAGGTCGGCCCATCACCAGAGGTCGAGCGAAGCCTGCTCCCGTCCCAAAACTCCACCGTGAACGGGCGCTCCGGGATCCGCGCCTCGATCTCCTTCCGCAAACGCCCAGTGTCGGCGAACGCCATCGCTGCCAGCCTAACACCGGGTATTCGACAGCTTTCGGTGGCGCGCAGCCTTATCATCGCGCCATGGCGTCTACCGCAGGGCCGCTTCCGTCCGACATCCAGCCCGTGGAGAACGAGACGCGGGACCGGGTCATCACCGGCCTGGTCACGCTGATCCCGTTCGTCGCGATCGGGCTGGCCGGCTGGCAGGTCTGGGGCAGCGCCCTGCACTGGAGTGACGTCTTCCTCTTCGTCGGCCTCTACGTCCTCACCGGGCTCGGGATCACGGTCGGCTTCCACCGCCACCTCACCCACCGCGCCTTCAAGACGAAGCCCTGGCTGCACGGGCTGCTGGCGATTCTCGGCTCGGCGGCGATTGAGGGCCCGGTCATCTCCTGGGTCGCCGACCACCGCAAGCACCACGCCTTCGCCGACCAGGAGGGCGACCCGCACAGCCCCCACGTCGACCACGGGCACGGCTGGAGCGGCGCCATGCGCGGCCTCTTTCACGCCCACCTGGGCTGGCTCTTCATCCACACCCAGCGCGGGAATAAGGAACGCTTCGCCCCCGACCTACTCAAGGACCCGATCATCAACTGGGTCGACCGCACCTTTCTCTATTGGGCGATCGGCGGGCTAATGCTTCCCTTCGCGCTTGGCTGGCTGATTGGCGGCACCCTCTTCGCCGCCTTTACCGGCCTACTCTGGGGCGGCCTCGTCCGCGTCTTCGTCCTCCACCACTTCACCTACAGCATCAACTCGCTCTGCCACGTCTTCGGCAAGCAGGAATTCGAGACGACCGACCAGTCGCGCAACCTGGCGCTGATCGCGATCCCGACCCTCGGCGAGGCCTTCCACAACAGCCACCACGCTTTCCCGACCTCGGCCACCCACGGCCTGCGCTGGTGGCAGGTGGACGTCTCGGCGCTGGTCATCGACGGCCTCGAGAAGGTCGGCCTGGTCTGGGACGTGGTGCGCGTTTCCCCGGAGCGCATGGCCGCCAAGGCGACTGCCTGAGCCGCAGGCGAGCCAGATGCGCAACGGTCTGGAGACGAAGCTCGAGCCGAAGCCGCGACTGATCGATGGGATGACCCAGGCCGCCGGGCGCCACGGGTACGCCGGCGCAACGGTGGCCCGGGTCGTCGAGCAGGCCGGGGTCTCGCGCGCCACCTTCTACGAGCATTTCGCCGACAAGGAAGCCTGCTTCCTGGCGGCCTTCGAGCAGGCGGCAGAGCCGATCGAACTCGCCCTCGGCCGGATCGAGGCCAGCCACACTCCGCAACACCGCGCCGCCGCTTTCCTCGACGACCTGCTCGCCTATGTCGTCCACGACCCCGCTGCCGCGCGCGTCCTCCTGGTCGAGGCGATGGCGGGCGGGACGCGGGCGCGCGAGGCGCGCGAGCGGCTCTCGCTGCGGCTGGAGGAGACGCTGGAGCGGTGGCTCGACTGGGCCGGGAAAGGCGGAATCCGGCTGACCGTCTCCGGTCGCGCAATTATCGAGGGCACGGCCGGGATCCTGGTCATCCGCTCCTTCCGCGGCGAGACGGCGCGGCTGGCGGAGATTCGCGACGACCTCCTCACCTGGATCAACTCCTATGTCGTGCTCGGGGAGCGCCCGCGGCTGAACCCGGACCAATGGCGCCAGCTCGGAGCCGGCCTGGTGCGGGAAAGGCCGGCCCGCTTGCCGGCGAGGGGCGGGTTGCCGCGTGGCAAGAGCGCCGCCACGCCGGAGGTCGTCGCCGCCAACCAGCGAGAACGGATCCTCGACGCGGTGGCGGTGCAGGCTCGCCACAAGACCTACGCCGGGACGACTGTCGCCGACGTCGTCAAG
Source organism: Solirubrobacterales bacterium (assembly GCA_035694165.1). Lineage (GTDB taxonomy): Bacteria > Actinomycetota > Thermoleophilia > Solirubrobacterales > 70-9 > VAYN01. Next base: position 2,741 of record DASSFS010000037.1, on the reverse strand, counting down.
GCCGCCGGTGTCACCCGTGAGGCCTTCTACGACCTGTTTCGCAGCAAGGAAGACGCTTTCCTCGCGGCCCAGAACGCCGGCCTCGAGGCAAGCGTCTCGCAGGCCGCGGCCTGTTTCTTCTGCGGCGCCGACTGGCCGTCGCGTGTCTGGGATGGGCTCGAGGCCCTCCTCGGCTACCTGGCCCAGGAGCCGGACCTCGTCTACGTCGAGATCATCGAGAGCTACGCTGCCGGGCCCGCGGCGATCCGGCGCTCTTTCGACAACCGGATGGCCTACACCCTGTTCCTCGAGGACGGCTACCGCGAGAACTCCACGGCGGAAGGCCGGCCCCGCCTTTGCTCGGAGGCGATCGCGGCGGCAATTCTGGGACTGATGCGCTGGCAGGTTCGGGAAGGCCGGACCGAGCGCATGATGGAGCTTCTCCCTCAGGCCGCCTTTGTGGCGTTGGCGCCGTTCGTCGGGCCAGCGGCGGCGATTGAACTGGTGGAAGCCAAGGCTGCCGCGGGTGGCCCGCCCGCCGCTTGAGTCATCGACCCGGGGCCGAAGCCCGATCCAGAACCCGGCGGCTCAAAGATCGAGCGGACGCTGCGGCCGACCTCGTGCGGAAGGCTGAAGCGCGCAGCCGGACGCCCTGGTGTCTCGCCGTCGCTGCGGGCCGGGTGTTCGTCGATCACGCCGAGACTCACCAGTGCTTCGAGGTGACGGCGAAGTGTCTGGCTGCTGGCCTGTCCCCAGGTTGCCAGGTCCGCGATCGTCGCCTCCCTCACTTGACTGAGCGAGCGCAGAATGCCGAGCCGGATCGGATCGGCGATTACTTCCAGCCATCTTGCAGCCGTGGCGGCTTCCCCCGCCCCCGAGACTTCCCTCACAACTCCCCTATCCCCTGCTACTGAACAACAATGGTTTACAAACTAAAGTCGTGTACTAATTGGAAAATGACGCGCGAAAGAATAAAAAATCAAGTGTTTATCCTTCTTCCCAGGCATGTATACCGGTCCGGGAGCAGATCCGCAAGCCGAGATTGCCAACTTCAACGAAGGTTCTGCTGAACAACCATGGTTTTTTTGCATCTGGCCTTTGGCCCGGTTCAGGGCGCTGCGGGCGACTCGTACCAGTCGATCCAGCCGTCACAGGCGTCGGCCAGAGGCACGACACGGTGGGGCCGATCCGGAACCGCGACCAGTTCACCGACATAGGCCTTGCCGTCATAGCCGCTGAAGCTCTGCAGGCGGGTCGCTTCCGTGCTCGAGAGCGTGAACGTCGCCGTCTGTCCGTCGCTCTCGAAGCGGCCGGCCGGCCAGAACTGGCCGTTGTTGCCGAGGCTGATCGTGTTCGGCCGCTGGCCGTCCAGCGCCGCCCGCAGCGTTTCGCTGAAGCCCGGAGCGGAGAGCGTCAGCTCGAAGGGGGAGAAGTACTGGATCGAGAGGTTCCAGTCGCCGGCCGGGAGGTCGAGTCGCTGTGAGGTGGTGGCACCGGTGCCGATGATGCTGCCTTCGTCCCAGGCTGCTTTAGGGCCGATCACGGCGCCGGGGAAGAGCGACGCCCGGCCCGGGTTCGCGAGCAGGATGCGGATCTCCGGCGCGGCGCAGTCGGCGAAGGCGGCGGGCTCGGTTCCCTCGAGCAGCACGTGGCGGTCTTCTGGGGTGGGACCGGTCCGTTTCCAGAGCACGTAGGAAGGAGTGGCCGCGATGCGTTTGAAGTTTTCTGGCGCCTGGCTGTTCCAGGCGGCGCGACCGGTGATTACGTAGTCGAAGCGGTCGAGAGTTCCGCGTGAGAAGGAGTCGAAGTCGATCGGGCTGTAGGCGTCGCCGGTATCGAAGGGCTTCTCCGGGTTGGATTCGACTTCGGTGTCTGGGAACTCGACCAGCGGCACGTGCGTGTCGGCTCCGCGCAGCCCATAGGCGGCGTAGCGATCCTGGCCGGCGTAGAGCACCGGTTGGCCATGGACGATTGGCAGGAAGGCCTTCAGCTCTGCTCCGTGCCCCGGTGGCCCGACGGGAGCATCTCGCAGGACCAAGAAGCTCGAGTAGATCGCCCCCCCGACGAACGCCACAGCCAACACCACCCAGCCAACCCGCACAGCCGCGCCGAACCGGCGGCTGCCGATTTCGCTCAGCAGCGGGCGGATCGCGACGAGCATCGCCAGCGGGGCGGCGATCATCAGCGCCTTGGCCTGGGAGTAATCGCCACTGAAGGGGAGGGAGGCGAGGTAGAGGACGGCGGCGGCGCCGAGCGCAACCGGGATTGCCAGTTCGCGCCGCGCGACCCACCAGACGACACCGACGAACAGAGCGAGCACCGCGATCCCCCCCGCGAGGCCAGGCAGCTGCGCCCCGCCGGCGGCGTCGAGGCGGTAGTTCCCCGTCGGCCAGATCCCCAGCGTCTCGATCGGCGAGACCGGGCCGTAGGTGTTGCTGCCGGCGACTTTGTTGAAGCCGTGGGCGAAGCCGAAGGGCCCGACGATCGTCAACACCACCGCCAGGCCGCCGAGGACGACGATCGCCAGCAGCGTCGTCGGCCGCAGCAGAAAGCGCAGCAGAGCCCGTGGCCGCAGCGCCCGCCGCACCGCGGGCTGGGTCAGGCTCCAGAGCGCGACGATCGCGATCGGCCAGGCGAGGCCGGCGAAGCTGTAGGAGAAGAAGATCCCGCCGGCTAGGGCTAGGGGAGGGAGCGCCGCCACCCAGGACCCTGCCCCAGACACAGCTCGCCTTGCTCGCTGTTGAGTGTCTGGGGCAGGGTCC
>DASSFS010000036.1:0-9618 GCA_035694165.1 Solirubrobacterales bacterium | reverse complement strand
GCTCGGCGTTCGGCGTGTCCCCCTCATACATATAGGTGGCGACGTAGTCGAACAGCAGCGAGGAGGCGAAGGGCGAGGCGGTCGGGGTCTCGACCTCGACCAGGCTGATCTGGCGGGCGTGCAGCTTGCGCAGCAGGTCGCCGAGCGCCGGCAGGTCGAGGACGTCCTGCAGGCACTCCCGGTAGGTCTCGAGGATGACCGGGAAGCGGGGGAAGTCCCGCGCCACTTCGAGCAGGCTCTGGGACTTCAGCCGCTGCTGCCAGAGCGGCGTGCGTTTACCGGGGTAAGCGCGCGGGATCAGCAGCGAGCGCGAGGCGTTCTCGCGGAAGCGGGCGCCGAACAGGGCGGAGCCGGAGAGCTCGCCGACGATCAGGTCCTCGATCTCGTCGGGCTCGATCAGGACCAGGTCGGCCGGGGGCGGCTCGTCGGCGTCGGGGAGGTGGATGACGATGCCGTCGTCGGACCAGATCGCATCGGCCTCGAGGTCGCGCTCGTTGCGGATCTTGGCGGCGAGGGCGAGGCCCCAGGCGGAGTGGACGCGGCCGCCGAAGGGCGAGAGGATGCAGAGCCTCCAGTCGCCGATCTCGTCGCGGAAGCGCTCGACCACGATCGTCTCGTCAGAGGGGACGACGCGGGTCGCCTGCTGCTGCTCGCGCAGGTAGGCGACCAGGTTGGCGGCCGCGCGCGGGTCGAGGTCGTAGGAGGCCGCCAGCTCCTCGGGCTCGCGCGAGACCGCCTCGCGGGAGAAGGCGCCGATCGCCTCCCCCAGCTCGGCCGGGCGCCCGATCCCGTCGCCCTTCCAGAAAGGAACGGCGCCGGGGGCGCCGGGGGCCGGCGTGACGATGACCCGGTCGCGGGTGATTTCCTCGATCCGCCAGGTGGTGGCGCCGAGCAGGAAGGTCTGGCCGGGGCGGGCCTCGTAGACCATCTCCTCGTCGAGCTCGCCGACCCGGCGACCGTCCGGGAGGTGGACGCCGTAGAGGCCGCGGTCGGGGATCGTGCCGGCGTTGGTGACGACCAGCGTGCGGGCGCCTTTGCGGCCGTGGATCGTGCCCTGGGTGCGATCCCAGACGATCCGCGGCCGCAGCTCGGCGAAGCGGTCGGAGGGGTAGCGGCCGTCGAGCATGTCGAGCACGTTCTCCAGCTGTTCGCGCGAGAGCTCGCGGAAGGACTCGGTGGCGGTGACCAGGCGCTCGACCTCGTCGACGTTCCACTCGTCGAGGGCCGCCATCGAGACCAGGTGCTGGGCGAGGACGTCGAGCGGGTTCTGGGGTATGACCGTCTCCTCGATCTCCCCTTCGCGCATCCGCCGCGCAACGACCGCGCACTCGAGCAGATCGCCGCGGTATTTGGGAAAGATCCGGCCTTTGGACGTCTCCCCCAGCCCGTGCCCAGCCCGCCCAATCCGCTGCAGACCCCGAGTCACCGACTTCGGCGACTCCACCTGAATGACAAGGTCGACAGCCCCCATATCGATTCCCAGCTCCAGGGAGCTGGTCGCCACGAGGCAGGGCAGCTCCCCAGACTTCAACATCTCCTCGACCAAAGTTCGCTCTTCATGGGAAAGCGACCCATGGTGAGCACGCGCGATTTCGACCATCCCAGCGGGCTCACCGGTGTCGGCGTGCCCACCATGCTCCGTCGCCGGCAGCTCCTGTTCCCCTTCGCCGTTGGCCAGCTCGTTCAACCTCTTTGCCAGACGCTCGGAAGCTCTCCGGTTGTTGACGAAGATGATGGTGGAGGTGTGTTCCTGCACCAGCTCCAGGAGCTTTGGATAGATGGCAGGCCAAATCGAACGAACGTGGGCGGAGGGCTCGATTTCGGTTGGCGGCGGCCCATCCTCCGACGGATACGCCGGCGCCCCCGGATCCGACATGTCCTCCACGGGAACAACGATCTCCAGGTCCAAATCCTTTCGCCGCCCCGCATCAACAATCCGGCACTGCCTCTTAGGACCCACCAAAAACTGCGCAATCCGCTCCAACGGCCGCTGCGTCGCCGACAACCCGATCCTCTGGATCCCTGTTGCCCGCGCCCGTGGGGGTGACTCAGGGGAGGGCTCTGACGAGCCTCCCCGCTGTTGCTCGGCAGAGCCCTCCCCTGAGTCACCCTCGCCAGCCGCCCCGAGCACCAGGTCATCCAACCGCTCAAGCGTCAACGCCAAGTGCGCCCCCCGCTTGGATTGCGCCACCGCATGAATCTCGTCGACAATCACCGCTTCAGTGCTCGCCAGGATCGCCCGCACATTCGAGGAGAGCATCAGGTAGAGCGACTCCGGCGTAGTGATGAGGATGTCGGGCGGCGTTTTCGCCATCGCCCGGCGCTCTTTCTGGGAGGTGTCTCCGGTCCGCAGCCCAACTGAAATGTCGGCGCCGATCCCCCGCAGCGGCGCCCGCAGGTTGCGCTCGATGTCGTAGGAGAGCGCCTTCAGGGGCGATACGTAGACGAGGCGGACGCCCGTACCCAGTTGCGGCGAGCGGGCCAGCTTGTCGATCCCCCAGAGGAAGCTGGCCAGGGTCTTGCCGGAGCCGGTGGGAGCACAGATCAGCGCGTTGTCGCCGCCGGAGATCGCCTCCCAGCCGCCCGCCTGCGCCGGCGTCGGCCCCTCGAAGGAGGCCTCGAACCAGCGCCGCACAGGCGCGCTGAACGGCCCCAGCGGATCAGTCTTGGTGCTCGGTTTTACCTCGGTGGCCAACCCACCGATCTTACGCAGACCGGGTTACGGGGTTCCGCCGGCGAAGCGGACGTAGGTGAACCAGGCTTTCTTGGGGACGAAGCCCTGGGCGAAGAGGCCGGTGCCGTCGCAGAAGTTGCAGACGCCTTTCTGGTCGTCGACCGAGAACCAGTAGACGCGTTGCAGCTTCCATTTCACCTGCTTCGCCTTGAGCAGGGAGAAAGCGCCCTGCAGCTGCGTCGCCTGACCGTTGGGGCCCTTGGCGAAGATGTTCCGCAGGGGATCCGGCGGCTGCGAGCTCCAGCCGAGCTCGGTGATCCAGAGGCCCTTGGCGCTGTCTTTGTGCTCGTCGAGGATCGCGCGGAATTCCTCGATCCCCGGCGTCAGCTCCTGGTATTTGCCGGTGTATGGATGCAATGCGACGCCGTTGAATTTCGTCTTGATCCCCGGCGTCTTTTCGTACATCGCGTCGAGGAACTCGGCCGCGCAGTAGTTCTGTTTCGCCTTCCTGCAGCCCTTCGGCAGCGCGAACATCCCTCCGAGGATCGCCTGCGCACCCGGATCGACGCTTTTCAGCGCCGCGTGGGAGAGCTTGACCAGCTTTCCGTACTCGGCCGGATTGGGCTTGGCGACGAAGTACTTGAAGTTCTCCTCGTTCCAGATCTGCCAAGCGCGAATCGGCCGTTTCGGGACGATCGGGTTCTCCGCCCAAAAGCTGCCATTGGGGCCGTAGCGCGCAACCGCGCCTTTGACGAAGTTCGACCAAGCAACCGCAGCAGCGCCGCTTGCCGGCAGGTGGGCGGGCGCTTTCGAGGTCCTCCCGGTTCCCGGCACGAAGACGTGCGGGACAGCCCAGGAGGGGGCACCACTGAGGAACGGCAGCACCTCGATGCCCACGTTTGCGGCCCGGCGAACGGTGATATCCACGTTCGACCAGTTGAGCGGAGCGCCCCGTTCCGGCTGCACCCCACCCCACTCGATCGGGACGCGGACGCTGTCGACGCCGCCGCGTTTGAGCGTCTGGAACTGTTCGTCGCTGGGCGTCGCCTGTGGGACAACCCCCCAGAATTTGCCCGGAACCGCCTGCGCGGCCGCGGCGAAAATCGCCATGCCGAGCAGCGCAACCGTCAGCGCTGCCGTCCAGGCACGTGCTCCCCTACCGATGCGCATCGTCGCTTTCGCCATCGGGCTAGCTCGCCTTCGGCGAGACCTGGCCGCCCGGAGAGCGACGCTGGCGCCGTTGCCTGAGCACGACCGCGCCAATCGAGATCGCCGCCAGCGCGGCAACAGCAATCAGGATCGGGACCAGGGGTGAAGAAGAAGAATCGTCGCTCTGGCTGGTGGAGCTGATCGGCTTGCCCTGCGAGACCGAGCCGGCCTGCTGCTTGCTGGTCGCGTCCTTGCCTGGGTTACCCTGGCTGGTGCCGCCGTCGCTGCCCGTGCTTGGATTGGGGTTCGCCGATGCACCGCCCGACCCAGACCCAGACCCCGATCCACCAGGTCCAGCGCCGCCGGATTCAGCGGATGGAGAACCCCCATCCTTGGAACTTTCGGCCGGAGGGTTGTTGTTGGTTTTGTGGGTCGGAGGATTCGTCTGCCCTTTGACGGTGGGAACTTCGGTTTCGTACTCGGGCACACCTGATTCGGCGTGAGCAAAAACCGGAAAGCAAGCCAATGCCAGCAGAGCAAGCACTGACAGAAGCGAGAAGGCGGGTCGGCCCAAGTTATGGGCCGGGTGGCGGCGCGTCCCAATCATGGCGCGGAAGGTTAGAGGAATTAGCGGCGGTGCTTGCTGCACCCGTTCTGATCGTCGGATTGGCGCTTGCCAGCGAGGGCCTCGACCTGAGTGCTCCACACGTCGCTGGACTTGGCGCATGGCTCCTGGTAGCAGGGTTTTTGGCTCTGGGAGCCGCAGCCCGAGCACACCTCGGACGGCCGTTCTACTGGGCGAGTGGGCTGATCTTGGGGCTGGTGCTTTTGTCCGCAATCTCTTCTTTCTGGTCAGGCTCGGTCGAGTTGAGCGTGATCGAGGCAGACCGCGTCCTGGTCTACCTCGGGTTCTTCCTTGCCGCATTCCTGATCGCCCAAACCGACCAAAGGCGCCAACGTTTCGCTGAAGGCATCGCAATTGCTCTGGCGCTGATCGCTTTTCTCGCCATCGCCAGCCGCCTGCTGCCCGATCTGGGCCTCGGTACCGGCCTCGGTACCGGTGCCCGGCTGCGCTATCCACTCGGCTACTGGAACGCGGACGGGGTCGCCTTCGGGATCGGCATCGCGATGGCGCTGTGGATGAGCAGGCACTCGCTGAGCGCCGCTCTGCGTTGGTTCGCCGTTGCCTCGCTGCCGGTGCTGCTGCTGGCGCTCTACCTCACCTACTCGCGCGGCGGCCTGCTTTCCCTGCTCGTCGCCGGCGGCGTCATCCTTGCCCTCTCCCACGACCGCCTCTGGCTGCTGGCGACGCTGGCGATCGGTGGGCTCGGGGCGCTGCCGGCACTGCTGGCGGTGCAGGCGCGGCGCGGCATCGCCGACAACCTGCAGCTGCCGGAGACGGTCGACCAGGGAATCACCGTGCTGCTGCTGTTGGCGGCGGGAGTGGTATTGGCGGTGGGGCTCTACGCGGGGCTGCGCCGAATCGAGCGCAGGGGCGGGGGGCTGACCGGCCGCGCGCTGGAGATCTCCCGCAATCCGGTCGTGCTGAGGCGCCTCGCCTTCGCTGGGGCGCTGCTTGCGATCGGGGTTGCGATCGCCATTGGCGGCCGCGCCTGGGATCAGTTCACCGCCTCCGACGTCCAGTTCCCGAACCAGCCCGAGCATCATTTCGGCTCCCTCTCCGGGGCCAACCGGGACGAGTTCTGGAGCGTCGCCGTCGACTCCTTCGAGGAAAAGCCGGTGCTCGGCCACGGCGCCGGCACCTACCAGTTCTCCTGGGACGAGCTGCGCTCGATTCCCCTGCCGGTGCGCGACGCGCACTCGCTCTACCTGGAGGCGTTCGCCGAACTGGGGGTGGTCGGTGGCCTGCTCGTCCTCGGCCTTGTCGGAACCCTGCTCTGGACCGGCTTTGCCGCCTGGCGTGGGGCTGCCGGGTCGCAGCGGGAGCTGTGCGCCGCCCTGCTCGCGGCGGCGCTCGCCTTCGCGGTCGGCGCCGCGATCGACTGGTTCTGGGAGATCGCCGCCCTCACCGCGGTCTTCTTCCTCGCCAGCGGAGCCCTGGTCGCGGTCCGCTGCTCGCAGCTCGAACTCTCCCGGGCGGCCGCCAACGGGCAAGCCGAGCAGCGGCGCTATGGCGTCGCTGTCGTCGGCCTCGCGGTTGCCTGGATCAGCGCCCTGGCGCTGATCGGCCCGCTGCTGGTCGAACGTGAGATCGACGCCAGCAAAGCCGCCGCCGCCGACGGCAACGTCGCCAGCGCGGTCGAGCACGCGAACACGGCGCAGTCGATCGAGCCCTGGGCCGCGTCCCCATACGTGCAGTTGGGGCTGCTGGCCCAGTTCCAGGGCGACTTCCCGACCGCGGTCAGTCGCATGAGTGAGGCGATCGACCGCGAAGACCACAACTGGGTGCTCTATTACCTGCGGGCAAAGATCGAGCGCGAAGCCGGCGACCTGGCCGCCGCGCGGGCCGACCTGGCGCAGGCCCGACGCCTGAATCCGCTCGAGGAATGTCTCCAAGCAGGATTCGAGGGTTGCGGATGAGCCGCACGCCGGGGGCCCAACGGACAGTGTCGCGGGCCTCGGCGCCGGCCGCGCGAGCCCCCGAGCCGCGGCCGCTAACCGCAGCAGGGCGACTCGGGCTGACCGGGCCCGATGGGTCGCGCCGCCGCGGCGCGATGCTCCGGCGCCTGCTCGCCAGTGGCGACTGGGTGGCGCTGATCGGGACGCTCTGCCTGGTCACCGCCTCGACCTCGACCACCGACGTCGCGACCCTGTTCTGGGCCGTTCTCTTCAGTCCGGCCTGGATCCTGGTGATCAAACTCCACGGGCTCTACGACAACGACCACCGGCGAATCCGCCACAGCACCCTGGACGAGCTGCCCTCGCTGGTCTCGGCCAGCGTGCTCGGCACCCTCGTCCTCGATGGACTGCTGGCGCTGAGCCCGGTCGGCCCGCTCTCCCCCACCAGCGCGATCGCGGTCGGCCTCGGGGCCCTGGTCGGAAGCTTCGTCCTGCGCGGCGTCCTGCGCTTCCTCTGGCACCGGCTGACCGGGCTGGCGGCCGGGATCGCGGTCGGCCCGGCGGCCGCCGTCGACATGGTGGCGCGGCGGGTCTCCACCCACCCGGAGACGCGGCTGGCGCTGGTCGGCTACCTCTCACAGGCCGACGACACAGCGTCGGAGCTGCCGCGGCTGGGCACCATCGCCGACATCGCCAAGGTCGCCCGCGACTACGAGATCGAGCGCGTGGTCGTAACCGAGCTCGACATGAGCGAGCCGGCTGCCGAGCGGCTGATCGAGGAGTGCAAGGAGGCGGGTCTGGCGCTGACCTTCCTGCCGCAGCACTACGGGCTGCTCGGCCCGGGCATCGAGCTCAACCGGCTGGCCGAGCTGCCGGTGCTCGACTTCCGCTTCAGCGACCCCTCACGCTCGACGGTGGCGATGAAGCGGACGATGGACGTGGTCGTCTCGGGCGCCCTGCTGGCGCTGCTCTCGCCGCTGATCGCCGCGATCGCCGTCGCCATCCTGCTCGACTCCGGCCGGCCGGTCTTTTTCCGCCAGCGCCGCGCCGGCCTCGAAGGCAAGCCGTTCACGATGCTGAAGTTCCGCACCATGGTCGCCGACGCGGAGGAGCGGCTGGGCGAGCTGGTCGACCTCAGCAAGCTCGATCAACCGGCCTTCAAGATTCCCGACGACCCGCGGGTGACGCGGATCGGGCGCAGCCTGCGCCGCAGCAGCATCGACGAGCTGCCGCAGCTGATCAACGTCCTGCGTGGCGACATGTCGCTGGTCGGGCCGCGGCCGGAGGAGGAGAGCGTCGTCGCCCTCTATGACGAGCGCCAGCGCGGTCGGCTGGCGATCAAGCCGGGCCTGACCGGGCCGATGCAGGTCTACGGCCGCAGCGACCTCACCTTCGAGGAGCGGCTGGCGATGGAGCGCGACTACCTCGACAACCTCTCGATCGCCGGCGACCTGGCGATCCTGCTGCGCACGCCGCGGGCGGTCGTCCGCGGTGAAGGCGCCCACTGAGCTCAGCCCGGATGAGCCCGACGCCCGACCTCGAGGTCGTCATCGTCAGCCACGGCGCCGAAGAGCTGCTGCGGCGCTGCCTGCGCTCGCTGCGGGAGCACCCGGCGAGCGGTGAGATGCGGGTCAGCGTGGTCGACAGCGGCAGCCCCGACGGCACCCCCGACATGGTCGAGCACGAGTTTCCCGAGGTGCGGCTGTTGCGCCGCGACAACGTCGGCTTCTCCACCGCCAACAACGTCGTCCTGCGCGAGAGCGACGCTGCCGCCGTGCTCCTGCTCAACCCCGACACCGAGGTCTACGCCGGCACGCTCGACGCAGCGCTGGCCCGGCTCGACGCCGATGCCCGGATCGGCATGGTCGGGGTCAAGCTGGTGACCGGCTCCGGCGAGCTCGACCACGCCTGCAAGCGCTCCTTCCCGACCCCGCTCAGCGCCCTCGCCCACTTCACCGGCATCGGCCGGAGCTCGGATGCCCCGGGGGCCCTCAGCCAGTACCGGGCGACGCAGCTGGGCGACGACGAGCCGGGCGAGGTCGACGCCGTCAACGGCGCCTTCATGATCTGCCGGGCGGAGGCGGTGCGGGAGGTCGGCCTGCTCGACGAGGGCTACTGGCTTTATATGGAGGACCTCGACTGGTGCCACCGCTTCTGGGACGCCGGCTGGAAGGTCTTCTACGAGCCCGCCGGAGTCGCCCTGCACGTCAAGGGGGCCTCGAGCGGCGCTCGCCGCCGGCCCAAACAGGAGATCGCCTTCCACCGCGGCATGGCCCGCTTCTACCGCCGCTTCGACGCCCCCGAGCACAACCCCCTGCTGAACCTCGCCGTCTACGCCGGGATCGGCGCCAAACTCAGCGTCAGCCTCGCCCGCACCGCACTTCAGCGGCGGGCGATGTAGGCGTCCTGCAGCAACGCCAGCTCCGGGGAGCCGAGGTCGAAGCTGCGGACGTCGGTGAAGTCGGCGAGCAGGGAGTCGGTGACGTAGGGGCGCGGGTGGTAGGCGGTGCAGAGGTTGCGGCCGGACAGGCGCGGGCGCTCGACAACGAGCTCGCCGCGGTCGAAGCTGTGGCGCTCCTCGATCGTCAGGCGCTCCCGCACCGACTCGCCGAGGACGCTGACGACGAGCAGGCCGCCGGGGCGCAGCAGGCGGTGGAACTCGGCGATCCAGTCGCGCTGCAGCAGCTCGCTGAGGTGGCTGAGGACGGAGAGCGCGTAGATCAGGTCGAAGCTCTGGGTTACGTAGGGCGTCGGCGGGACCAACTCGTTGCGAGCGGCGCGGAGGAAGGGGAGCTGCTCGTCGCACCAGGCGACCAGGTCGCGGTTGTAGTCGCAACCGTGCAGCTCGGGTCCCTCGACCGTCGCCCAGTGGCGGGCGACGCGACCGCAGCCGCAGCCGAAATCGAGCGCCGCCCGCATCTCCTCCACGTTCGATCCCGAGTCGGCGACGGCGCCGCGGATCGAATCGAACATCTGGGCGCCGACGTGGAGGAAGCGCCGGGCATCGCCGCTGCGGCCGTCGACCAGGAGCCGCAGCCGTGGCGGCGGCAGGAGCAGCAGGCCGTCGGCCGCCGCCGGCTGGCAGGGCGCCCGCATCGTCAGCCAGCCCTCGCGCAGCCGTGCCGCCGGCCGGATCAGATGGGTGCGCTCGAGCCCGTCGGCGATCCGGCTCCGCGTCTGTTGCCTCACTCCGTTCCCCCCACGACCGTATGAACACGGCGTCGTCCCAAAGTCTCGGCCGATGGGCCGATAAGTTGAGTCTGGTGCAACTTATC
>DASSFS010000035.1:0-7399 GCA_035694165.1 Solirubrobacterales bacterium | reverse complement strand
TCATCGTAGGTTCCGATCGTCCCGGCCTTTAACGCCGCCATCAGGTTTCTTGCGAAGTGTTGGAAACCGTGCAGCGTCACGTCTCCCAACAAGGCGCGCGGAACCCGTCGCCACGCCGGATGGCTGATCGACGTTTTCGGTAATGCCCGATAGAAGTGCTCGGTGGCACCGCGACGCGGAGCGGTGTCAACGAGTTCCAAGCATCCGCACCTGTCCAATACCCGGACGTGATATGCCACGTCCGAAAGGCCGGTGCTCAGCTTGTCCGACAGTTCGGTCGGGCTGGCCACTTCCACGGCGAGGACTTCGAGAATGTCGTGGCGCAAAGGATGCGCCAGCGCCTTGACCAACCTTAAATCGATTCGCTGGCGGTTTTCTGATGCCATTGCGGAAGTTCCCGGGTCAGGGAGCTGCGTCACTGTCGATGTTGGCGTCCAAGCCGAATCGAAGTGATGGTCCGGGAACTGATCGGATTCTTGGACGATTGGCACGCAGCAGACGCTCGCTCATCACCATCCATGGCTTGCTCGAGCACCATCGCCACACGCTGGTCAAAGCAAGCCGAAAAGCGTGACCGCCGATCTTCCGGAGCACGCAAGCATGCGATGAGACCCGCCTGGCAAAGGACGCATAAGTGATAGTTGAGAGTCTTCAGCTCTAAGGCTGCGACAGTCTGTCTGATCTCTTCTGCGGTGTTCGCTTGCCCTGACAGGTGCAAGTGGCGGAGGATTTCTCGGCGCTCGCGATGTTCTAGGGCCTGCGTTTCCTCATGGGAAAGTGCCGCGGCAGTCGCCGGAGGAAGTCGATGTCGACTAGGAGGATTCATTCAGTACGGGTCAAGACCGGGCTGCTGAGGCCTGATCACCACCCGTCCACATCATTACCTAAGTCCTGAACACTCAATTCAGATCTAGGTTTAGCGCTGGACGTGGATTTAGCGCTTGATCCACGCTTAGCGCGTTGCTGGCTCCCAGCCTCAACTGAGGCGAGCGGATGGCCCGCTAGATCGAGCCACCCGCCCGGGAGGCTAGGTCAGCCCCACTTAACGATCGAGACCGTAGGAATCGATACCTCGACTTTCCGTGCAGTCATGTGCAATACACCCCCTTCCCCAAACTCGCGCTTGCGTATTGCGCTTGCCGCAGGACGAAGCGAAGGCAGATCCCTGCGCGCCCTGAAGAAACGCGGCGACTCGTCCATGGGACACCGGCGCCGCTAAAGCGAGTTCCAGCGCTAAAGCCGGTCTTAGTGGATTTTCCGTTATTAACTCGACTAGGCTGTAGTGCTCATAGGCATCGAAGCAATCCGGAGCCCGTGCAGGGACAGCGAAGGGAGCGGCATGGCGTCCACGGACTCCAGCAAGGCGCCAAGATCGAAACGCGGCAAAAAGCAGCCCGTCAACGGCGGGCAACAGGAGCCGCGAGCTGCGAAACCCAATCCAAACGCCAAGAGCGGGCTTGGACGCCTGGAAGACGACATGCTCTTCGTCTTTTCGCATCCCCTGCGCGTGAGGATGCTTGTCTCGCTCAACGAAGAAGGCGACGGGAGCTCGAGCGATTTATCGGGAAGGCTTGGTGTAAGTACCGAAACGCTCGCCCACCATATGAAGGTGCTCAGGAAGTACAACTTTGTCGAACTAGTGGACCAAAAGAAGGTTGGAAGTGCCGTCAAGTCGATCTACCGCGCACTTCGGAGAGTTGAATTTCCCAAAGAGGTATGGGAAAAATTTCCGCCTTTCATCCAGAACCAGATCCTCACTGGGCTTTTCCTCACTAGCTTCGCGGACGCAGAACTTGCGCTTCTTGATGGCGCCTACGAAAAGCGGCCCGAAAGTCACGCGAGTTGGACCCGACAGCAGGTCGATGAGCGCGCGTGGCGACGCCTCGTGAAGCTTTTCGATCGCACGTTCGAAAAAGCGCTGGAGATCTGCGCAGAGGCCGACGAACGGAGCCGGGCCGAAGGTCGGGACGGAGACGAGCTACTAACCGTGAGCCTCAACATGTTCTCCTTCGTCCTGCCGGACGACGGAGACAAAGCCAAGCTCAAAGCGTTCAGACAGCATCTACCCGAGGACGTCCCTGACACTTAGCTCCTCCGTGACCGGTGTGAGAGCTTCTTCTACGGAACGACCCGCAGCGGAACTCCCCGGGAACTACCTGGAGAAGACTGCACCGCCCGCGGCTCTTGTTCGAGGCGGCGGGAGCGCCAGCCTTCGTCTCACCCCTCGCGGCGGGCTTGCCCTCGAATGGAGGGCCGAAGGTCCGAGGTCATCGAGAGCGAGCGAGGTAGATCGCCTTCTGATGTTGTGCTTCGTCAAGAGGCTGCGTCTGCTCACCTTCGTAGTCGCCCCAGACCGCCTGACACTCCAGGCCAGCGCTCTCCAACTCCCGCAGGACCACGTCTTGGGAGAAATGGCGCTGGCGATGGTCATGATCTGCGTCCGGTTCTCCGTCGACCTCGAAGCGCGCCCAGCTCACCGAGTCCGGTTCGACACCATCGCCCGACTGACCGATCCAGCGCATCTTCCGGCCGCCGACCTCGCGGATGAATTCGCTCGCGAACATCTCGCGCATCCCAGAGAGGGTGTTCAGGTCGAAGAGCAAGACTCCGGCCGGCTTCAGATTCGCCCGCAGACCAGCCAGCGCGTCTCCTAGCTCTGCATCGGTGACCAGATTGTTGAGGGTGTCGTTCAGCGCCCAGACGAGATCGAACTCCCCGAGCACGGGTAGCTCCCGCACATCGCAGACGTGCAACGGGACGGACTCGCCCACCTTGGAGCGCGCGACCGCGAGCATCGCCGGCGAGATGTCGCAGCCGACCACCTCCCAGCCCCGCTCGATCATCGGGATAAAGCTCTTGCCGGTCCCACAGCCGACATCGAGCAGCCGGCGGCCTTGCGGCCCTTGACCGACCGCGATCCCTTCGAGCGAAGCAGTCCACCGCTCGGCCTGATAGCCGAGCGTGAAATCGTCGTAGGAAGCGGCCAGCCTCTCGTAGGCGCTCCTCCCTGCCTCCTCGTTTCTTCCCCCCACTTCTTGTTGACCGCCTGAACCGACGAACGGGTTCCCGCCAGCGTCGGGGCTTCTCTCACGTCCTCGTCGGCATCTCCCTCAACCCGACGCTGAACTTAGAGGCCAACCCCGACGCGATCCTCTCCCCCGCCAGCGCGTCCGCCGCCGTTGCCCTCGTCGCAGCCCGCGAGGACCTCGAGATATCCGCCCAGGTTCGGGCCGCCCTGGGCAGCGACTAGCCAGGAGGAGGGCCGTTCGAACAGCGATCGGTCACATACTCCGGCGTACAAACAGTCCGAGCTCGCCATCTCTCCGCATAAGCGTCGACGAACTGCTTGAAGGCTTTGAACCCGGCGAGCCCACCGCCGCCCCGTCTTTCCACTCTGTTCTGGATCCGCGTCGTGAGCAACTGCACCCTGACTCGTTCCCTTACATCGCGTTGCGTGAAGTGGGCCTCTTTCAGATACCGCTGGTACTCCGCCCCGCTCTCGAAACTCTGGTTCTTGATCAGAGCGAGCTCACGCGCAACCCGGCGCGGAGAGACATCGATACCCATCATCGCCGCCTGTCCCTCAATCCAGATGAAGTCGAGCCGCTGGCCGAAGGCCTCGTCCTTGAGCCCCCTGTACCCATTGTCGCCGGGCCCGGGGACCGAGTCGCGCCCTGCTGCCGCCGCCACCTCCACCAGTGCTCGTTGAAGCTCAGCCTGGGTGATCCTCCCGAGGTCCAAGGGCACTTCAGAGACAACCGCAACCGTATTCGCCGGCAGTTCCTCCGGAGAAGGGAGGGCGGTTGAGCCGGCGGCATAGGCGCTCGGAAGCACGAACGACATGGCCACGAGAATGCTCGACACGATTCGAGGCATCCGAAGAAGCTATCGCCTCGACTCGCTGCCGCGAGAAGAAAGCGGACGACGGGGGTCGAACCCGCGACCTCGAGCTTGGGAAGCTCGCGCTCTACCAACTGAGCTACGTCCGCGCTGGCGCCTGATTCTACGGTGGGCGGGCCGATGCCGGAGGCGAGCGGGTTCTAATCTTGCCGGTCCGTGAGCGTTCGCTCCTCCCTCGCCGTCCTCGCCGTGCTGGCCCTCGTCGGCCTGCTCACCTTCGGCCTGCTCAGTAAAGGCTCCTCCGGGGTCGCGCTCGGCGAGCCGGCGCCGGCCGGCCCCCTCCCCCAGCTCGAAGGCGGTGGCAGCGGCTCGCTCGCCGACTACCGCGGGCGCTGGGTCCTGGTCAACTTCTGGGCCTCCTGGTGCATCCCCTGTCGCGAGGAGGCGCCCGCCCTGGAGCGCTTCCAGCGCCGCCACGGCGACGCCGACTTCACGGTGCTCGGCATCGACAGCCGCGACCTGACCAGCGACGGCCGCGCCTTCGTGCGCCGCTACGGCCTCAGCTACCCGCAGTTGCGCGACGGCGACGGCGACGCCGCCCACGAATTCGGAACCACCGGCGTGCCGGAGACCTTCCTCGTCGACCCGGCCGGCAAGGTGCGCCTCCGGGCCGTGGGACCGGTCAGCAAGCAGTACCTGGCCGAGGAAGTGGTGCCGCTGCTGTCCGGGGGCAAGTCATGAAGGCACGCTTCGCCACGCTCCTCGCCCTGCTGGCGCTGCTCCTGGCGCCGCCGCTGAGCGTCGCAGCACCGGCGCCCCAGACCTCCGTCGGCGAGATCTCCTCGGAAGTGATGTGCCCGGTCTGCGGCACCCTGCTGGAGCTGGCCGAATCGCCGCAGGCCCAGCGCCAGAAAGTCTTCATCGCCCGCCTGATCGCGGAAGGCCGCACGAAGGAGCAGATCAAGGACGCCCTGGTTGCCGAGTACGGCGACGAAGTGCTCGCGCTGCCGCGCGGCTCCGGCTTCGACCTCTCCGCCTACGTGGTCCCGATAGTCGCCTTCGTAATCGCCGTCATCGCCCTCGGCTTCGGCATCTTTCGCTGGCGCCGCGCCGGCGGGCCGCCGAGCGGCGAGGGACCGGCGCCGGCCGGTCCCAGCCCCGAGGACGACGAGCGGTTGAACGCCGACCTGGCCCGCTACGACCTCTGAGCCAGGTTCAGGACTCGCCGACGACGATCGCGCCCGCAGCCTTGACCGGGAGCTTGCGCAGCGAAGAGCGCAGCTCACGTCCCGGACGGCCCGAAGCCGCCCCGGGCGAGACGGCGGCGAGCAGCGTGTCGGCATGCGCGGCCAGAGCATCCAGGGAGCCATAGCTGGAGTCGAGCACGGGGCCGGCGAGGACGACCAGATCGTAGGCGCGGCGCAGTTTCGTGAGCGCGTGGTTGAAGCTCTCGAGATTGATCAGGGTCGCCGGGTCGGCGGCGCGCCGGCCGGCGACGATGCAGACCAGCGGATGGGCCGCTGCGCCTGAGGCCGGGCCGGCCAGGACCAGCGGCTGCAGGATCTCCTCTGCGGCCGCCTCCCAGCGCAGGTACTCGTGCAGCCCGGGCGTCGCAGCGAGGCCCAGGTCCGCGGCCAAACGCGGCCGCACCAGGTCGCACTCGAGCAGGGCGGTGCGCTGTCCGCTCGCGCTGGCGGTGCCGGCTAGCGCGGTCGCCCCGGTCAGCCCCTGGTCGCCACAGACCAGCACCACGCGCTGCTCCCGGAGCGATCCCTGCAGTTTGGCGAGCGCCCGCAGGTCCTCCCGGCGCAGCGACCAGGCGCGCGTGGAGCCGGCCGCCGAGCCGGAGATCTCGGCCAGAACGGGCAGCTTGCCGCGCCCGCCCAGCATCACATCCGCTCGGGCGCGGAGATCCCCAGCAAGGCCAGCGCGCCAGCGATCGTCCGCTTGGTGCAGAGGCAGAGCGCCAGCCGCGACTGCTCGACTCCCTCGCCCTCGGCGCCGACGACCTGGCAGTCGCGGTAGAAGGCATGGAAGTCGGCGGCGACGGCAGTCGAATAGGCGCAGATCCGGTGCGGGGCGCGCCGCGCGGCAGCCTCGCGGACCTCCTCCGGAAACTCCAGCAGCCGCTTGATCAATGCCTTCTCGCTCGGCTCCATCGCCGTCGCCGGCGCCTCAGGATCGAGCCCCGAGGCCGCGGTCTCGGCGGCCGCTCCGGCTTTGCGCAGGATGCTGGCGATCCGCGCGTGGGCGTACTGCACGTAGTAGACCGGGTTCTCGCTGGACTGGCTGCGGGCCAGCTCGAGGTCGAGATCGACGGTGGTCTCGTGGCTGCGCCAGAGCATGAACCAGCGCGCCGCGTCGACGCCGATATCGTCGAGCAGTTCGTCGAGCGAGACGAAGTCGCCGCTGCGCTTCGACATCTGCGCCCGCTCGCCGCCTTCGACGATGTGGACGAGGTTCATGATCAGCGCTTCGAAGGCCTCGGGGTCGGCGCCGAGCGCCTCGATCGCAGCGCGGACTCGCGAGACGTAACCATGGTGGTCGGCGCCGAGTACGTTGATCAGCCGCCCGAACCCCCGCTGCAGCTTGTCCCAGTGGTAGGCGACGTCCGCGGCGAGGTAGGTCGGTTCGCCGTTGGCGCGGATCAGGACGCGGTCCTTGTCGTCGCCGAACTCGGTCGTGCGCAGCCAGAGCGCGTCCTCGTGGCGGTAGGTGTGGCCACGCTCGTCGAGGTCGGCGAGGGCGGACTCGACCTCGCCCCGCCGGTAGAGATCGCTCTCGGAGAACCAGGTGTCATAGCTGACGCCGAAGCGTTCGAGGGTCGTCCGCACCTGGTCGAGGACCAGCTCGATGCCACGGCGACCAAGTGCCTTGCGGTCATCGGGGTCCAGGCCCTCGGCGCCGATCTGCTCAGCCAGCTCGATCACGTACTCGCCCTCGTAACCGTCCTCGGGCGGCTCCTCGCCGGCCATGCGGGCGGCAATCGAGTCGGCAAAGCGATCGACCTGGGCACCGGCGTCGTTGACGTAGTACTCGCGCTCGACCTCGTGCCCGACCGCCTCCAGCAGCCGCACCAGGGCGTCGCCGTAGGCGGCGTGGCGACCGCCGCCGACGTGCAGCGGGCCGGTCGGGTTGGCGGAGACGAACTCGACCTGGATGCGCTGCCCGCTGCTCCCGCGCCCGAACTCGTCGCCCGCGGCCAGCACGCCGTCGACCGCGCCGAGGTACCAGCCGTCGGACAGGAACAGGTTGAGGAAGCCCGGCCCGGCGACCTCGACCTTCTCGACGTCACCTGCGAGCCGGTCCTGCAGCGCGGCGCCGAGGCGCTCTGCGACGGCGCGCGGCGGCTCGCCGAGCGTGGGCGCGAGCAGCATCGCCGCGTTGGTGGAGTAGTCGCCGAAGCCGGCCTTCTTGGGCCGCTCCAGGCTGAGGCGGTCGGACGCGCCGCCGCCGGTGCGAAGCTCGCCGGCGGCGGACTGGACGGCGGCCTTGAGGTCGTCGAGAGGAGTCGTCATGAGGTCTGTCAATGATGGTACGGCTCGCCCGCGAGGATCTT
>DASSFS010000034.1:0-10264 GCA_035694165.1 Solirubrobacterales bacterium | reverse complement strand
CCGATCGACGGCTCCGTCGTCACCGTCCCCCCCGCCTTCACCAAGGACGCGGTGCTGGAGGCGATCGAGAACGGGATCAAGCTGATCGTGATCGTCACCGAGCGCATCCCCCGCCGCGACGTCGCCCAGATGGTCGAGCTGGCGAACCTGCGTGGGGCGCGGATCATCGGCCCCAACTGCCTCGGCCTGATCGTCCCCGACGTCTGCAAGATGGGCGGCATCGGCGGCCCCGCCAAAGACGCGGCCAAGGCTTACGCCCCCGGCCCGGTCGGCGTGATGAGCCGCTCCGGCGGGATGACCACCGAGATCTCCTCCTCGCTGACCCAGGCCGGCCTCGGCGTCTCCACCGCCGTCTCGATCGGCGGCGACGCGATCATCGGCTCCGCCTACGCCGAGCTGATGCCCTACTTCGAGGCTGACGAGGAGACGAAGGCGATCGTCATCTACACCGAGCCCGGCGGCCGCATGGAGGCCCAGCTCTCGGAATGGGTCAAGGACAACAACTCGCGCCTGCCGATCGTCGCCTTCATGGCCGGCAAGTTCATGGACGACGAGGAGATGAAGGGGATGAGCTTCGGGCACGCGGGCACGATCGTTGAGGGCAAAGAGGACACCGCGACGGAGAAGATCGCCCGCCTCGAAGCCGCCGGCATCCGCGTCGTCGAGCGGATCGACGAGATTCCCGACGCGGTCAAGGAGAAGCTGGGGGTGGCAGCCTGATGGCCGAGAAGCTGAGTGGGGTCTTCATCGAGGTTGAGGTCGACGAGTCGGTCGCCAGCGACCCGGCACTGGCCGCAAAGCTGGAGGAAGTCTGCCCCGTCGACATCTTCAAGGGCACCGACAGCGGCGTCGAGGTCGTCGAGGAGAACGTCGACGAGTGCGTCCTCTGCAAGCTCTGCATCGAAGCGGCGCCCGCGGGCACGGTTCACGTGAGGAAGCTCTACGACGGGACCGAGCTCAGCTAGCTGGCCCAGCCGGTCGGGCAGGGCTTTCGCTTAACTTTTTCGACGGCGCTGCCGGCCGTCCGAGGTTCGTTCCGGCGAAAAAGTACAAGACGCTTCAGCCCCGCCCGACCGGCTGGGCGAAGCGCGCTGCGGCTTCCTCGCGGAGATGGTCGGGGATGACGAGCATGGTGCGCAGCTTGTCTAGGAGGGAAGCGTCCCCCTCGATCTCGACAGCTGGGACGGCGGAGGGGTCGACGACCACGGCGGCCAAGACCTCGAACGGCGATCCCGAGAGAGTGAGGTCGGCCTCGCCGATGTCGCCGCGGGAGGCTTCGATCCAGCCGTCGCGGGCACGGAGCGCGAAGTTCTGGCCGCTGCTGCGTAGGCCGAGGTCGAACTTTGCCTCGGGCGGCGGGCGCAGGATCACCCGCAGGGCGTTCGGCAGGGACGAGGGAGCGAGCCCGACGACGTCCTCGGCCTTCTGGACCTCCATCCCCCAGCGGGCGAGCTCGATCATCGGCCGTTCCAGACCGCGTCCGAGCTCGGTCAGTTCGTAGACCGTCGCCGAGGCAGGGACCTGCAGCTCGCGCCGATCGACGATTCCATCGGCTTCGAGGCCGCGCAGCCTCTTCGTCAGGACGTCGGTCGGGGCGCCGCCGACCGAGCGGACGAGCTCGGAGAAGCGCAGCGGGCCGAGCGAGAGCTCGCGCACGATCAGCAGCGACCAGCGCTCGCCAATCCGGTCGAGCGCGCAGGCAAGGCTGCACTCCTGTCCGTACTCCCGGCGCGTCATCCCGTCCCATCGTAGCATCCACTTTGCTTCTCAAAGCACATGCTTTGATTTCTGGTACAGTCGCCCCGCCGTGAATCGGATCGCCGATCTCACCTGGAAGCACCCGAAGCTCGTATTGGCTGTCGTCGCGGCCTTTTCCCTCCTCGCGATCGCCGTCGGCCGCGACGTCGAGCAGCACCTGAAGGCGGCCGGCTTCACCGACAGCGCCTCGGAGAGCGAGCGGGCCGGCGGGCTCTTGCGGGGCGCGCTTGGCTACGACGCGAACCCGGGGCTGGTGGTCGTCGTGCGCTCCCCCGACGGTGGCCGGCTGAACGTCGACGATCCCGCCGTCCGTCGCGAGGTCGCCCAGCTCAGCAAGGAGATGGCCGGGGTCGAATACATCGGCCGGGTCGTCAATCCGCTGCGCGATCGAGCAGCAGCCGCCACCCTGGTCGCCCGCGACGGGAAATCGCTGGTTATCGCCGCCAACCTCTCCACCGACGACATCCAGGACGCCGGCGGCATCGCTGCCGAGGGGGTGTCGCCGCTGCTCGCCTCGAGCTCGCTCGACGCCGCTATGGGCGGCTATGCGGCCGGCTTCAACGAGACCAACGACCAGACCCGCGAGGACCTGACCAAGGCCGAGCTGATCGCTTTCCCGATCCTGGCGCTCTTGCTGCTGTTCGTCTTCCGGGGTGTGGTTGCCGCCGCGATCCCGCTGCTGCTCGGGGTGATCTCGATCGTCGGCACGCTGCTGGTACTGCGGGTGATGTCGGGCTTCGCCGACACCTCGCTGTTCGCGCTCAACATCGCCACTGGACTCAGCCTCGGCCTCGCCGTGGACTACGCGTTGCTGATGGTCTCGCGCTATCGCGAGGAGATAGGACGCGGCGGCGCCTCGCAGGAGGCCCATCGCCGCACCGTGCTGACGGCGGGACGCACGGCGGTCTTCTCCGGCCTCACCGTCGCCGCCGCGATGGCGGCGCTGATCGTGATGCCGCAGCGCTTCCTCTACTCGATGGCGGTCGCCGGAGCGTCGGTGGCGCTGCTCTCGGCGCTGATCGCGATCCTCGTCGTCCCCTCGCTGCTGGCCCTGCTCGGCCCCCGCATCGACGCCCTCTCGATCCGCCGCGGTCCGGCCGTCTCCGACACTTCCGACGGCTGGTACCGGCTGGCCCGCGGTGTGATGCGGCGACCGGTCGCCGTTGCCCTGGCCAGCACCGCGCTGCTGCTGGCCGCCGCGGCGCCGCTGCTGTGGACGACCCTGACCGGCCCCAGCGCCGAAGCGGTCCCTCCCGGCCAGCCGTCCTATGACGCCTACCGCTACCTCGAGGCGCACTATCCGCGCGACGTCACCGAGGCGGTCACCGTGACCGTCGACGGCGACGCCGGACCTGGGCAATTGGCTGCCCTCCAGCGCCGGGTCGAAGCCGTGCCGGGCGTCGTCCGCGGCACCCCGTTCATCGCCGCCTCCGGCGAAGTCGCCTATGCCAACTTTGCCCTCTCCGGCCCCGCCCTCAGCGGCGAGTCGCAGGACTCGGTGCACGCGATCCGCGACCTCAGCCCGCCCAGCGCCACCGTCACGCTGGTCTCCGGCAACACCGCCGGCTTCATCGACCAGAAGCAGAGCCTCGTCGACCACGCGCCGTTGGTGGTGGCGATCATCGCCTTCACGACGCTGATCCTGCTCTTCCTCCTGACCGGCTCGGTGCTGCTGCCGCTGAAGACGCTGCTGATGAACACGCTCACCCTCGGCGCCACGCTCGGCATCCTCGTCCTCGCCTTCCAGGAGGGCTGGCTCAACACCCCGCTCGACTACACCGGCCCCGCCGCGATCGAGGTGACCAGCGTCGTCTTCCTCTTCGCCGTGCTCTTCGGCCTCGCCACCGACTACGCGGTGCTGGTCATGGCACGGATCAAGGAGCACCACGACAACGGCGACAGCAACGAGGAGGCGGTCGCAATGGGTATCGGCGCCACCGGCCGCGTGATCACCGCCGCGGCACTGGCGATCGCCGTCGTCTTCCTCGCCTTCGGCGTCAGCTCGGTTTTCTTCGTCAAGCAGATCGCGATCGGCATGGCGGTCGGCGTGATGATCGACGCCACGATCGTCCGCGCCCTCCTCGTCCCCGCCCTGATGCGCCTGCTCGGCGCCTGGAACTGGTGGGCCCCGGCGCCCCTGCGCCGCCTCCAGGTCCGTTTCGGCTTCTCCGAGGCCTGACTTCTCCCAAAGCAGCGCCTACGGGTCGGGCGCGCCACAAGGCGCGTTCCCGCCCCGTGCCTTCGAAGCGTGTCGTCCGTGACTCGCCCGCCGATCTCATATTGCTGTGACTTTTGGTCGCTCTAGCGCCCATAAGTCACAGCGCCAGTTCTGGGAGCCGACCTCGTGTGCGTTCCGTCACGTTACTGGCATATAAATTTATATCCGGGTAACTTAAAGGCATGGCCACTGAGCCCCGCACTCGCCTTGCCCGTGCCGACCGGATGGAGCAGACGCTCAACGCGGCCCATGACCTCTTTGCCGAACGTGGCTATGCGGCGGTGAAAATGGATGAGATCGCGGCTGCGGTCGGGGTCACCAAGCCGCTCCTCTACAACTACTTCGGCAACAAGGAGCGGCTCTACATCACCGTGATGGAGCGGGCCGGGGACTCGCTGACGGCGACGGTCGCCGAGGCGGTTGGCGACAGCGCCAACCCGGGCGAGGCGCTCGGCGCCGGCGTCCGCGCCTTCTTCTCCTTCCTCGACAGCGACCGGGCCGCCTGGGCGGTCCTCTTCGACGAGACCCTCCCCCACGGCGGCGAGGTCGCCGACCGCGTCGCCGAGTACCGCCGCCACATCTGCGAGCTGGTCGCCGGCTCGATGCTCGCCCAGTTGCCGGCCGAGCGCCGCGACGCCGCCCGGATCGAGATCGAGGCCCTCTCCACCGCCCTGCTCGGCGCCGCCGAGGCGCTGGCGCGCTGGTGGCTGCGCACCGAGGAGATCAGCGCCGAGGACGCCGCCGAACTCCTCATCGCGACGATCGAGCCCGGCCTGCGCGCCCGCTCGACCCCCACGACTTCCCTGACCCCCGAAAAAGGAACCAGCACCAAATGAACAGCGAGACCCGTCGGGTTGCCGTCGTCGGCGGCAACCGGATCCCCTTTGCGCGCTCCGACAGCACCTACGCGCACGCCTCCAACCAGGACATGCTCACCGCCGCCCTCGACGGCCTGATCGACCGCTTCGGGCTCGACGGCGAGACGCTGGGCGAGGTCGCCGGCGGCGCCGTGCTCAAGCACTCCCACGATCGCGACCTGGCCCGTGAGAGCGTGCTCAGCACCCGCCTGGCGCCGGAGACCCCCGCCTACGACGTCCAGCAGGCCTGCGGCACCGGCCTGGAGACGACGATCCTCGTCGCCAATAAGATCGCCCTCGGCCAGATCGACTCCGGCATCGCCTGCGGCGCCGACACCACCTCCGACGCGCCGATCGGGCTCAACGAGCAGCTGCGCGAGACCCTGCTGGAGGCCAACCGGCAGCGCTCGACCGCCGGCAAGCTGCGCGCCCTCGCCAGCGTCCGCCCCGGCCACATCGTGCCCTCGATCCCCCGCAACGAGGAGCCGCGCACCGGCCTCTCGATGGGCGAGCACTGCGCGATCATGGCCACTGAATGGGAGATCGGCCGTGGCGAGCAGGACGAGCTGACCGTCGCCAGCCACGAGAACCTCGCCGCCGCCTACGAGCGCGGCTTCCTCGATGACCTGATCACCCCCTACCTCGGCCTCGAGCGCGACCAGAACCTGCGCCCGGACTCCAGCCTGGAGAAGCTGGCGAAGCTGAAGCCGGTCTTCGGTGGCCCCGAGGGGACGATGACCGCCGCCAACTCGACCCCGCTCAGCGACGGCGCCTCGGCGGTCCTGCTTGCCTCCGAGGAGTGGGCGAAGGAGCGCGACCTGCCGGTCCTCGCCTACATCAGCGAGGCACAGACGGCGGCCGTCGACCACGTCCACAAGCGGGAAGGGCTGCTGATGGCGCCCGCCTACGCGATGCCGACGATGCTCGACCGCGCCGGGCTGACCCTGCAGGACTTCGACTACTACGAGATCCACGAGGCCTTCGCGGCGCAGGTGCTTTGCACGCTGAAGGCCTGGGAAGACGCCGGGTTCTGCGAGGAGAAGCTGGGCCGGGAGAAGCCGCTCGGCTCGATCGACCGCAAGAAGCTCAACGTCAACGGCGGCTCGCTCGCCGCCGCCCACCCGTTCGCGGCGACCGGCGGCCGCATCGTCGCCGGGCTCGCCAAGCAGCTGCACGAAGACGGCAAGGGCCGTGGCGTAATCAGCATCTGCGCCGCCGGCGGCCAGGGCGTCGTCGCGATCCTGGAGGGGCCGGAGTCATGAGCGACCGTTACTCGCAGATCGTCAACGCTCCGGTCGTCGGCACCGTCGCCAAGCAGCTCGGGCTGCCGCAGCCGGTCGAGCTCGACCGCTACGAGCCGGGCGCTCCGATCGTCTCCGGCCCGGTCCTCTCCGGGGCAGCGCCGGGCGGCCGTCTCGGCAAGGTCGTCTCGGCCTTCCTCGACCAGATCAAGGCCGAACGGGCCGGCGCCGAGGGCCCGGCCAAGGCGCTGGTCTTCGACGCCACCGGCATCGCCGACTCGACCGAGCTGGTCGAGCTGCAGCGCTTCTTCTATCCAGCGGTCGGTCGGCTGCGGCGCAACGGTCGCGTCGTCGTCCTCGGCACGCCGCCGCAGGAGGCCGGCTCCGCCCGCGCCCAGACCGCCCAGCGCGCCCTCGAGGGCTTCGTCCGCTCGCTGGCCAAGGAGATCGGTGGACGCGGTGGCACCGCCCAGCTCGTCTACGTCGCCAGCGGCGGCGAGAATCAGCTCGGCTCGACCCTGCGCTTCCTGCTCTCGCCGCGCTCGGCCTACGTCTCCGGCCAGGTCGTACGGATCGGCAAGGGCGTCGCACCCACTCCAGAGATCGACTGGGAGCTGCCGCTCGACGGCAAGACGGTCCTGGTGACCGGCGCTTCGCGGGGGATCGGCGCCGCAATCGCCCAGACCCTGGCCCGCGACGGCGCCAAGGTCGTCGGGCTCGACGTTCCGCAAGCGGTCGACAGCCTGCGCCAGGTCACCGCCGACATCGGCGGCGAAGCCCTCGGCCTCGACATCACCGCCGCGGACGCGCCGCAGCGGATCGCCGAGCACTTCGGCGACGGCGTCGACGTCGTCGTCCACAACGCCGGCGTGACCAAAGACCGCACGATCGCGAAGATGCCCGAAGAGCGCTGGGCGCAGCTGATGGAGATCAACCTCTCCAGCGAGGAGCGGATCAACGACGCCCTGCTCGACGCCGGCAGGCTGAACGCCAACGGCCGCATCGTCTGCGTCTCCTCGATGTCCGGAATCGCCGGCAACTCCGGCCAGACCAACTACGCGGCCTCGAAGGCGGGTGTGATCGGGATGGTCGAAGCCCTGGCGCCTGAGCTGGCCGAGCGCGGGGCGACGATCAACGCCGTCGCCCCAGGCTTCATCGAGACGAAGATGACCGCGGCGATGCCGATCGGTCCGCGCGAAGCGGGACGCCGGCTCAGCAGCCTCTCCCAGGGCGGGCTGCCGGTCGACGTCGCCGAGACGATCGCCTGGTTCGCCAGCCCGGCCTCGACCGGAGTCAACGGCAACACGGTCCGCGTCTGCGGCCAGAGCCTGCTGGGGGCATGACGATGGCGAGCAGAACCCTCGAGCGCTCCCCCAGCATCCTGCCGCTCTACGCCCGCGCCGCCGCCCCGATGGTCCCCGGTGCCTCACTGCTGCCGTTCGTCCCCGGCGGCGGTGGCGAGATCCCCGACCTCGACCTGCAGCTGGAGGGCGTCGTCGCCGATCCGGCCAAGGTCGCCGAGTATGCCAAGGTCTGCGGCTTCGCCCTGCGCGACTCGCTGCCGACCACCTACCCGCACGTGCTCGCCTTCCCCCTGCACATGGCGGTGATGGCCGATGGCGGCTTTCCGTTCGGGGCGGTCGGCCTGGTCCACGTCGAGAACCGGATCGAGCAGCATCGGCGCATCGGCGTCGGCGAGGAGCTGACGATCCGCGTCCGCCCGACCAAGCTGCAGCCACACCCCAAGGGCCAGACCTTCTCCCTGCTGACCGAGGTCGCGGTCGAGGACGAGGTCGCCTGGGAGAGCGAGAGCACGATGCTGCGCCGCGGCAAGGGCGACGCGAACGCAGTTGGTCCCGCTATGCGGGAAGAAGTGCGTTCGAGTGCCGGGGACGGGTTCGATCCGCTGCCGGAGGACGCCCCGGCCGGCGCGACCTGGAAGCTCGGCGGCGACCTCGGCCGCCGCTACGCCGGCGTCTCCGGCGACCGCAACCCGATTCACATGCACTCGCTGACCGCGAAGCCGCTCGGCTTCCCGGCGGCGATCGCCCACGGGATGTGGACCAAGGCGCGCTGCGTCGCGGCTCTCGACAGCCGCCTGCCCGATGCCTTCGCCGTCGACGTCCGTTTCCGCAAGCCAATCCTGCTGCCAGCGCGCGTCGAGTTCGCCAGCACCGCCGAGGGCGAGGAGATCACCTTCGCCGTGCGCGACACCAAGCGGCAGACCTCCCATCTCGACGGCCGCGTCGCGCCGCTCGAGCCCCAGTCCAAAGCCAAAACCCAGAGGAAGGCAAAGTGACGACCACCACCGACACCGACAGGAACGCGAGCGTTGCCGAGCGCAGCATGGGCTTCGGCCTGCGCGCCCTCAATCGTCTCGCCGGCTCCGATCTGCTGGACCGCATCCGGATCCGCAAGCAGGTCGAGCGCGCCCTCTTCCAGGGGACCAAGAACGGGTTCCGCTCGGCAACCGTCGCCGGCCGCACCTTCAAGGCAGCGCAGCAGCTGGGCAAACCGGCGCGCCAGAAGAAGAGCAAGTCCACGGGCCTGTTCGACCTCGCGCCCGACGACGAGCAGCAGATGTTCCAGGAGGGCGGCCGCAACTTCGCCGAGGCGAAGATCCGCCCGGCTGCACTGAAGGCCGACGATGCCTGTGAAACGCCGAAGCAGCTGCTGGCCGAAGCCACCGAGCTCGGCGTCAACATGCTCGGCGTCCCCGAGGAGCTCGGCGGCGTCATGCACGAGCAGTCCGCCGTGACCAGCGTCCTGATCGGCGAGGCGCTCGCCCACGGCGACATGGGCATCGCCTACGCGGCCCTGGCCCCCGGCGCCGTCGCGACCGCGATTGGCCTCTGGGGCAGCGCCGAGCAGCAGGCCACCTACCTGCCGCCCTTCACCGGCGAGGACGTCCCCGCCGCCGCCCTGGCGATCCTCGAGCCGCGGCCGCTGTTCGACCCGCTGAAGCTGGAGACGACCGCGAAGAAGAAAGGTGAGGAGTGGGTCCTCGAGGGGACCAAGTCCCTCGTCGCCCGCGCCGCCGAGTGCGAGCTGTTCGTGATTGCCGCCGAGGCCGAGGGGATCGGCCCGGCCCTGTTCATCGTCGAGTCCGGAGCCAAAGGGCTCTCGGTCGAACCAGAGCCGGCGATGGGCCTGCGTCCCGCCGCCACCGGCCGCCTGCTGATCGAGAAAGTCAAAGTCCCGGCCAGCGCTCTGCTCGGTGAGGGCAAATGCAAAGCCAAGGACTACACCGCCTGCGTCAATCGCTCGCGGGTCGCCTGGTGCGGCCTCGCCAGCGGCGCCGCCCAGGCCGTCCTCGACTACGTGATCCCCTACGTCAACGACCGC
Organism: Solirubrobacterales bacterium; assembly: GCA_035694165.1. GTDB lineage: Bacteria > Actinomycetota > Thermoleophilia > Solirubrobacterales > 70-9 > VAYN01. The sequence continues at coordinate 845 of DASSFS010000034.1, read as the reverse complement.
CAGGCCTTCGGCGAACCGATCTCCAATCGTCAGGGCGTCGCCTTCGAGGTCTCGAACATCGGTATCGAGAGTGAAGGCATGCGGCTCGCCACCTACCGAGCGGCCAGCCGCGCCGACCGCGGCGAGGACTTCGCCCGCGAGGCGGCAATCGCGCGCCGGCTCTGCGCCGTCAAGGGGATGCAGATCGGCTCGCAGGGAGTGCAGCTGCTGGGCGGCCACGGTTTCGTCAAGGAGCACCCGGTCGAGCGCTGGTACCGAGACCTGCGAGCAGCGGGCGTGATGGAGGGCGCCCTGCTCGTCTAGGCGACCGCCGAGATTCGAAGCGAAAGGCAGACATGATCAACCTTGAGATACCGAAAAAGTTCAAGCCGCTGGCGAGCCAGGCCAACCAGGTCGCGACCGAGGTCTTCCGGCCGATCTCGCGCAAGTACGACGAGGCCGAGCACGCCTACCCAAAAGAGCTCGACATGCTGGCGTCGCTGATCGACGGCATGAATGAGGGCTCCGACATCGGCGGCGCCGGGGCCGCCGGGGTGCGCCGCGAGGAGAGCAAGGACGGCGAGAATCGCAACGGCTCCAACCTCTCGACCGTGCTCGGCATCATCGAGCTCTGTTGGGGCGACGTCGGGCTGCTGCTCTCGATGCCACGACAGGGGCTCGGCAACTCGGCGATCGCCTCGGTGGCGACCGAGGAGCAGTTGAAGCAGTACGGCGGCAAGTGGGCGGCGATGGCGATCACCGAGCCGGAAGCCGGCTCGGACTCGGCCTCGATCCGTGCCACCGCCGAGCTCGACGGCGACGAGTACGTCCTCAACGGCGAGAAGATCTTCGTTACCTCGGGCGAC
>DASSFS010000033.1:0-11990 GCA_035694165.1 Solirubrobacterales bacterium | reverse complement strand
GTCGCCTCCTACATCGTCCTGCTCGCCGCCCACGCCCGCGGCCTCGCCGGCTACTGGCGCACCCCTGACCTCCTCCGCGGGGAGGAGGGCAGGGCCGCCGTCGGCCTGCCTGACCGCGAGCGCGTCGTCGGCCTGCTCCACCTCGGCTATCCGCGCCAGGAAAAGCCGGTGCCGCCCCGCGATACCGACGCCGAGACCGTCGTCTTCCTCGACTGATGCTCGCCCGTCCCGCATCGATCGAGGCGATCGCCGGCCAGCATTTCGAGGTCGTCGTCATCGGCGGCGGTATCACCGGCGCCGGCGTCGCCCTCGACGCCGCCTCGCGCGGCTACTCGGTGGCCCTGCTCGAGCGCGGCGACTACGCCGTCGGCACCTCCAGCCGCTCCTCGAAGATGGTCCACGGTGGCCTCCGCTACCTGCAGAACTTCGACCTTGGTCTGGTCCGCGAGGCGCTGCTGGAGCGCCAACTGATGGTCCAGCTCGCGCCCCACCTCGTCTACCCAACCCCCTTCCTGGTTCCCGCCTTGGGAGAGGAGCGCCGCGACCGCAAACTCGGCCTCGGGCTGAACATGTACGACGTGATGGCGACGACCCGGGTCGGTCGTAGCCGCCGCGAGATGCGCGCCTCCAAGGACGAGGACGAGGACTTCTACTGGTCACCCGACCGCCACCGCACGATCGGCCGCGACGAGGTTCTGGAGCTGGTCCCAGCCCTGGCCGCGCGCGATCCCAACGACGCCTACATGTTCTACGACTGCCAGACCGACGACGTGCGCCTGGTCCTGACCGTGCTCGGCGAGGCCGAGCGCTTCGGCGCGGTGATGCTGAACGGTGCCGAGGTGAAGGAGGTTCTGACCAGCAACGGCCGCGCCACCGGCGTCGCCTTCGTCGAGGCCGACTCCCGCGAGCGGATCGAGGTCGGCGCCGACCACGTCGTCAACGCGACCGGCGTCTTCGCCGACCAGATCCGCCCCGAGGAGATCGCCGGCGAGGAGGACGTGCCGCGCATCGCGCCCAGCCGCGGCACCCACGTCCTCCTCGATCAAGCCGACCTGCCGATGGGCCGCGCCGCCTGCGTCGTCCCGGCCGGCGCCGGCCGGATGATCTTCTCGCTGCCCTGGTACGGCCGCACCCTGGTCGGCACCACCGACAATGACTTCGAGGGCGATACCGTCCATCCGCAGCCGGGCGGGGAGGACGTCGGTTACCTGCTCGAAGCCGTCAACGAGTTCTTCGGCACCTCGCTGACCCAGTCCGATCTGGTCGGCGCCTACGCCGGTGTCAGGCCGTTGATCTCCAGCGGGGACCCGCGCAAGTCGGTCGACATCTCGCGCAAGGCGGAGCTCTATGAGACCTCGTCGGGGATGCTGACGATCACCGGCGGCAAGCTCACGACCTGGCGGCGGATGGCGAAGCAGACGGTCGACCGCCTGGTCGAGCGCGAGGGTCGCGAGGCTCCCTGCCACACGGCAGAGATTCCGCTCGGGATGGACGCCCGCGCCGAGGATCTGGAGGCGCCCGAGGGGGTTGGCGAGGAGGCGATCTCCCAACTTGCCTTCCGCTATGGCCACGCCGCCCGCGCCGTCCTCGACCTTGCCTGGAAGGACCCGAAGCTGGCCCGCCCGATCGTCCCCGGCCGCCCCGACCTGTTGGCCGAGGTGGCGATCGCCGCCCGCCGCGAGCAGGCGCGCAGCGTTGCCGACGTGCTGCTGAGGCGCACTCGGCTGGGGATCCTGGCGGCGCCGCAGCTGCGCGATGCCGCCTCCGTCCGCGCCGTCGCAGAGGTGCTGGGGTCGGAGCTCGGCTGGTCGCGGCGACAGGTCAAGAAGGAGGCTGAGGCCTGGCCCGAGGCTGCCGCGCTGGAGGGCATCGACCCCGCTCGGGCCGGTTGAATAACCTGCCCCTTCGATGACCAAAACTGAGCTGGAAAACAAGCACATCTCCGAGCTGCACTCGCTGGCCGCCAAGGCCGGAATCGAGCGCTACCGGATGCTGCCGCGCGCCGAGCTGATCGCGAAGCTGGCCGACGGCGATTCGGGACCAAGCCAATCGTCCCCCGCGCGCGAGTCGCGGCCGAGCGGCGAGCAGCGTGACCGCCCGCCGCGGCGCCGCCGTCGCCGCTCCGGCCCCAAAGCCGATTCCGCTGGGGAGGGCCGCCCTTCGGGTGGTGGCCGTGAGCCGCGGGCGCCGCGCGAGCGTGCCGAGTCAGCGGCGGAGCCTCCCGCCGCGCCAGCGCCCCCACCCGCTGCTGCCGCGCCGACCTCTTCCGCATCCGAGGCCTCGCCGCGCCCACGCCGCCGCCGCCGTCGTCGCTTCGGCCGCCGTGGCAAGCAGGGCGTGACCCTGCAGGGCTTGCTGCTGCCGCCCGGCGGCCGCCAGGCGCTGCTCGCCGCCGAGACTCGCGAGGCCTGCACGGCCTTGCTGCGCGGCATCGCCGCCGACCTCTCGGAGGAGTCCAAGGGGCTCGATCCGGTGGCGCTGCTGATCGATCCCACTCCCGAGGAGCTGGCCGACTGGCGCCGCGACGCGCCGCGGGCCGAGATCGTCGCCGCCGGCCAGCCCCGGCACGCCAGCGACGCCCTCGCTCAAGCCAAAACTCGCGCGGACAGCGGCGAAGACGTAATCCTTCTCGTCGACTCCCTAACCCGCCTCGGCGACGCTTACGACGACGCCGACGCCGCCAAGGAGTTCTTCGACGCCGCCGGCGGCAACCTCACGGTCGTAGCCGCAGTCGAGCGTCCTTCCGCCTAACGAGCGGAGTCCCCCGGTAGGGGTGGAGCGTCTTGTACTTTTTCGGCGCGTCCGATCTCGGACGGCAATGGACGATCCGCGAAAAAGTTAAGCGGAACCCCTACCGGGGGACTCCCCCTGGCTAACGTCGGTAGGCGATGCGGCGCCAGGACGGCTCTTTGCTGAGCTCGATCAGCTCGGGGGAGCGGTCTGGCTGGACGTAGCCGAAGGTCTGGGTGCGCTCGTCGAAGACGATGTCGAGCTCGCCCTCCTTGACCCGCTGGTCGAGCCAGGCGCCGCGGAAGACGAGGCGGCGAATCCAGTGGACGAGGCTGCGATTGGAGGGGCCGACCAGGTCCTCCCAGTTCTCGTTGATGTGCTCGCCGAGACGGGAGCTGGGCTCCGCGATCTCGCCGCTGACGGCGAGGTCGAGAAGGTCGTCGAGCTCCTCCTGGCTGAGCCCCTGGGCGACGAAGCCGAGCTTGACCGCGGCCTGCTCGACCCGCTGTCCGAAGTCGTCCTCGTTGAAAGCGAAGCGGAGCTCGCCGTACTCGAGCACGTAATCCGAACCAGACTCGTAATTCCCTCTGCGGGTCGTCTTCTTATCCATGAGTTGAAGCCCAACTGAACCCGCAAGCCCGGCGGGAACAGGTCCATGATCTTGCCGATCATCGTACGCGCGTGCCTGCCCGGGCAGGTGCCTGAACGGCCGTTTGCACCGAGTGGCGTGCGGGGCAAAGAGTCGTTGGGGGGAGAGGTGGGCGGCGTCGCACTCTTGGCGGGGAGTGACGGCGCCCCGACTCCGCCGGCTTCCCCAGCGCCAGATCTGCGGGCTCACGGTTCCGGTTGCGCGCGGCCGCGCCAGCCGGCTTCTCGGTCTCGCTGGGCTTGATCTGGCCGAGGCCGGAGCGGGGTTGCTGATTCCGCGCTGCTCCAGCGTCCACACCTTCGGGATGCGCTTCGACCTCGACCTGGTCTTCCTCGGTCCCGACGAGCGCCCCCTGGCCGTCCGCCTGGACGTGCCGCCGCGGCGGCTGGTCTGGCGGCGTGGTGCGGCCGCTGTTTTAGAGATTCCTTCGGGTCAGGGGGGAGAGTTCGCGGCGCCCATTACTTAGGGCGGGCATGCTGCCGAACCGACAGGAGCTCGCGACGATCGTCGTTTGCGAGGACGACGCGATCACGCTCGATCTTCTCTGCGATCACCTCGTCGCCGACCGCTTCGGAGTGTTGCCGGCGCCGAGCGCTTCGGACGCGCTGCGGCTCTGTCGCTACAACCAGCCAGACCTGCTTCTCCTTGACCTCTCGCTTCCCGACGCCTCCGGTCTCGACGTCCTGCGCGAGATCCGCCAGGCCGACGGGGTCGAGTCGCGCTTCGACCCGCAACTTCCGGTGATCGTCCTCACCGGCCGCGGCGCCCAGACCGACCGCGTCCGCGGGCTCACGGCTGGAGCCGATGACTACCTGACGAAGCCCTTCAACATGGAAGAGCTGCGGGCGCGGATCGGCGCCGTGCTGCGACGCCGCGCGAGCCGCCGCGAAGGACCGTCCCGGGTCGGCGATCTGATTGTCGATCCGCTGCGCCGCAAGGTGACGGTTGGCGAGCGCGAGGTGCCGCTGGCGAAGAAGGAATTCACCCTGCTGAGGATCCTCGCCACCGATCCGACCCGGGTCTTTACGAAGGAAGACCTGCTGCGCGAGGTCTGGGGCTACAGCAGCCCCAGTAAGACCAGAACGCTCGACTCGCACGCGAGCCGTCTAAGGCGGAAACTCGACCCGGAACACAGCCGCTACGTCGTCAACTGCTGGGGCATCGGCTACCGCCTGCTTGACGGCTGAGCTCCGGGTCACTATTGCAACGGCGCTACTTGGAGTCGCCCTTCTGCGGGGTCTCGAAGTGGAGCATCGCCAGCTTGGTCGTGATCGCGTCGGACTTGCTGTCGCTGAGGCGAGTTGCGGCTTCCTCCTGAATCTCGATCGCCTTATCGAGCGTGTCCGCCAGCAATGAGGTGATGTCGGACCAGCCCTGGTCGTCGAGGGTCAGTGGGGTGCGGCTGATGTGGGAATCGGTGCGCGCATCGATGGTGCCGCTGACCAGAGCTTCGGTGGCGTCCTGGCCGATCGTCTCCAGCACGCTGCCGGTGATGCCCTTGCGAGCCGAGGCGGGAATCTTCTCCCAGTCGCTGTCGCTGAAGAAGGTGCGCTCGGTGGCCCGGTAGAAGTGCTCGACGGCACCACGCCGGGGCTCGGTTTTAACCAGTTCGACACAGTCGTACTCGAGCAACGTTTTAACGTGGTAGCTGACGTTGCCGAGCGGCTCGCCGAGTTCTTGCGAGAGTTGGTTGGGGCTGGAAACGCCCTTGTGCAGCGAGGTAAGGATCCTCACGCGCAGCGGATGGGCAAGGGCCTTTGCCAGCTGTTGGGTAATGCCCTCTGGGGAAGTTCGAGTCTGTGCCACGGGGGATTTCTCCGATCGTTGGGGGGCGGGGGGAATAGTGGCTCGGGACGGTGCGTTCCATCCCGGTTTCTAGATCAAGTATTCCAAAACGCTCCGTCGTTTCCGCGGTCAAGGGTCTTTTCCAATGCGAAGACGTCAAAGCGTGCCTAATGGACACCGTTCGACGGAACATATGAACCAGTTTTAACGTCAAAGCGGTCTTTATCCATGCGCACCCGCTGCCCTGAGGCGCCTGGCCGAGACCGCTTTGGGATGGCGGGTGCGCGAATTTGCCTCCCGCGGGGGGAGAGTTCCTTCTCTTCCGCGCTTAGGGAGCCATGCGAATTTCGATCTCTCGGACCGGTGCGCCGTGATGCCGGAGCTGGCGCAGATCGTCGCCGCCTGGCCGATCGGCGTCTCGCTCGCGGCAGCGGTCGCCGCTCAGGGTCTCTACGCCGGGCGGCGCCGGACCGCTCTCAACGAGGCACTCCATGAGCTGCGACGACCGCTGCAGGTGCTGGCCTTCCTCGAGCCCGGGAACGGCTCACAGGTCCCGGCGGCACTCCAGGGCTCGATCGAGTTGGCGGCTACGGCGCTGGCACGACTCGAGTGCGAGATCAACGGCGAGACGGCAAGGGCGAAGCGGATGCCACTGCCGGCGGGGCCGCTGCTCGATGCCGCGGTCGGTCGCTGGCGGCGACGGGCGGAGCTGGCCGGGGGTTCGCTGAGGCTGCGCTGGCAGGCGGATGGAGCGCTGGTCGATGGTGACCGCTGTGAGCTTGCGCAGGCCCTCGACAACCTCATCGCCAACGCGATCGAGCACGGCGGCCGGGAGATCGTCGTCGAAGCCCGCGGCCATCGGGGCCGGCTCCGTGTGGCGGTCGTCGATTCCGGCGCTGCGGCCCCCGAGAGGACGCGGCGCAAGCGTCTCGTCGACCGAATCGCGCGGCTCTCGGGCCGGCGGCTACGCGGACATGGGTTGCGGATCGTGCGGCGCATCGCCGCAGCCCACGGCGGCGACTTCCAGCTGCACCGCACCGAGCGCGGCACCGCGGCCACCATCGAGCTGCCGCTTGTGGGCGGCGAGGGCTGATGGGACGCCGGGGTCGCGCGCTCGGCTTCGTGCTGGCAGCGCTGCTGGCTGCCGCGACCGCAGCGGCGATCGCTGACGGATACGGCGCCAGCGTCGCCCGTGGCTACGGCGAGCTGCGCCCGGTGCTCGTCGCCGTCGAGGATCTGAAGCAGGGACAGGTGATCGATCCCCCTCAGGCTGCCGCGCTGGAGCGGCGCCGGGTGCCGGTTCGCTTCGTGCCGCCCGGCGCCCTCGGCGATCCGGCCGAGGCGATAGGCCTGGCTCCGGTTGGACCGATCGCGGCCGGCTCCTATCTGCTTGCCTCTCAGCTGCGAGTGCCGCGGGCGGACTCGGGCGAAGCACTCGGTCTCGGTCACGGCCGCCACCCGGTTGAGATTGAGGTCAGCGGTGCCGAGGCACTGCTGGTTGCAGGTGCGCAGCCGGTGGGGGAGCGCGTCGACGTCGTCATCACCACAGAACCGGCCGGCTCGGGGCCGGGCCGCACCTACGTCGGCGCCGCGGCGGTGCCGTTGCTGGCGCTCGCGCCAGGTGACGAAGGCGGCGAAGGCCTGACCGCGGCGACCCTCGGACTGAGCCGGGGCCAGGCGTTGCGGCTGATCGCCGCCGAGAGCTTCGCGCGCCGGCTGACCCTGTTGCCGCGGGGGTGAGCCCGTGAGCGCACGCAAGAGGAACGTCGCCGAGCTGGCTGGCCAACTGCGTGGCCGTCTGGTCGAGCGCCGCCGCGCCGACGCCGCCGTCGGATGGGACGGCGAGGATCTCAGTGCGGCGGTGCGGGAACTGGTCGACGAGGAGGCAGCTCTTCTCGGTGCCGGCGATCGCGAGGAGATCGCGACCAGGATCGTCCGCGACAGCGTCGGGCTGGGGCCGCTCGAGGGGCTCCTCGCGGATCCCACTGTGGAGGAGGTAATGGTCAACGGCCCCGCTCTCGTCTATGTCGAGCGAGGGGGGCGGATCGAGGCCACCGATGTTGTCTTCGTCGACGAGGAGGAGCTGCGCAACGCGATCGAGCGGATCCTGGCGCCGCTGGGCCGGCGCGTGGACGAGCTCAGCCCGATGGTCGACGCGCGCCTCGCCGACGGCTCGCGCGTCAACGTCGTGATCCCGCCACTGGCGATCGACGGGCCGCTGGTCTCGATCCGCCGTTTCGGGGCGCGCCGGCCGGGGCCCGAGGAGTTGGTGGCGCTGGGCACCCTTACGCCGGCGCAGCGGCGCTCGTTGGAGGCGGCGGTCGCCGGGCGCCGCAGTGTCCTCGTCAGCGGCGGCACCGGCTCCGGCAAGACGACGCTGCTGAACGCGCTCTCCAGCTTCATCTCTGCGGGGGAGCGGGTGGTGACGATCGAGGACGCGGCCGAGCTGCGCCTGCAGCAGCCGCACGTGGTCCGGCTCGAGAGCCGGCCGGCGGGCGTCGAGGGCCGCGGTGAGGTGACGATCCGCGACCTCCTCCGCAACGCCCTGCGGATGCGCCCGGACCGGATAGTGATCGGCGAGGTCCGGGGGCCGGAGGCGCTCGACCTGCTGACCGCGCTCAACACGGGCCACGACGGCGCGCTCTCCACCGTGCACGCGAACTCTCCCGCCGACGCACTGAGCCGGCTGGAGACGCTGGCGCTGATGGCGGGCGTCGGGTTGCCGCACGCGGCGGTTGCCGAACAGGTGCAGCGGGGAATCGACCTGGTCGTTCATCTCGAGCGTGCTGCCGACGGCGCCCGCGTCGTCACCGAGATCGCCGAGGTGGTGCGGGCCGCGGGCGCCACGGCCGTGCGCACGATCGACGCGGCCGCCCCGCGTGACCGGTAGTTGGGGCCTGCTGCCGGTCTTGGCTGGGGCGGCGGCCGGCGGGCTGCTGGCGCTCGCGGCCCGCGAAGCGCTGCTCGCCAGCCCGGCGGCCGCGCGCTGGTTGCGCTTGGCCTGGGAGCCGCTGCGGCGGGCCGGGCGCGAGGGCTACGCGCCCTCGACCCTGGAGCGGCGCCGGCTGGCGGCACTGGGAGCAGTCGCCGCCGTCATCGGCGGCTGGTTCCTCGCCGGGCCGGCGCTGGCGCTGCCGCTCTCGATCGCTGGGCCCGCGGCGGCCGGTTGGGCGATCTCCAGCCGCCGGCGCCGCTACCGGACAGCAGTCGAGCGCTCGCTGCCGGAAGTCGCGACCGCGGTCGCCGACTCGCTCGGCGCCGGGCGCTCGCTGCGCGCATCGATTTCCGCCGCGGCGATGTCACTCGACGGTCCGCCCGCCTCCGAGCTGGCCCGTCTTGGGGCCGAGCTCGACCTCGGCGCGGCGACCGGCGAGACGGTTGAAGCGTGGCGCCGGCGCATGCGCTCGCCGCGGATCGACGCTTTCGTCGCCGCGCTGCTGAGCCAACGGCTCGCCGGCGGCGACCTGGCCGGGCTGCTGCAGCGCTTCGCCGCCGGGGCGGCGGAGCGTGACCGGGCCGCCGAGGACGCGCGCTCGGCAACTGCCCAGGCCCGCTTCACCGGCCTGCTGGTGGTGGCGATGCCGAGTGGCGGCGCCCTCTTCGCCGAGTTGCTGCAGCCAGGTTTCGTCGCCGATCTGCTCGGCTCGCCAGCCGCTGCGGTCCTACTCGCCCTCGCCGCGGCGCTGCAGGTCGCCGGCTTCGTGGCGATCCGGCGATTCTCGCGGGTGGTCGAATGAGCGCCGCGGCGCTTCTGGCGGCATCGGCTGTCCTGCTTGCTTTCGCCGCCGCCCGTGAGCTGCTCGCCGGCCACGGCGGGCGGCTGCCACCGCTGCCGTTCGGCCTGCGCGGGCGCTCCGCCGGAGCGGCGCTGCGGCTGGGCCTGCCGGAGCGCCTGCGGCGGTCGGGACTGGAGGGAAGGCTGACGCTCGCCTCGGTGCTGATCGCCAAGTTCGCCGGGGCGCTCGCCGGTGGCCTTGGGGCGCTCGCGGCGGCACCCGCAGCGCCGGGGCGGACCGCCGTGCTGGTGGCGATCGCGATGCCGACCGCCGGCTTCCTCGTCCCCGACGCGCTGCTCGAGCGCCGGGCGCGCCACCGTCAGCGGCGCCTGCTGGCGGCGCTGCCCGACGCACTCGACCTGCTCGCGGTCAGCGCCAGCTCCGGCCGCGGCCCGGCGGCCGGGCTGGAACAGCTAGCGCGGGCGGGGGAGGGGCCGCTGGCTGAGGAGCTGCGGCTCACGGTCGCAGAGCTCTCTTGCGGGCTGCCGCTGTCGGCTGCCCTGCGCTCACTGCGCGCTCGCGTTCCCGGCAGCGAGCTGGCGACGCTGGTCGCCGCGATTGAGCGCTCGCGCCAGTTCGGCTCGCCGCTCGCCGACCAGCTGCGCCGCCAGGCCGGCGGCCTGCGCCGCGACAGCCGCCGCGCTGTCGAGGAGCGCGCCGCCCGCGCCGCCCCGAAGATCCAGCTCGTCGTCGCTCTGGTCCTCGTCCCCTCGGTGCTACTGATGATCGCCGCCGCCCTGATCGCCAACGCCGGTACCCTGCTCGCCGGCTTCTGACCCGGGCGCGACGACTTATTGGCCTATGAGGCCAGGAAGTCGTCGCACTGCTACTCCAGCGCCTCCTCGCGCAGGCGGATGGCGACGACGGCGCTGGCGGCGGTGACCGCGTCCAGCTCCTCGGCCTTCTGCTGGTGGCCGCTGACGTAGCAGCAGAGGGTGCCGTCGACCAGCTCGAAGGCGAACTTGTCCGGGGCCGAGTCGGTCATCCAGACGATGAAGGTGGGGGCGAAGAGCTGGCGCAGCCAGTTCGGGTCCTGGTCCTTGCCGGCGAAGATCTCGTACTTGTCGTCGAGCGCCTCGCTCTCCAGCTTGACCCGCTCTTTCTTCGTGCGGAAGGCGTCCTCGAGGCCCTCCAGCGCCCGCAGGCCGAACTTGCGCTGGCAGTAGAGCTCGGAAACGAACTCGACGCACTCGGGGACCGGGACCAGGCCCACCGTGTAGCGGTAGTAGTTGGTCTGGCGATTGCCCTTGCTGTCGGTCGTCTCTTCCTCGTAGGTATAGAGAGCGAGGATTCCTTCGACGCCGGCGGCGAAGGGGCCGGAGAGGGTGCGCTCGGCGTAGCGGTCGTCGCCTTTAAGCAGCAGCGGCGTGGTCGGCGGCAGCGGCGCCCGGCCGCCGAGTTCGAGTCCGTGCTGGGAGGCGTAGACCTGGAAGAAGGCGTCTTCCGCTCGGGAGTCGGCGATCCCGAAGACGATCAGCAGTGCGAGCAGGAAGGCGCCGAGCGCAGCCGCGCCGCCGATTGCCGGGCCGAGGAAGACGGCGCCGGCGATCCCCGCCGCCAGGGTGAAGATCGCGATCCCGACCAGAACCGGCGTGCTGCGCAGCAGCTGCCGGAAGTGGAAACCGCGCAGGTCGTCGGCGTCGTCCGGTGGAGCCGGCGTGGGGGCGGGCGGCTCGGTCGCCACCGGGGCGTTGGCGTCATCGGTCGAGCTCACGGGCGGAACCTAACGGCCAGCGCCGGATGCAAATGGGGTTGCAGAGGAAGGTCGTGTTGCAAAGTGGGGGAGTGTGGGTTATTGTGGCGCTCGAGTTGAAGCCCAGGACCGGGGTGGTGAGGCTCCTCCCACCTCATCACTCCGGTCCCCAACTCTTTCCGGCCCTCCCGCTCAGAAAGGACTCGCCGAGGTGGCTTTTCGGGGTCTCTACGAGCACAGCCTCGATTCCAAGGATCGACTCACGGTGCCCTCCCGGTTCCGCGCCTCGCTCTCTGATGGAATCGTTCTCTCCAAGGGCTTCGACCCCTGCGTCTGGGTGCACACCACCGCTGAGTTCGAGCAGCTCTCGGACCGCTTCCTCTCGCCGCACAGTCCCTTCGGGCGCGATGCGCGCCAGCTGCGCCGCCGCTTCCACGGCGGCTCCTTCGACGAGAAGCTCGACTCCGCCGGGCGCATCCGCGTCCCCAAGCCGCTGATCGAACACGCCGGGCTCGACGGCAACTGCGTCGTGATCGGGGCGGGCGAGTATCTGGAGATCTGGAACGCCGACGCCTGGGCCAAGCAGGAGGAGGAGCTCGACGCCGCCGCCCCCGAGATCGCCGAGGGCCTGGCCGGCGCCGGCAGCGCGTGATCATGAGACTCCATGCCGCACGCACATCCCCCCACCACAACCACCCGCCGATGGGCCGAAATGTCGACTATGGGGCAACTTATCGGCCCACCGGCATGGAGATCGAGCCGGTGACGCACGAGCCGGTGCTGGCCCCGGAGCTGACCTCGCTGCTCGCCCCCGAGCCAGGGCAGACCGCGGTCGACTGCACCTTCGGCGCCGGCGGCCACGCCCGCGCGATCGCCGCCCAGCTGGGCCCGACCGGGACCCTGATCGCGTTCGACCGCGACCCCGCCGCGGCGCCCCGTTTCGCCGAGTTCGCGGCCGAGGTCCGCTGTCGCACCCGTTTCCTGAATGTTGATTTTGCGGCAGGTCTTCGCACCCTGGACGGCGAAGGGCTCCGCCCAGAGATGGTTTATGTAGACCTCGGAATGTCTTCGATGCAGGTCGACGCCTGGGAGCGGGGCTTCTCCTACTCCTATGACGCGCCGCTCGACATGCGCATGGACACGCGCCAGGACTTCGACGCCGCCAAGCTCGTCAACGAGTGGCCGGAGGCGCGGATCGCCCAGGTCCTGCGCGATTTCGGCGAGGAGCGCTACGCCGGCGGCATCGCCCGCGAGATCGTCCGCCGGCGACCGCTGAGCACGACGGCCGAGCTGGTCGCCGCGATCAAAGCGGGGATGCCGACCGCGGCCCGTTTCGGCGGCGGTCACCCCGCCAAGC
>DASSFS010000032.1:0-52897 GCA_035694165.1 Solirubrobacterales bacterium | reverse complement strand
CGGCGATCGCGATCGCGCCGATCCTGATCGCCGAAACCCGCGACGAGGAGGGGGAGCGCCACTTCGACATCGCCGGGGCGCTGACGATCACCCTCGGCATCTCGGCGCTTGTCTTCGCCCTGCTCGACGCGGAAACGGTGGGCTGGGGGTCGGCGCGAACGCTCGGCCTGATCGCCCTTTCGCTGGTCCTACTGGCAGCCTTCATCGCAATCGAGCTGCGAGCGCGGAAACCGCTGGTCCCGTTCTCGATCTTCCGCATCCGCACCCTGACCGGGGCCAACGTGGTCGGCATCCTCGTCGGCGCCTCGCTGTTCTCGATGTTCTTCTTCATCTCCCTCTACATGCAGCAGGTGCTCGGCTACAGCGCCATCCATGCCGGGCTCTCATATCTGCCGCTGGCGCTGACGATCATCTTCGCGGCGGCGCTCGGCTCCCAGTTGGTGACCAAATTCGGCTACAAGCCCGTCCTCGCGGTCGGCCTGCTGTTCATCGTCGCCGGCCTGCTCTGGTTTAGCCGCGTCTCGGTCGGTGGCGGCTTCACCACCGACATCCTCGGACCCTCCCTGCTGGCAGCGGCTGGCCTTGGTTTCTCCTTCGTGACGACGACGATCGCCGCGGTCTCCGGCGTCGAGGAACATGAGGCGGGGCTGGCCAGCGGCCTGATCAACACCTCCCAGCAGGTCGGCGGCGCCCTCGGACTGGCCGTGCTCTCGACCTTTGCGACCTCGCGAACCGACGACCTACTGGAATCCGGCACCGGTCTGCATCAGGCGCTTACCGAGGGATTCCAGATCGCCTTTCTCGGCGGCGCCGCGATCGCGGCGGTCGGATTCGTCCTCACCCTGGTCCTGATTCGAGGCAGCGACAGCCGCGCCCACGTCGAAATCGGCAAGGCCGCGGCTGAGGGCGCCGAGGCATAACCGACTCGTTCAGTAGGATTTAAGTCGTGTTGTTCTCGACCAAAGCTGAGTACGGAGTGCGCCTGATGGTCGAGCTGGGCCGCCAGCCCGGTTCGACTCCAATCTCGCTCAACACAGTCGCCGAAGCCGAGCGGCTGCCCCTCTCCTACCTCGAGCACCTGGTCGCGAAACTGCGCAAGGCGGACCTCGTCACCTCCACCCGCGGCGCTCACGGCGGCTACCGCCTGGCGAAGCCGGCAGAGGAGATCACGATGGACGCGGTGGTCGAGGCACTGGAAGGGCAGATCGCCCCGATGGAGTGCTTCCACGAGACGCCCGAGGGCAAAGTCCTCTGCTCGCACGAGGACGACGGCGATCGCGCCTGCGCGACGAAGCTGTTGTGGACGCGCGTGCAGGGCGGCGTGACCAAGGCGCTGGCGGGAACCACCCTGGCCGAGCTGGTCGAATTCTCGACCCCCGGCGAGCGCAGCGAGGCCGCCGTCGTCCGCGCCGCCTGACCCCCACCCCACTCGAAACACCCAGAAACGGAGCTAAATTGGCAGAGCTGGAGATACGCAACCTGCACGTGAAGGCCGAGGACAAGGAAATCCTCCGCGGTCTCGACCTCGACGTCGAGAAGGGCAAGGTTCACGCGCTGATGGGGCCCAATGGCTCCGGCAAGTCGACGCTCGCCAACGTGATCATGGGTCACCCCGCGCTCGAGGTGACCGAGGGCTCGATCACCTTCAAGGGCGAGGACATCACCGAGGCCGACCCCGACGTGCGCTCGCAGGCAGGGCTCTTCATGGCCTTCCAGTACCCGGTCGCGATCCCCGGGGTCTCGGTCAGCAAGTACCTGCGGATGATCATCAACTCCCACCGCGAGGCGCGCGGCGAAGAGCAGATCAAGATCAAAGACTTCGCCAAAACCGCCCAGGAGGCGATGGCGCTGGCCAACATCCCCAAAGACTTCTCCAGCCGCTACCTCAACGACGGTTTCTCGGGTGGTGAGAAGAAGCGGATGGAGCTGCTGCAGCTGGCGCTGCTGCGGCCCGAGATCGCGGTCCTCGACGAGACCGACTCGGGCCTCGACATCGACGCCCTGCGGACGGTCGCCGAGGGCGTCAACAAATTCGCCGGCCCCGACATGGGCGTCCTGATCATCACCCACTACCAGCGCATCCTGCACCTGGTCGAGCCCGATTTCGTCCACGTGATGTTCAACGGCCGGATCGTCAAGCAGGGCGGCCCCGAGCTCGTCGGCGAGCTCGAGGAGAAGGGCTACGGCTGGATCCGCGAGGAGGTGGAGGCGGGCGCCTCTGCCTAGCCTCGGGGACATGGAGCCAGCAACCGCTAAGAGCTCCTTCCCGATTGAGAAGGTCCGTGCCGCTTTCCCGGCGCTGGAGCGGGAGGTCAACGGCCAGCCGGTCGCCTACCTCGACAGCGGCGCCAGCTCCCAGCGGGTCCTGGCCTCGATCCAGGCGGTCGACCGCTACGAGCGCCGCCACCACTCCAACGTCCACCGCGGCTCCCACACCCTCTCGGCCGAGGCGACGGAAGCCTACGAGGGGGCACGGGCAACGGTCGCCGACCACATCGGCGCCAGTGATCGCCGCGAGGTCGTCTTCGTCCGCAACGCGACCGAGGCGATCAACCTCGTCTCCCGCGCCTGGGGCGACGCCAACGTCGGCGCCGGCGACCGCATCCTGTTGACCGAGATGGAGCATCACTCCAACATCGTCCCCTGGCAGCAGCTGGCCGAGCGGGCGGGCGCGGAGGTGGATTGGGCGCCGATCGACGCCGAGGGGCTGCTCGATATGGATGCCTTCGCGACGCTGCTGGAGCGCGGCCCGAAGCTGGTCGCGATCGCCCACGTCTCCAATGTGCTCGGGACCGAGAACCCGCTCGCGGAGATCTCGCGGCTGGCTCACGAGGCCGGGGCGCTGGTCCTCGCCGACGGCGCCCAATCGGCGCCGAAGATGCCGCTCGACATGGCGGAGCTGGGAGTCGACTTCTACGCGCTGACCGGGCACAAGCTCTACGGCCCGACCGGGATCGGGGCGCTCTGGGGGCGGCTCGACTTGCTGCGCGAGACGCAGCCCTTCCTCGGCGGCGGCTCGATGATCCGCAAGGTGACGCGCGAGGGCACCACCTACGCCGACGTCCCCGCCCGTTTCGAGGCCGGGACCCCGGCGATCACGCAGGCGATCGGGATGGCCTCGGCGCTGCGCTGGCTGGACGGGCTTGGGATGGAGACAGTCCTAGAGCACGAGCGGCAGATCGCCGACTACGCGCTGGAGCGACTGCCCGAAGTGCCGGGGCTGCGGATCTTCGGCCCGCCGCGCGGTGAGTCGCGGGTCGGGCCGGTCTCCTTCGAGATCGAGGGGATCCACGCCCATGACGTCTCCGAGATCCTCGACCGCCACGGAATCGCCGTCCGCGCCGGTCATCACTGCGCCCAGATCCTGATGGATCGCCTTGGGGTCGCAGCGACGGCCCGCGCCAGCTTCGGCGTCTACACGACGTCCGAGGAGATCGACCGCCTGGTCGACGGCCTCGAAGACGCCCGCCGCGTGTTCGGTCTCTGACGACCTAGTCGATCGAGAGCACTTGCGATTTGGCGGCCTTGCATTTGCCGCGCGTCGCGACCGTGGCGTAGTAGGAGCCCGAGGTCAGATTTTTCCCAGCCGGGATCGCCCACTTGCCGTTGTCCGCGCTGGTGTCGCGGCCGAGCAGCTTTTTCTTGCCGTTCGCCTGCCGGTACATCTTCACCGTCCGACTCCCCAGGCAAGCCTGTCGGGGCGAGGTCAGCTTGCCGTGAAAAGCGGGGAATTTGAGGCTGACGACGATCTTCGTCGAGTTCTTCCCCGCACTTGACGCGGCAGCAGGCAGCAGAGCGACGGCGGCGGCGACCACGAGCATTGCGATCAGACCATGGCGAATTCGGTGCATACGACCCTCCCAGTCGAAGTTAGCTGCGTCACTCTAAAGGTCCCAAGCAAAGGGAGCCAGGGAAGGGCTGCGCTAGCCTCGGACGCATGGACGAGCTCTACCGCGACCAGATCCTCGAGCACTACAAGCGGCCGCACAACTTCGGCCATCTCGACGATCCCGACCTCGAGTTCGAGGACACCAACCCGTTCTGCGGCGACGAGCAGCGGGTGATGATCCGGCTCGACGCGGACGACCGGGTGGAGGAAATCGCCTTCGAGGGCAAAGGCTGCGCGATCTCGACCGCCGCGACTTCGCTGCTGACCGACGAGCTGGTCGGCAAATCGCGCGAGGAGCTGCTGCGACTGCCGAAGGAGTACGTGCTGGAGCTACTGGGAATTGAGATCTCGGCGACGCGGATGAAGTGCGCGATGCTGGGCCTGAAGATCGTCAAGAGCGCCAGCCTCGGCCAGCCCGCCGAATGGGAGGACGAGGGCGAGGCCGGCGACCCGAGCGAAGCGGTCGCCGACCTCGGTTAGCCCGAAAGGGCGCTAGGACATTTCGGCCAGCATCTCCTCGCTCGGCCGCATCAGCGCGAAGACGGCGCCGAACTGGTCGGCGACGACGGCGAAGCGGCCGACCGGGATGTCGATCGGGCCGAAATTGACCGCGCCTCCCCCGCTCTTGACCTTCTCCACGGCGGCGTCGGTGTCCTCGACCGTGAAGTAGACGAGCCAGTGCGCTGGAATCTCATCGGCGACGCCGGCGGCGCTCAGATCGATCATGCCGCCGACCATCGCATCGCCGGCTTTCCAGACCGTGTAGGTGCCGACCCGCTCGGACTCTTCGTCCTGCGTGGTCCAGCCGAAGACGGCGCCGTAGAACTCCTTGGCGGCGGCCGTGTCGCGGGTGCCGAGCTCGTTCCAGCCGAAGGTGCCGTACTCGTTGACGAGCTCAGCGCCGGCAAACGTGTTGGGCTGCCAAACGCCGCAGAAAGCGCCAGTCGGATCGGTGAAGACGGCCAGCTTTCCGTAGTCGGCCGGTTCCATCGGCTCGAAGATCACCTGGCCGCCGGCCTCGCGGACCGCCGCCATCGTCGCCTCGGCGTCGGTGACGGAGATGTAGGTGCTCCAGGCGGGCGGCTGGCCCTCCTGCATCAGCGGCACCACGCCGGCGACGTCTTTGCCGTTCAGTTTCGCCCGGCGGTAACCGCCCATTTCGGCCGAGTTCGGCAGCTCCGGCACCTCCCAGCCGAACAAGTCGCCGTAGAAGGCGGCCGCGGCCTCGACGTCCGGCGTCGCCAGGTCGACCCAACAGGGCGTGCCGGGCGTGTAACTGGTTCTCTCGCTCATCTCAAATCCTCTCCTCGAAGTGGCTTTACGAGCATAAGACCAGGGCGGCGCGGCAAACTGATCGCCAGCCTGTGAAGGCCCGTCGCCCCCGGCCGCTAAAATCCGACCGGAGAAGTAGGATTAAGTCTCGATCCGCACTAACGATCCGCACTGACCGTGCTGGGGAGCACCCACCCTCTTGACCGACACCGTAGGAACCACCATTTCAGTCTGCCCGGCTGCCGAGCTCACGCCCGGCCAGATGCGCTTGGTCGAGCACGACGGGCGCAAGATCGGCGTCTTCAATTGCGAGGGGACGCTGTATGCGATCGAGGATCGCTGCTCCCACGACGACGGGCCGCTTGCCGAGGGCGAGTTCGACCCGGCGACCTGCACCGTCGAGTGCCCCCGCCACGGCTCCCTTTTCGACCTGCGCACCGGCAAGCCGAAGACGCTCCCAGCTTTCGCCCCGGTGCAAACGTTCCCGATAGCCATCGAGGACGACACCATCACCCTGGAGGTCGCTTGACATGGCAACGCCCGAGGTAGTCGCAGAGAAAAAAGAACTTGCCGGCATCAACTCCGACTACAAGGAGAAGTTCGGCTTCCACGATTCCGAGTCTGATTACGCGTACAAGGCGCCGAAGGGGCTCTCGCGGGAGATCGTCGAATCGATCTCCGATTACAAGAACGAGCCGCAGTGGATGCGTGACTTCCGCCTCAAGGCGCTGGAGCACTTCTACTCGCGCCCGACCCCGAAATGGGGCGGCAACCTCGGCCAGATCGACTGGGACGACATCCATTACTTCGTCCGCGCTTCGGAAAAGAACAGCCGCGACTGGAGCGAGGTCCCGGAGGACATCAAAAACACCTTCGACCGGCTGGGCATCCCCGAGGCAGAGCGCAAATTCCTCTCCGGCGTCGGCGCCCAGTACGAGTCCGAGGTCGTCTACCACCAGGTCAACGAGAAGCTCGAGGCCCAGGGCGTCATCTTCACCGATATGGACACGGCGCTGCGCGAGCACGAGGACCTCGTTCGCGAGTACTGGGCGACGATCATCCCCGCCAACGACAACAAACTGGCGGCGCTTAACTCCGCCGTCTGGTCGGGCGGCTCCTTCGTCTACGTGCCGGCCGGGGTCAAGGTCGAGATGCCGCTGCAGGCCTACTTCCGGATCAACACCGAGAACATGGGCCAGTTCGAGCGGACGCTGATCATCTGCGAGGAGGGCGCGGACGTCCACTACATCGAGGGCTGCACGGCGCCGGTCTACTCCAGCGACTCCCTGCACTCCGCGGTGGTCGAGATCTGCGCCAAGAAGAGCTCACGGGTCCGCTACACGACGGTCCAGAACTGGTCGCAGAACGTCTTCAACCTGGTCACCAAGCGCGCCGTCGCACACGAAAAGGCGACGATGGAGTGGGTCGACTGCAACCTCGGCTCGAAACTGACGATGAAGTACCCGTCGATCTACCTGCTCGGGCCCGAAGCCCACGGCGAGATCCTCTCGATCGCCTTCGCTGGCGATGGCCAGCACCAGGACGCCGGCGGCAAGATCATCCACGCGGCGCCGAGGACCTCGTCCTCGATCTTCTCCAAGTCGATCTCCAAGGACGGCGGCCGGGCGACCTACCGCGGGCTGCTGGAAATCGCCGACGGCGCCACCGAGTCGCGCTCGAAGGTGGTCTGCGACGCGCTGCTGCTCGACGAGGACTCGCGCTCGGACACCTACCCGACGATCCGCATCGACGAGAACGACGCCGACGTCGGCCACGAGGCGACCGTCTCGAAAATCGGCGACGAGCAGCTCTTCTACCTGCAGAGCCGCGGGCTCGACGAGGAGGAGGCTTCGAAGATGATCGTCAACGGCTTCATCGAGCCGGTCACGAAAGAGCTGCCGATGGAGTACGCGGTCGAGCTCAACCGGCTGATCGAGCTGCAGATGGAGGGCTCAATTGGCTGAGGTCGCGACCGAACCCGCTTGGCTTTCGGAGAGGCGCCAACGCGGCGCCTCTCTCGCGCAGAGCCTGCCGTTGCCGGACCACAAGTCGAAGGGCTGGGAATTCACCGACCTGGCCGGGTTGGACCTCGACAGCTACGAGGCGATCACCCCCGACGTCGAGGTCAGCGGCGCCGAGGGCGCGACCGTCCTCTCGCTGAACGCCGCCCTCTCCTCCCACGCCGAGCTGCTGCAGGAGCACCTGGGGTCGCTGGTCCCGGTCGAGGACCCGTTCGTCGCCCGCAACGAGGCGGGCTGGAGCGATGGGGTGCTGGTCCACGTGCCGCGGGGAGTCACGGTCAGCGAGCCGATCCGTATTGAGGTCCCCGTCGATCGCGACGGCGCCGCGATCGGCTGGCGCACCCTGGTCGTGCTCGAGGAGGGCGCCGAAGCCGAGGTCTGGGAGCACTGGTCTTCCCCCAACGACGACGTCGACGGCCTGCTCAATTCGGTGGTCGAGCTGAGCGTCGGCCAGGCGGCGACGCTGCGCTACGTCAACACCCAGGACATCTCCGAGCGGGCCTGGATCTTCGCCACGCAGCGGGCCCAGGTGGAGCGCGACGCTCGGCTCGACTGGGCCGCGCTCGGCTTCGGGTCCGGCCGCGGCAAGGTGCGGATGGAGACCAAGCTGGCCGGCCCGGGCTCCGAGGCCCGCGTCACCGGCGGCTACGCCGGCGGCCCCGGGCAGCACCTCGACTACGACACCACCCAGGAGCACGCGGCGCCGAACACCAACTCCGACCTCGCCTTCCGCGGCGTTCTCGCCGCCGGTTCGACGGCGGTCTGGCGCGGGATGATCAAGGTCGACCCCGGCGCCCAGCAGACCGACGCCTTCCAGGAGAGCCGCAACCTGCTGCTCTCGACCGAGGCCCACGCCGACGCCATTCCGGGCTTGGAGATCCTCGCCGACGACGTCCGCTGCACCCACGCGGCGGCGATCGCCCAGATCGACAAGGAGCAGCTCTTCTACCTGACCTCGCGCGGGCTCGACCCGGCAGCGGCGAAGTCGCTGATCATCGAAGGCTTCCTCGAGTCCCTGGTCGAACGGCTTGCCGTCGGTCCGGTCCGGGACGAGATCTCGGCGGCGCTGGAGCGCAGGCTCGCCGAGATTCTTTAGTCGTCTCTCGAGTCGTCCCCGTCGCGCTTTTCAGAGAGCGTGGTCTTGAGGATGCCGATCACGACGAAGAGGACTGGCAAGAGATAGAGAACCCAGAGGTAATGGCCGACGTGAGCGAGCGGCAGCGTCATCCATTTGAAACGGATAGCAGGTAGAGGCCGAAGCAGGTGAAGGCGACCATCACGGCCAGCATCCAGTACTGGGAGCGCGAGGCCTGGCGGTAATCCGGCCAGTAGACGAGGGCGCGGTCATGGGCCAGGGTGAGGCCGATCACGTGGCCGACGATCAGGGCGCCGACCTGGACGTACCAGATCGCGTTGGCGCTGAGGATCCTGTAATTGACCCCAGAGGAGGCGGTGCCGAAGAGGTCCGTCGTCGCCGTCCCCAGAGGGTCTGAGAGCAGGTACGTGAACTGGGCCTGCTCCTGGAGGACGAAGAAGCTGAAGTAGTGGGCGACGAGGTAGGCGAGCGCGATCGGGATCAGCGTGTGGGCGAAGCCGACCCGCAGGGTCTTCAGCGACGGCGCGCCTCGCACGGTGCGCATGCCGCGGACGCCGAGCATGTAGACGAGGGCGACGCCGGCGAAGCAGAGCAGGATGAAGAGGGTGTCGGTGAGACGCTGCGCAGCGAGCAGGCCGACGCCGCGGTCGACGAGCCATTCGAAGGTGCTCCCAATCGCGCTTTTGAAAGCGCCCTCGGAGGCGCCGTCGAAGCTGGTGGTGGCGATCGAGGCGATCACGACGGCGGCCGAGCCCGGGATGGTCGCCCACCGGGTGGCGGCTGAGAGCGGACGCCGCCGGCCGAGTCGCCCGTCCTCGACTCCGAAGTAGCCGAGCTGGGAGAACATGCCGAAGTAGACGGAGAAGATCTCTCCCCGCTCGCACCACTTCTCGGTCCCGAACAGGGCCATCATCGCCAGCGTGTAGGCGCTGTAGACGAGGACCGCGGTGGCGACGGTCGCGGGGTCGAGGCCGACGGCGATGCCTCCGGTGGAGCCGTAGACGACCTCCAGCCAGACGACCGCAACCAGGCCGACCGCGGCCGGCCAGCGCCCGAGGAACTCCGGATAGGCAAGGTGGGCGGGGCGCTGGCCGGCGATCGCGCGAAAGCCGGCCCCGGAGGCGCGCCCGACCGCCCGCCACGGGTTGAAGGGCCGGAAGATGTCCCCCAGCACAGCGGAGAAGAAGGGGAAGCCGAGCCAACAGGTGACGAAGATGAAGGTGAGGGCGAAGTTCCGGTCCGGCGCTTCGGTGCCGCGCAGGCCGGCGTAGACGGCGACTCCGAGCAGGAAGATCCCGATCAGGCCACAGAGGACCTGCACCGGCAGGTTGGTCAGCACGCGGGACGGCCCCGCCCCGAAGGGGCGCCAATGCGCCTCCTCGAAACGGGGCTTGCGCCAGGCGACCGAGAGCGCGACGAAGGAGACGATCAGGACGATCGACGCCCCCCAGGCGAACAGCCAGGCCGGGATCGGCAGATCCTGCCGCGAGGCCAGCGCGTGCGCGAACGGCAGGAAGCTCACGGGTTGACCGTCAACTCCGCGATCTGCAGTTTGCGGCCCTCGAGCTCGACCTCGAAAATGCCTTCGATTTCGGCCGGGAATTCGAAGCTGACCGTGCCGCCGGCCGCCACGTCCTCCATCAGGTCGTAGCCGTGGACGTGGACCTCGTCGGCGACGTCGGATTCGACCTTGAAGCGGACTTCGTCGCCGGCGTCGTATTCGAGCTCCTGGATGCCGCCGACGGGTTCGCCGTTGCGGATGACCACGGTGGGCTCGCCGGCTTCGCCGGCCGCCTGCGATCCGCTCGCGTCGCTGCTCTCGGCGCCTTCGAGTTCAGCGCAGGCGATCTTCTCGGGCCCGCTCGATTCCTCGTGGTGGTGCCCTTCGTGAACCAGCAGGGCTTCGCCTTCGGAAGCGCTGCCGGCAGTCTTCTGCTCGGACTCGGCTTCGTGGATGACGACCGAGCCGGCCTCCCCGAGGGGAACTTCGCGGTCGCTCGAAGCCGTGGCCCTGCCGTCGCCGTCGGCCTTCGAGCTGAACTCGAGGTGGATCTCATTCGGCGGCTCGTCAGAGCCATTGGGGTTGAACTTGAAGTGCGGGCCGCCCGGGTCGGTCTGGTCGCAGCTACCGGAATGCAGGTGAGCAACGTAGGCGGTGCTCGGCTCCAAGCCGGTGGCGCTGAGCAAGACCGTGGTGCCGCCGTCGGCGCGTTCCAGGGTGGCCTTACCTGCCAGGGACTCGTAGCCGAATGGGGCCCCCGGGACCAGCTTGAACTGACCGCTGACGGCCTCGCTCTCGTCCTCGCCGTTACTGCTGCCGCAGGCGGCGAGGCCGGCCGCTGCGATGAGCGCGAGCAGCGCGGGAGTCAGCTTTTTCACGTGTTTCATGCAATTCATCTCCTCTCGAGTGGGCGCGCTCGCCACAGCAGGGACCGGCAAGCCGGCGCTGGCGCGAGGCGCAGAAAAGTTGGTCGGCCCTAGGCGGGCGGAGCGCGACCGGAGAGGGAGAGGGCGAGGAGAAGGCCGCCGCCGGGAGCGAAGGAACGCGGGCGCCGGGGCGATTGGCGCCGCCTGGCGCTGGCGCGATCCAGTCGCGAAGAGGAGGCGATGCGCTCGGAGAGACGGACGATCGCTTCGTGGCCCGGGTAGCGCCCAAACAGCAGGCAGACGACAAGCACCAGGAGAGGCACTGCCGGCAAGAGGAAGGCGCCAAGCTCAGCCACGGCGGCCCAGGATAACGTCCGGGCGTGCGCCCAGGACGCGAGAACATCGCCGCTCCCGACCTCCCGGAGGGGATCGCCTGGGTCGGCCAGGAGCCGGAGTCGATGCCGGCCCTGGCCGCCGGCGGGCCGGCCCTGGTCCACTTCATCGACTTCGCCCAGCTCAACAGCGTGCGAACCCTGCCGTATGTGAGCGAGTGGTCGCGCCGCTACCGCGAGGCTGGTCTGAGCGTGATCGGCGTCCAGTCCACCCGCTTCCCCTTCGGCAACGATCCGGCCACCGTCGCGGCCGGCCTGGCCGCGCTCGAGGTCGAGTTCCCGGTCGCGATCGACGCCGAGCGCGAGCTCTGGGGCAGCTACGGCTGCGAGGGCTGGCCCAGCCTCTTCCTCTGGAGCCTCGGCGGCGCCCTCGCCTGGGTCCACTTCGGCGAGGGCGAATACCTGGAAACGGAGATCGCGATCCAGGAGGAGCTGAGGGAGATGGACGCCCTGCAGCCGCTGCCGGAGCCGATGGCGCCGCTGCGGCCGACCGACGGCCCCGGCGCGCGGGTCATCGCCCCCACCCCCGAGGTCTTCCCCGGCGGCTCCTGGGAGCGTTCCTGGACGGCGGGAGAGGACGGCGAGGAGCTGGCGCTCGAGTACGCGGCCGGCGGCGCCTACGCGACGGTCGAGGGCGAAGGCGAGATCGCCGTCGAGCTGGACGGCGAATCCGCAGGAACCGTCACCATCGCCAGTGCCGCCCTGTATCCCCTTGCGGAGCACCTACACCACGAGGCGCATCGGCTGATCCTCCGCCCTTCCCCCGGTCTGCGAATCTGGTCGGTGAGCTTCGCTGCGGGTGCGCCTTAGCGGACTTCAGGCAGAGCAGGACGCGCCGGGACAGGCAGAGCAGGACGCGCCGGGATGATCCGCTCTCGGCCATCGGCGTAGACAACGACTATCGGGTTCTCTTCCAACAGCGAGCTTCCGATCATGGCGCCGAAATCGGGATGGTCAGCCGGCACGAAGACTGAGTCGTTCGGATAAGCGGAATCGTCTTCGTTTTCGATCATCGCTATGACGCGATCGAAGATAATTTCGAGCGCTGGAGTATTGCCTTTCGCTACGGCTCCCATCGCTCCACCATACCCTCCCATTTGGCTTTTATCTCCTCCACCGCTGCAGGAAGATCGAGTCGCGCCGACCCCTTCGTTGGAAGCCTCTCCGCCTCGAGCTTCAACTGTCCGCGGTACCGGTGCCTCTCGGGATGACCGTGAGCGTTGTCGTAGAGATAGACGGCATGACGCCTGCCACTGCGCATGACGGTCAAGACGGCGGCCCAATCGAAACCCTTCTCCAGATCCCGCGTCTTTCGCACCTCGATCCAGACCCCTTCCTCGATTTTGACCTGAAACCTCTGCTCCTCGCCTCCCATGCAGACCCAAAGGGCCTCGCGCTCCAAGCTCGCCCCCCGACAGGTGTGACATCTTTGGGACGAGCCCCCGCCCGCTGAGAAAGGACCCAGGATGATCAGCAAGCTTGACTTCGTCGGCATCCCCTCCACCGACGCCGACCGATCGCGCGAGTTCTATGTCGAGACGCTCGGGTTGAAGCCCGACGAGAAGTCGAATTACGAGTTCTGGGTCGGCGACACCTGCTTCGGCATCTGGGAACCGGCGAAAATGGGGATGGAGTTCGCGCCGCAGAAAAACGCCCATCCGGCGCTGCACGTCGACGACGTCGCTGCCGCCAAGGCCGAACTGGAAGAGAAAGGCGTCGAGTTCGGGGGCGACGTCTTCGACACCGGCGTCTGCCACATGGCCCTCTTCACGGACCCGGACGGCAATGACCTGATGCTTCACCACCGCTACGCGGACTAGTACTTAATGGCGGCGCGCGTTCAGGCGCGCGCCGCGAGCTCCTCGCGGATCTCCTTCGGGAGCATGAAGCGGACGTCCTCGTGGACGGTTCGCAGCTCCGAGACGTCGTCGGCGCCACGCTCGCGGAAGAAGGTGACCAGGCTCTCGACCAGCTCCTCGGGGGCGCTGGCGCCGGAGGTGATGCCGACGGTCTCGACTCCCGTCAGCCACTCCTCCTGGACCTGGGTGTGGTTGTCGATCAGGTAGGAGGCGGCGCCGTGTTCGCGCGCGACCTCGACCAGTCGGTTGGAGTTCGAGGAGTTCGTGGAGCCGATGACGAGGACCAGGTCGCACTCGCGGGCCAGCTGCTTGACCGCGATCTGGCGGTTGGTCGTCGCGTAACAGATGTCGTCTGACTTGGAGCTGACGATCCCCGGGAACTTGGCCCGCAGGGCGGCGATCACCTCGGCCGTCTCATCGACCGAGAGCGTCGTCTGGGTGATGAAGGCGACCTTGTCGGGATCGGAGACCTCGAGCGACTCGACCTCCGCGGCGGTTTCGATCAGGACGATGTTGTCCGGCGCCTCGCCGGTGGTCCCTTCGACCTCCTCGTGGCCGTCGTGCCCGATCATCACGATCGTGTATCCCTCGGCGGCGAAGCGGCGGGCGGAGACGTGGACCTTGGTGACCAGCGGGCAGGTGGCGTCGATCGTCTGCAGGCCGCGGGCGGCGGCGTTCTCGTGAACCGCCGGGGCAACGCCGTGGGCGGAGAAGACGACCATCTCCCCCTCCGGCACCTCGGTCTCCTGCTCGACGAAGATCGCGCCGCGCTTGGCCAGCTCCTCGACCACGTGCTTGTTGTGGACGATCTCCTTGCGCACGTAGACGGGCGCCCCGTGCAGCTCCAGCGCGCGCTCGACCGTCTGCACGGCGCGGTCGACGCCGGCGCAGTAGCCACGCGGCGCGGCGAGCAAGACCCGTTTCGGGGCGGCGGTGGCGGTTGCTGCCATATCTGCAGGGTAGCTAGCCTTGCGTAATGGGTACCGAAGGACGCCATCTCGACAGGCTGACCGCAGTCGATGCCTCGTTCCTGACCAACGAGAGCTCGAACAGCCACATGCACGTTGGCGCGATCCTCATCTTCGAGGGGCCGCCGCCTCGCTATGTCGACCTGGTCGAGCACGTGCGCGGGCGCCTCAGTCAGGTGCCCCGCTTCCGCCAGAAACTGGTGGTGCCGCCGCTGGAGGCCGGGCGGCCGCTGTGGGCGGACGACGTCAACTTCAACCTGACCTACCACATACGTCATACGGCGCTGCCCGAGCCGGGCGGCGAGGCGCAGCTGAAGCGGCTTGCCGGCCGCGTCTTCTCGCAGCAGCTCGACCGCTCCAAGCCGCTCTGGGAGCTGTGGCTGGCGCAGGGCCTGGAGCGCGACCGCTTCGCGATCCTGACCAAGACCCACCACGCGATGGTGGACGGCATCTCCGGCGTCGACATCGGCACCGTCCTCTTCGACCTCGAGCCGGTGCCCGAGCCGGTGGCGGTTCAGGACGACTGGGTGCCGCAGCCCGAGCCGGGCACGACCGAGCTCGTCACCCGCGGGGTCAGCGACGTGATCTCGGCGCCGGTGAAGCTTGCCGAGCGCGCCGTCGACGCGGTCCGCCACCCGGAGACAACGGCGCGCAAAGCCGTCGAGGCGCTGGAGGGGCTGAGCGAGGTCCTCAGCGCCTTCGCCGATCCCGCCCCCGACGTGCCGCTGAACCAGCCGATCGGCCCGCACCGGCGCTACGTCTGGGCGCGCTCGGAGCTGGCCACCTTCAAACGGATCAAGGACGCGCTCGGCGGCACCGTCAACGACGTCGTCCTGGCCGTGGTCACCGGCTCCGTCCGCAACTGGCTGCAGGCGCGTGGCGTCCGCACCGAGGGGCTGGAGCTGCGGGCCCTGGTGCCGGTCTCGATCCGCAACGAGGACGAGCGCGGCGACCTCGGCAACCGGATTGCGCTGATGCGCGGGCCGTTGCCGGTCTACGTCGAGGACCCGGTGCGGCGACTGCGGGTGATTAGCGAGGAGATGGAGGGGCTGAAGCGCTCCAAACAGGCGCTCGGCGCCGAGGTGATCTCCCGCTTCAACGACTTCGCGCCGCCGACGCTGCTGGCGCAGGCCTCGCGGGTCAACTTCTCGACCCGGCTCTTCAACCTGATCGTCACCAACGTGCCGGGCCCGCAGGTCCCCCTCTACGTGCTCGGCCGGGAAATGGAAGAGGTCTTCCCGGTCGCCTTCCTGCCCCAGAACCACGCCCTCGCGGTGGCGATCATGAGCTACAACGGCCACGTCGGCTTCGGCCTGCTCGCCGACTACGACTCGATGGAAGACGTCGAAGCGGTCTCCGACGGCATCTCCGATTCGCTGGCCGAGCTCGAGCAGGCGGCCGGCGCGGCCGCCGCTTCAGCTGCCTAATTGGGCATTTAACCCACCCACAGTGGGGTTAAGTGCCCAACCTAGAGGCGCGCGAGCTTTGAAAGCTTTTTTGGCATCTCCCAGGAGCTTTGAAAGAAATGGCGCGATTGCTTTCAATGCTCCATCTCTAGGCTTTCAAGCGATGCCTTTCTTAGTCATCCTCTTCATCGTCGTCCCGATCGCGGAGCTCTACGTGATCATCCAGGTGGGTCAGTGGATCGGGATCTGGCCGACCCTGGCGCTGCTGCTGGCCGACGCCCTGCTCGGCTCGATGCTGCTGCGCCACCAGGGCCGCAGCGCCTGGCGCCGCTTCAACGAGGCGCTCGCCCAGCGGCGCTTCCCGGGCACGGAGGTCGCCGACGGCGTCCTGATCGTGATCGGCGGCACCCTGCTGCTGACCCCCGGCTTCCTCACCGACATCGCCGGCCTGTTCCTGCTGATCCCACCGACCCGAGCGATCGCCCGCCGCCTGCTGCGCCGCTTCACGATCGGGCGCTTCGTAGTCGTCGGCATGCCGGGTGGCGGTGGCCCGGGCCCCGGTCCGACGGGAGCCAGCCGCCCCTACGACTTCGACGCCACGGCCGAAGAGGTGCCGACCAACGGGCGCGACCTGCCGAAAACCGGCGACGAGTAACTGCTAGTCGAGCAGCTGCCCCGGCTTCATCTCGACGGCCGCCGCAAGTTTTTCCAGCGTCGAGACCCTCGGATCGCGTATCCCCGCCTCGATCCGGCTGACCTCCCCCGCCTGAACCCCGCTGCGCTCAGCGACCTGTTCCTGCGTTAAGCCGAGCTTTTTCCGGGCGTCGCGAAGGTTCTTGCCGAGGGCGCCCACGCTGGTGATCGTCCAGCTTGTAGGCGCGAATCGCCATGTGAAACTTTACATTTTGCTGATAATCTGTCAGGCGCTTCTCGCCGCCCCATGGACGCGAAAGACATGGCCGACCCCGATCCCCAACACTGGATGGCCGGGGCCGGCTGGTCGGCCTCTAGCCGAGCTTGTAGACCATGTACTTGATCTGGATAGGCGGCACCTTGCTGGCCTTCATTACTCCACCCCCCTTCGCGAGTTCGCTCTGGCGGCGAACCGCCCGGAGGATCAATGCTAAGAAAGACCCGAGCAAAATTCATTTTTAGGGCGGCGTATTTCCTCTGATATGCAGAGTCTTTATGCTCGGGGACGCCTGAGTAAGCAGTAGATCGAACGGAGGAACGATGGGGTCGGCGAAGACCAAAAGGCCAGGCCAGCGAAGAAAGAGGATCGAGGATGTCGTCGCCTATGCCATCAGCCACCGCATCCGCGTCCACATACTCTGGGTTTTAAACGAGGGCACGTACACCAATGCCCAGATCGCGAAGATCATTGGGGAGCCCGCTAACAACGTTGCAAACCACGTAAGGGAACTTCTTGATGCGGGTTCCATCGAACTTGCGAAAAGCGAGCTGAAGGGAAACATAAGCCAGCACTACTACCGTGCTGTCGAGATCCCGTTCTACTCGCGAGAGGACGCTGAAGCGATGACCCACGAGCAGCGACAGGTCACCGCGGGCCTGGTCGTTCAAACGGCGCTGGCGGAGATAATGGCGGCGCTTTGGAGCGGCGCCCTTGCCGACCCAAAAGCCTTCGTTGCCTTCGATTCCCGCACCTTGGACCAGCAAGGCCGCGACGACCTCGAAGAGGCGGAGATGAACTATCTCGAACGCGTGCAGGAGCTCGAGGTCGAATCGACCAACCGGCGCGCCGAGTCCGGCGAGGAGGGCCAATCAATGGTCGTCACGGTGTTCGGATATGAGCGCGCAAAAAGGCCGCCAAGATTCCCGACTTCATGAATTCGTGAACGACGTTCATTCTCTGATTGACGGGTCGCTTGAAGTCTGGAACGGTGAAGTAGTCAACTAACACCGACCGACCGCCCCCGATGGACTGGCAGCGGATGTGTCACCGGATCAAGCTGAGCCCAGGGCGATGGGTCTCCTCGAAGTGACTGCATGCCCGCCGTCTTGGATTTGACCGGGGTCGGTCGGTGTCGGTTGACACGCCCCCATGAACCGACCTTCCTCCGAAGATGCCACCCCAGCTTGCTCCCGACTGGCCGAGACGGGATGCGAGACGACGGTAGAGGGGGACGAGCCGTGTTTCGACTGGGCCGCGCTCGTCCCCCTCACTGTCCACCCGATGCGGGTGGCGATCATCGAAGCGTTGTGGTGGATCGGCGAGCCGCTGTCGGCCAAGGACCTGCGGGAAGTGTTCGCCGACGAGAAGCTCGGAACCTCCTACATCTCCTACCACGTGGCCGAGCTGGCCAAAGCGGGGGCTCTGGTGAAGGTCGGCGAAGAACCGAAACGTGGCGCCGTCAAGAAGCTCTACTTCTTTCCGCCGGCGAAATAGGTCGAGTTCGAGGTCGATCAGAACCGCGTCGGCGTCCGCTGGAACGCCACGATCAAGCGGAATGGGGCCCGCGCCGCATCTGTCCACCCGACCACCCGAGCCCCCAGCGGATCCTTCGAGCTGCGCCGCGTCGTCTCCGACGGCCCCAGGGCGGACAGAGCCGTCGCGAAGGCCGTCAGCCCCTCCGGCGAGACCTGCCGCGCCCACGCCGTCTTCCCCTTGAGCAATCTTTGTGATTGCGCTTCTGTCGGGGGCAATGGCTCCGACCGATTAACTAACGGTAGGTAACAGTGTCAAGCGCAGGGACAAGCCAAACCTAACCCTACGAAAGCCTCCACCGGACTCAGTCGCTCGACCTTTCCCGAAACACTTCCTAAAAAATTAGGTACGAACGGAGTCTTCGAACCTGTTATGGATTCCCCAACAAGATGATCGACATCCGGGCCGGCGTCGCAGCGAAATACGCCGGTCGGAGTGACAGGGGGCAGGGAATGGGGAAGATCAGCAGTGGTCGCAGACGTTGGCTGGTCGCCTTCACCGTCATGCTCTGCGCCGCGTGCGCCGCGCCGGTCCTAGCTGACTCCCAAGAGATCGGCGTGGGGCCGGCCAGAGTGGCGGAAGCCCCAATCCCTGCCACGGATGCCCCCGCTCCCTCAGAAGAGACGCAGCCTTCAGAGGAGATTCCGCCGATGGACCCGCAGGCGATGGCAGAGAAAGTCGCAGCGGCCGAAGGCGAGGAACTTGCCAGGGACAAGTGGCTTGAAAGCCCTGAGGCAATCCACGAACGGGAGGAATCGCGAACCGCATTTGACGAGATCAGCTCTGCAGACGCAGAAGGGCTTTTGACCACGGCTTTCGCAGACTTCCTGGAGCAGCTCGATGGCGATCCCGCCCGCGCGCTCAGCGAGCTGCAGATCGAAGAGCTCGTAGGGGAGTACGGAGCACTTGTGCCCGACGCCGAAGGCGGCAGCCAGCTCGTGGAATCGTCAATCCCGATTCGCAGCCAGGTTCCCGGCGAGGAGGGCAAGCCCGTTGACCTGAGCCTGAAGGAAGTTGAAGGCGGATTTGAATCCCAGACGCCTGCGACTGATATTCGCCTGCCGACTTCACTCGGCGGCGCGATCGAGATCGGCGAGGAACTGGCTATCTCCGCTCTTCCCGGCAACGGAGAGGTCAGCGCGGTGCTGCTGGGCGACAAGGACCTGTTCTTCGGGAATTCCGACACCGACACCGACACGGTCGTCGCCCCGCTGACTCGCAGCGTCGAGATCCTCCAGCAGCTTCGCTCTCCTAAGAGCCCTGAGGAGTTTCGCTTCGGCCTGTCCTTGCCCAAGGAAACGACGCTCCGCTCAGACGGCCTGGGGGGCGCTGAGATCGTCGACCCCGAGGGGAAGCGAGTGGCCTTCGTCCCTATGCCCTACGCCACTGATGCTCAGGGAACCAACGTCCCGGTCTCGATGAAGGTCGACGGCGAAGCCATCATCGTCAGCGTCTCCCACCGCTCCCTGGACGTCGCGTATCCATTGCTTCTGGACCCGGAACTGGTGGCCGAGGATTGGTATTGGAGCGGCGGCGGCACCTTCGGCCTGGGCTACTGGGCCTGGCAGGAGCTCGCCGATTACGAAAACAGCTACAACTGCATCGTCACCTGCTGGGGATACGGACTCTACGCTCGCTCCAAGGGAAGCAAATTCCCCTACGACCCAGGTACGTGGGGCCAGTGGGTCTACACCGCCCCAAACAGCACGGCCTTCATCAGCCGCACGCTCTTCTCGACGCTTCGAGGGTCCGTCTACAACTGCCCGACCTATCAGCCACACGGCTACGTCGGCATCTACAACGTCTATGCCAGCGCCTACCACCAGCCGACGGGCATCTACTCGCCGCCGAGCTTCAGCGCCCCCAGCTTCGACACCGGTTGGGTGGGGACTCCGGGCGCGCGCCAGGCCGTCGTCGGGATCGGCACCGGCGCCGCCAGCTCCGAACTCGCCTGCGGCCACGACTTCTACGTCGGTGGCGCAACGATCTGGCAGGACGACCCCGAGAACCCCGGCGTCTCCGTCAGCGGTATGCCCGGAGGCTGGATCAGCGACGCCACTCCGGCCTTCACGATCACCGCCAACGGCAGCGACCCTGGGCTGGGGGTGCGCAAAATCACCTTCACCCGAGATGGGTCCCCCAACGGCGACGAACGCCCGGTCGGCTGCAACGGCACCGCGGCAAGCCGCTGCCCCGTCAACCGCACCGAGTACTTCTACAAAAGCGCTCTCAGCTTCGACGAAGGCAAGAACAACGCCTATATGACGGTCGAAGACGTGACCGGCAAGAAAACGACGCCGCCCTATACCTGGCAGACCTACGTCGACATGACCAAACCCGACGTCACCCTGACCGGTCAGCTCGCCGAAGTCACCGAAGAGGACAAAGGCGGAGAACAGGGCGACAAAAAAGTCGAGGAGCTCTCCCTTCCTGTCTACAACCTCGAAATCAAAGCGACGGATATCGGCACCGAGAGCAACGCAGACAAGAAAAAGCGCTCGGGCGTGAGAAAGGTCGAAGTCAAGCTTGACGGGGTCAAAAAAGAAGCCTGGGAACAGCCTTGCGCAGACAGCTGCGAAATGAAAAAAACCTACCCGCTGAAACTAAACAACCTCGACGCCGACAAACACGTTCTGGAAGTAATCGCAACCGACGGCGTCAAAAAGGAACGCGTACGGACGATCGAGTTCGAATACATCCCTGCCACCGGGATGAAAGAGGAGTACGTGATGCAGTACTTTCCGCTTCCAGACGGCGAGGGCAACGAAGCCGAAGAAGAGCAGCCCGACCGGCCAGAACTCGCGGTCAACGTCATCAACGGCAACCTCGTCTACCGCGAGAAGGACGTCGACATCGAGGGCTACGGGGTTGACCTCGAAGTCGAGCGCTACTACAACTCTCTCCTTCCAGAGGAGGAGAACACCGAGTGGGGCGACGGCTGGACGCTCGCCCAGACCCCCGACCTGGAGCCCGAGGGTGGCCCAGGGGCACCGACCGAGGCGATGGTGATCGGCCCCAGCGGTGCCGTGGATGGCTCTGTGGCCCTCCCGACTTCGGTAAATGAAGAAGAGTTCGACGCCGAACTCCAGGCCGTGATCACTAAAGACCCGGATGGTGGCTACGAAATGGCCGACGCCACCGGTGAAACGGGCACCGCGATCGCCTTCGATGAAAACGGCACTGTCGAGGAACTGCGCACCGAAGGCGAGGCCAGCGTCGACTACGACTACGAAGCGGGCGACCTCTCCGAAATCGAAGTCGACGACCCCGCCAGCACCGACATCGATCCGGAGGACGCAGCCGAACTGGCGGAGATCGAACGCACCCCGTCCTCCTTCAAATACGCCTTCGGCCTCCAAGGCTCCGCCGATGGGCAATTCAACGTCGCCACTGACGTGGCGATCGACCCGACTGACACCACGGTCTGGGTCGCCGACGATGAGAACGACCGGATCCAGCACTTCGACGCCGAGGGTAAATACCTCAGCAAATTCGCCTCCTGCGCGGACCCCGGAGCGCTCGACGTCGACTTGCAGGGCGACA
The DNA here is from genome assembly GCA_035694165.1 of Solirubrobacterales bacterium. Taxonomy (GTDB): domain Bacteria; phylum Actinomycetota; class Thermoleophilia; order Solirubrobacterales; family 70-9; genus VAYN01. The sequence continues at coordinate 31,638 of DASSFS010000032.1, read as the reverse complement.
TCTACGTCGCCTGCTCGAGCGTGGACAAAGTCCAGAAGTTCAACGACAAAGGCGAATTGCTGAAACAGATCGTTAGCGTCTCCGGCTCGGGCAACAGTCAGGTGCGTTTCCCGCTCGATCTGGCGCTCGACTCCGAACAGAACCTCTACGTCGCCGACACCGAAAACGACCGCATCCAGAAGTTCAACGCCGCTGGCGCCTTCGTCAAATCCATCCCCGCCGGCGGCCGCCCCTGGGGCCTCGACATCGCCCCCGACGGCAATATCTGGAGCGCCGAAGCGCCCCAGCGACGGGTTTCGGTCTTCGACCCTCAGGGCAACGTGCTCCTTCGGTTCGGCTCCCCCGGCTCGGGGCACAGCCAGTTCGAGCGACCGGTCGACGTAGAGGTCGACGCCGCCGGCTTCGCCTACGTCACCGATGCCGTCAACAACCGTGTCCAGGTCTTCGACTCTGAGGGCTCCTACCTAACCCAGTTCGGCGAGAAAGGCACGGGCAGCGGCCAGCTCAACACCGACTGGTGGCTGCGCATCGCCGTCGGCCCGAGCGGCGACGTTTGGGTGACCGACCAGGGCAATTCACGGCTGCACAAGTGGATCAACCCCGCCTACCTCTCCTCCTTCAAATACGCCTTCGGCCTCCAAGGCTCCGCCGATGGGCAATTCAAAGTCGCCACTGACGTGGCGATCGACCCGACCGACACCACGGTCTGGGTCGCCGACGATGAGAACGACCGGATCCAGCACTTCGACGCCGAGGGTAAATACCTCAGCAAATTCGCCTCCTGCGCCGACCCCGGAGCCGTGGATGTCGACTTGCAGGGCGACATCTACGTCGCCTGCTCGAGCGTGGACAAAGTCCAGAAGTTCAACGACAAAGGCACGTCGCTCAAAACGATCGCCGTGTCTGGCACCGGCAACGGCCAGGTGCGCTTCCCGCTCGATCTGGCGCTCGACTCCGAACAGAACCTCTACGTCGCCGACACCGAGAACGCCCGCGTGCAGAAATTCAACGCGGCAGGCGCCTTCGTTAAACCGATGCCTGTCGGCGAATCCGGTCGGCCTTGGGGCGTTGACGTTGCCCCTGACGGCAACATCTGGACCGCCGAACCCTCGCAGTATCGGGTCTCGGTATTCGACCCCCAGGGCAATCTGCTCTTCCGCTTCGGCTCCCAGGGCACGGGGCGCAGCCAGTTCAAATGGGCCGCCGACGTCGAGGTGGACGAAAGCGGTTTCGCCTACGTCACGGATGCGGTCAACAACCGCGTTCAAGTCTTTGACTCTAAAGGCGCCTACGTCACCAAGTTCGGCGAGAAAGGCACGGGCAGCGGCCAGCTCAACACCGACTGGTGGCTGCGGGTTGCAGTTGGCCCTAGCGGTGACGTCTGGGTCACCGACCAGGGCAACTCGCGCCTGCATAAGTGGAAAGCCGCTGGGCACTTGCGGCCCGGATACGGCTCGAAGATCCAGGACGACCCCGAGGTCGAGATCGAAACTCCTGGCGGTCTGGTCGCGAGTGTCGAGGGCGAGGATGCCGGCGAGCACATCTACGAGCACGACGGCGATCTTCTCACCTCCCACGAGGACGAGGGCGGGGAGACTTCGTACGAGTACGACGGTGACAAATTGACGCGCGTTGAGCTACCGAACGGCACCTGGGCGGAGATCGAATACGGAGCAACCGACGGGCGGGTCAAAAAAGTCACGGTTGACCCGGCCGGGGCGCCAGTCGCCAAGACGACCTCCTTCACCTACGAAGACCAGCCTCGCAGCACCACCGTGATCCTGCCCGACGACCCTGCGGTCACGTATGACATCGGCAAGGACGGATCGGTTTTCAAATGGCGGAACGCCCTGAAACCGCCCGAGTTTGAAGTCGTCGCTGGCACCCTCTACGACGTCGCAAACAAAGAAACCGCCTCGCCGATCAATGCCGGCGACTACAACCTCACGGTCAAAGCGTATTCAGAGGAGGGAATCGCCTCGATCCAGATATATGCGAATGGCAACCAGCTGATCTCCCAGTCAAACTGCCCGCAAATTGACATGGAACCAGAGAAATGTAAAAAACTCCCGGACGAGTGGGTGACGAACACCGGGAACCACGCACCCGGCATCCTCAATATCGAGATGGTCATTGAAGATGGTCTAGAACATGTGGCAAGCAAGCGGTTCTGGGTAAACATCCCCTATACGCCACCGCCATCGCCTGATCAGCCGGTTACGCCCAAATTCGCGGAGGTCCTCCAGTTCCGCGAAAAGCGCGGACTGGACCTCGATCTCGACCCCATCCAAGACGAGTTCGAGCTCAACGACCGTGTGTTCGACACGATCAATGACTGGATCCAGGGCAATCCTGTTGCGGTAGCTTCCATGGAGCGCTGGGGTGCGCCGCTGCGAACGCCAGAAGCTGCAGAGCTGGAATATCGCGAGCAGTACATCAACTACAACACTCCACTGATCGAGGACTGGGGAGAAGCCCATGCCTCGACCTTTGCCGGGTATGTAATAGACGAAGCAGCCGGTGGCATCATTCGCGTCGGATTTACGTCAGACCCGGCGGGGCAGCTATCTGAACTCGAGCAACAGGTTCCGCTTATGGCCCAGGATAGATTCGGGTCCCGAATTGCGCCTAACGGATACTCCTTGGCTTCACTGCAACAGCTTGTGGGATCGCTGAGTAGCGAGCAGGAAAACAATTCGAATCTAAGCGCTTTGATCGTTAGCGTCGCGATCGACATCCGCCGTAACCTGGTACGGGTTGGTGGACCCAACACCAGTCAGCTCGCGGCGAGTCTACAGTCGTTGTATGGCGCCAGCAGTCCCTTCGCAATTGAGTACGCTCCCGGGGGGATCAGCTTGTCGGCTGACCGGCTAATGGCCGGAGAAAACCTCCGGACGAGGTACGTCGACCAGCAATATCAGAGCACCGAAGTTACTCAATGCACTGCCGGCTACGGCGCATTTCGCAAGGTGAAGAAGAAAGACGGCAGCTGGGGCCGAATTCCGTTCGTGTTAACGGCAGGCCACTGCTCTGACGTTGGTCAACCGGTACAGAAGTTTAGATCTCCACACGGTCAGGACAACTACTACGGCATCGGACAAGTTGCTAAGTCGTCCTGGCAGGGCTGGCACAAATGGGAAACTGATGCGTTAGCGGTAAAGCTCGAAGGCTTGCCCGCACCCGATCGCATCTTTTGGCAGGGGTCGCCGCCAGCTTCACGGCGGGTGACGCCGATGGGCCGCTCTCATCCGGGCGATGAATTGTGTTTCTCCGGCGTGATCAGTAATTTCCCTCAGTGCGGCGAGGCTCACGAGATCGAAGAGCGCCGTGCCATCTACGAGTATGGAGTGCAGCACGGACGCCAGTGGAAGATCCCGATATCGGTGGGATGTGAAGGGGGCGACAGTGGTGCACCAGTCTGGAATAAGTCGACCGGTCGCGTCGTTGGCTTGCTCGTCGAAAAGGAATCTGCAAGAAACTTTCCTGACTTTTGGGATACCACGACGGTCTGCTACGCAACGCCGCTTATCAATCCCAAGGGGGTACCGATGGGGCAAGCACCGGGAGTGTTCGGCGCACCCGCGTTCGAGGGGCTCTATCTAAAGGAAGCATCGTGACGACCGATAGGAACAGAAGGAGAAATGCCCTCGGTGTGGTGGTTGTGCTGATCGGTTTCACGCTGAGCGTACCGTCGTGTGGCGAGGAGGCGCCTCAATTAGAAGAGAGCAATTCGGAGCAAGTTGTCAGAAGCATCCAGAAGGCCGAGCGCGACCACGACTGGAAGAACTGGCACCAGTTCTGCCAGGCTCAGTTAGGCAGGCCACGGGTCGACCCGCCAATGGCGGCCCGCCTCGTCCTCGAGCGCACCAGCATTGTGGGAGAGACTCGAACGTTCGGTCGGATCGTAAACGGAGGCACTGATCCCCTCGTGTATGGAATGGAACCGATTGTCGACCGGCTCGTTGATGAAAGCTGGTACCCACAGAGGTTTGTTCAGGATGGCACCGGCGTCGGCTTCAATTTGGCAATTCACGAACTCCGACCCCATCAAGTGTCGGGTTGTATTGAAATCCCGATCTCAGATTCCTGGCGCCCAGGCTTGTACCGAGTACGGTTCTCGCTCGAAAGCTCGGATGACCAAGGTTCGGACCAGACTATTCAGCCTGGTGCCTACTTTCGGGTTACCTCGCTCGCTTCCGAGAAGTAGCCGAAGCTTGGCCTTCGCAGTCCGAAGATTCCATTGGAACACGTTAAGCGCGCAAGAGCAGTTGTAAGCAAGCTCTACGGCCGAGATGCTCCCATCCAGGTTCGATACGAAGAGCCACCGGTCGAAGTTTGATTCGCGCGTGATGGCCCGTGTGAAGTACGAGCGGCAAATATGGCCGACCCGCTTCCCAGAAATGGCCGCGGCTTTCGGGGATCCATCGATGAGTCCGCTTCAAGCCATAACGACGACCTTACAGTCTTACTCTTCAGCCGTGAGCACAGAGACTAGAGTAGGGGCTTGAAAATGCATGCAACTTGGAGGATCGCGATCCCTTTCGGGCTGGTTGCAACGATCGCCACGGCGTTATTCAGTGCGTCCGTCGCAAAAAGCAGCCCCCAGCGAGGTTACTGCTCAATGCCATCCGTGGGGGGCTATGAAGCTCCGCTGCGACATCTTCCGCCGCTGTATCGTCCGCCGATTGACAACCCACTTCCGTTTGGTCCTCAGAATTCTGTTCTCTTGCAGGAGGGCGTCAGCCGGACCGGCCGCATCGTTGTGGGCGGCGGGCGCTTCGGCTACATGCTCTCAGACCGCCCGCGGTCAAGATCACAGCAGCTCGGTTGGGCGGTCACCGCTTCTTTGTTCTCGCTGAGCGAGAGAGGGCATTCGAGAGGCCTCCTCAAAAGGGTCAACACCCGCTTTAGGACTACGGGTGAAGAGCCTAATATCTCCCTAGTTCTCCCGGCAGAAGCTGGCTTTTTCCGGTTCGATATCTCATTTAAGAGACGAGGGAAGGTTTTAGGTACGTTCAGCGAGTATTTGCGGGTTCTTGATCCGATACTCGAAGTTCGTATTAGCACGATGAGGCGCGCTTATAGGCCGGGAGAGACACTCTTAGCCCGTGTCGAGAACGTCGGCACGGAATCGGTTGGCTACGGCGCTGGGTACTCCATAGAACGGCTTACGGATGTCGGATGGAGTCGCGTCGGACCCAGCAGGACCGTCTGGCCAAGATACGCGACCGGTCTTGGCGCTGGCGAGGCAGGGGAATGCATGAGCTACGCCATTCCTAACGACCTTCCTATAGGGCGTTACCGCTTTTCAAAGGCCATCACCAGTGGATCGCTAGACGGCGGTGCGGAGGCCCTGAACTACTCGGCAGAATTTGAACTTGTGCCTTAAGGCAAGTGCCCTCGCTATCAACCCTGTTTGGTGGTCGCGGTGGAAGTTGCCCCAGAGGACTCCTTGGGCACCTGCGGTCGCAGGCCGCGCGATCTCAGCATGAAGATCGCCGCTTGAACGGCGCGGGCTGCTGCGAGCGCAGCCGAGAAAGCCACTGGACCGCTGAGAGAATCAAGGCTGATGGCGAGGGCGAAGCCGAAGGCGGCGAACCCGTAGAAGCCGACTAGAAAGTTCCGCAGAAGCACCCTCACTTGGCCGACGCCATCGTGGATGTGGGTGAAGACGGCCAGCACGCTGGTGATGACCGGGAACGGCGCCAGGAGGTATACGGCCAAGAATTCGGCAACAACACCATGTGGGAGTCCTGCCTCTTCAGAGGCGCAGAAGAAGGCGATAGTGGATCGCCTGTATGGCTCGAAGGAACCCATACGGCCGTTGGTATCATCTCGAGTGGTGGAGGAGGCAGTGGAGAAGCATGCTTCAGTCCCCTCGAAACCGATCCCGACCCCAGGTATTCCTCGATACCTGGGGCACTGAAGGACCCGGGTATGGCGCCACAACTCCAACTGACGTTTCAGCCGTAATGCGTAGAAATCCCACCGCCATCCTTTTCGTCGCAATCTGCGCCTGTCTCCTTGCTGTCTGGGTGCCGATCGCAACCCCGGCGAAATCCTTCAATACGCCAAACTTCTTCTGTGTCGGCGACACGGTCGAGGAAGTTCTCGATGAGAGCAGGCCCACCGATCGCCGGCTGATGGAAGACGAGGCGGTCGTACTGCTGGCCAATCACCAGACGTATGCCTCGGGCCAGACCGTGTTTGCCCCGGGCGAGACCGTGTTCGCCAGGCTTGTCAACACGAGCCTGTACTCCGTTACTGACACCTTTGCATTCGTCGTTTGGCGCCGAACTGCCGATGGCTGGGTCAGGGACCCCCTTACGCCCGAGGGGAAGGGGCCGTTGGGGCCGACGCTGCAGCTAGAGCCCGGTGCCGTCGGCGTCTGCACGAGGGTGAAGCTACCCATCGACCAGAAGCTCGGCCATTACAAGGTCGCCAAGCAGATCGGCATCCGTGGGCTGCCATGGACGTCCCGGGCGGCGAAATTCGTTGTTTCGGCACAACGCTAGGAGCTACGATCCCACAGACTGCGAATGCGCCTTGACAGCGTATCCCAATGCCGGCGGCTCGCAGGAGGTTCTTTCAAAACAGTTGTGGGTCTGGCGACCAATGGTCGAGGCTCGCTGGGAAATGAACCTACAAAGAAACGTGTGCTACGGCATTGATTCTCGGCGAGTTTAAAAGCCGGAGAGCCGACGCCATTGGAGACGGCGATTATGAGCGATCCACAGATGACTCCACTGGAATTGATCTATGCACCGTAGGCAAGTCCTCTTAGTTATCACTCTCGGTTTGTTGGCAATAGCGGCTGTCACTACTATCGCGCCCGCCTCGTCGGCAATGCAGCAAAGATGTATTGCGTGCTCACACGACGAAGCTCTCATTGCGAGGTGGTCGTCCAAGCACTACCCAGACAGCTATGCCGGCATGTACGTGGAAGACGACGCATCAGTTAGGTTCCGCGTTGGATTCACTCACCATCAGGGAGCGCGAATCAGCGCTATTAAGGAGCTTCCCGGACTCGTAAAGCCTGGACGAGTTACCCGCTTTCCTTACGCCCCCAGGTCTTCGATTGAAGAGCTCAGAGACCTTGAGCGAATTGCCGTGGACGATCTCTTACTGAGCGACGCTCACCCCGGTGTCGCAGTTAGCGTAGGACTGAGTGTTCAGCGCAACATCGTCTCGGTTGGAAGCGAACATGTTAGGCGTGCAAGGGCGCTTCTAGGCAAGCTCTACGGCCGGGATGCCCCTATCGGGGTTAAATACGAAAGGCCACCAGCCGAAGTCTGATTCGCGCGTGATGGCGATCGGGTCCCTGGCGGCGCGAGCTGGCGCCTTTCGCTTCCCCTTAGGGAATTCGGCACCCTGCGAATCGCCTTCGCCTCGCTTGACGAACCGACCCAGGGCCACTCCGCTGAGTTCGAACCTGTGCCTTTCTTGCCACAAGAAGCTCGAAGCACAAACGTGCGCCCGTGCTCACAACGGGGGCTATTCCTCGCCGTCAGTGGGCAGCGATCCGCAACGCCTGTCGAATTCCATTAAGTCCGTAGGCGAGGTCCCGGTCCTCTTCCGGATCTCCTCCATGGAATTTGCCTCAGGGGACCCCTCGGCCGCCTGTGGCCGGAGGCGGCGTGAGCTCAACGCGTAGATCGTTGCCTGGGTCGCAAGGGCTGCTGCCAGTGCGATCGAGAACGCCGCTGGACCGCTGAGCGAGTCCAGGGTTGAGGCGAGGACGAAGCAGAAGACGGCGAACCCATAGAAGCCGACGAGAAAGTTCCGCAGAAGCACCCTCACTTGGCCGACGCCATCGTGGATGTGGGTGAAGACGGCCAGCACGCTGGTGATGACCGGGAACGGCGCCAGGAGGCCGCTGAGGCTCGGCCCCAGGGCGCCCGACGCAGCGGTTAGCGCGACCGCCAGCGCCAGGGCCGCAAGCCCGCGCGCAGGCAGGTCCCACCAGGGCGGCGGCGTGAGGGCCGTTGGCGGCTCCGTCGGGCCCGGGAACAGGGCGAGACCTACCGCAAAGCAGGCCGCGACAAAGGCCAACGAGACTCCCGGAGGGACATCGAGCAGTTGCAGGATCGCGACGCCCAGAAGGAACGCGGCCCAACCCGCGAGCAGGCTCAGCGTCGGCCCGCTTCGCTCGGATGCCTTTCCATAGACGACCACGAACAGCGTCAGCGCCGCCAGGCCAAGCAGCGTGCCGGCGGCCGCCTTCGCGCCGAACTCGGGACCGTGGACAAGGGTGAGCACGACGAGGATCGGGCCGGCGACCACGGGCAGCCCACCGAGGATCCCGGCGACAGCCATCCCCCACCGGCGGCCGGCGAGCGAGACGGCGACCACGCAGGCTGGCGCCAGCAACAGCTTCGCCAGCAGGACCGCCACGGGTCAGGTCACCTCGCCAGTCGCGTCAAGTCCGTGGCACCGAGCCCACTTCCCGCCTCTTGCGGGTTAGGCAGCTGTAGGCGCCCACGATCAATACGGCGATAAATGCGAGCAGCGCGATCACCCAGCTGGCCCGAATGACGTGTCCCAAGATGTCAACGACAACGTTGCCGCGCGCCGAACCCTGCTCCCAGCTGCTGACCACGCCGCTGAGTACGAGCAGGACGATTGAGGCCACCCCCAGCCGCCAGGCCAACACCCCGTAGCGGCGCGGAGCGCCTCCTGGGTCACTCTCTCGAAAGCCACCTTCCCATTGCGCCACTCGCGCCAGGCCCGCGTAGGACAGCGCGAAGACCCTTTCGAGGGGCGCCGGCAAGCGAGAGGCGAAAAGAGGAGTCGGGCGCTGCGCGGCCTCGAGCCAGACGAACCTCACCGACGCAGGGGCGAGCAGACAGGCAACTAGGACGACGAGTGGGGCTGCGGCCCACCAATTCTCGCCCCCACCCTGCAATTCGACGATCTGCCAGACCGGGTCAACGAGGGTTAGACCCCACGCAATCCTGCTACCGCGCAGCAAAAACACGCTGAGCACCAACGCGAACCCCAGCTGAAAAAACTTGAAGCCGATAGGGACCTCGGCGAAGAACACCCACACGGCGGAGCCGATTAGAAGAGCAGCAGCGGCCACGAGCCACCGCGGCCGCTGCTCCAGCTGCCCCTTTACATCCCCCAGGAAAGTCAAGAGCCATCAACTTATCGGGTCAATCAGGGGGCTCCTCGACGCGAGCGGAGCAACGCCGCGCCTCCGGCCAGCAGACCGAGAGCGCCGACGATCAGTGCCGCGATCCCGAGGCCCTCGCTGGCGCTGTCGGAGTCGTCTGACTCAGAGGACTTTGGATTCGCGGCATTGCCGTGGTGTCCGTCATTGCCTTCGGTGACAGTGACCTGCGGAGCGGGCTCCTCCGCGTCGGGCCCACCGATCCAGCGCACCATTTCCCCATCCTCGTAGGTCTGTAGCGCCTTGAAGGTCAGGGTGTCACCGGCCATGTCCGGAATCTGGACCGAGATCGGGAAGTCCTGGAACTGCCCTGGTTGCACGCCTGCTTTGCCGTTGGCAGTCCAAGTCATACGACTCACCTGTTCGGTGATTTCCTCTCCGTGGCTCGTCAGTGGTTCGGCCAGCTTCTTCATCTGCACCTGCACCGACCAGCCGGCGACCGGCTGGTACGACGCAAAGACGAATCCGGGTGGGAACTGCACATCCACCTTCGTCGTCGCCGCATCGTCCCGCTCGTTGGGAACGCGCACATCGAGGACGGTGAAGTCCCCGGCGGCAGCTTCCTCGGGTTGCAAGGTGACATGGGCGCTGGCGCCCGCCGGGATCACGAGCATGAGCACGGCTAACAGCGCGAGAGTTGACTTGAGTTTCATCGATTCCTTTCGTTGACGGTTATCGGATCGGGACCTCGACATCGGCGGTGTACTGATCGAAGGCGGAAACGCGCATCGTGACTTCGAGCTCCCAGTCGCCGGAGACACTGAGGAGCGCCCCCTGCACCGTGTAGTGACCGGGGCCAGAGTGCTGTGGTTCGAGCGGCAGCGGCCCGATCGACTTCTCGGGCAGCGTCGTGCTCACTTTCAGTTCTTTGATCCGGGTGAACTGCGCGCCGCTCTTTGCATCGAAGAGGTAGAGGTGAATCTGATTGGAGCCCACCCGTGCGGGATCGACGGTCAGCTCCAGCTCGGCGGGGCCGAGCGAGGCGCTGCCGGAGAACGGCCCGGACTGCGCCGACGTCGCCGGCGCGTAGCCGGCCAGTGCCGCGGTGACGCCGAGGACGACGACGATCAACGCCACCTCGCCGCGGAGCGCTCGGCGCAGCAGCAGCCCACTCCGTCCCGGCGCCTCTCCCCCCGCGGCGATCCGCTGGAGGCGGGGAACGGAGCGGTAGCGGTTGTAGGCAACGAGGGGGATCAGCGCGGCGGTGAGCAGCACGAACTTGATCAGGACGGCGCGGCCGTAAGGGGTATCGAACAGGTTGTCGAGGTGGCGAACGTAGGCGTATGCCTGGCCGATCCCGGTCAGCAGGATCACTGCCACGCTGGCGAGCGCGAGCGGCGAGAAGCGCGCCAGGACTGCCGCGATCAGGCGGCTGCGCTGAGGCGGCTCCAGCTCACGGGTCGCGGCGGGGAGGATCAGGACGAGGGATGCCAGTCCCCCGACCCAGACCGACATCGCCACGACATGCAGGACGTTGGCCGAGAACAGCAGAGCGACCGGCGACTGCGTGCTGGGATGCCCGGAGAGCGCCGGCTCCAAGGCGACGAAGGCGAGCGGTGCAAGGAGGGCCGCGACCGACCAGGGCGCCGGGCGGCGGAGCGCTGGCACCGCTCCCAGTCCCAGCAGAGCCCAGGCGAGCGCCGTGACCCCCCACACCGTGCCGAAGCGGGTGCCGAGCTCCTCGCGGAGGATCGTGGCGTCGAGCGCCGAGGTGGCGGATACCCCGGCCGCCTGCGCGGCCTCGAAGACGATCGCGGCCGCGGCGCTGAGTGCTCCAGCGACCGCGGCCACGAGCAGGACGGTTCGCAGGCGCCGCTGGAAGGCGCGGCTTGCCTGCTGCCAGCGCTCGCCCGCTCCTCCCAAGAGTCGGCGAGCCGGCCACCAAACGAGCAGGAGGAAGACGAGAGCGCCGAGCGCGACCGCCAGCGCCGCGTACTGCGTCCCGCGAGCGATCCCCAGGCCGATCTCCGTCGCGGTACCCGAGTCACCCGCGGCGACCAATTCGGCGACCGTCTCCTCCGGCGCCCGGCCAGCCTTCCCGACCGAGAAGACATAGCCGCCCGAGACGATGTGCCCGTCGGCGGAGACGACCCGGTAGGTGGCGGTGTAGCTGCCATCGGGAAGGCCGGGCCCGAGGTGAACGCCGAGCTTCGGGCCTTCGCCGTCAGGGTGAAAGGCGTCGCCCTCGTCGACCCTGGCGCCCTCGGCGTCGTAGACCCGCACGGCGCCGAAGTTGCCCTCGACCGGCTCGCTGAACCGGAGGACTACCTCGCTCGGCTGCTGCTGCACGATCGCCCCGCGCGGCGGTGAGGCGTCCTCCAGCGTCGCGTGGGCGAGGGCGCCGCTCGGCGCGAGCAGCATCGCCGCGACCAGCGTGACGAATGCGAGGTGGAGCCTGTGAAGGCGGCCCGGCACTACCAGGCTTCCTTTGCGGGACGGTCCTCATCGCCGTCCTGGGAGCCACGGCGGCGACGGGCGATCAGCACGGCCGCGCCTCCCGCCAAGACGATCACCGCTCCCACGATTAGGAACGGCGTCTTTGAGGTGTCGGCCGGGCCGACCCAGAGCAAGGTGCCGTCGATCGCGCCCTTGCGGCCGTCGATCCGCAGCGGAATCTCGTAGTCGAAGACCTTGGTGCGCTTGCTCTCGTCCTCGACCTGCGGCGGGGTGCCGGTGGCCATGTAGTGCATCCGGTGGTCGTGCCAGCGCAGAGTTCCGGAGTCGTCAACCGTCTTCCAGACCGGCGGCGCCTCCGGGTCGGCGCTCTTGGGGACCGGCGCCTCCGCGTACCGATCGACGTTGAGGTAGGTAGCGGGCGAGCGCTGGTTCTTCTGCACGGTCCCGTCGCGCAGGATGCGTGCGAACGGCTCACCCTCGTATCCGTAGATCACCACCTCGTGGCCGCCGCGGTCGACCAGTTCCATGTCGGCGTCGTAGTTGAGGACTTCGAAGCTGACGCCGGGCACACTCGGGCGCACCGAGTCGATTTCGGAGCGGAAGTCGGGGTTGCCTTCATGGCCCAGGGCCGGTGAGGCCGTGAGCAGGCAGAACAACGTTGTCGTGGCGGCGAGCGCCGCCCAGCGCTTTCGCACAGGTTCCTTTCGGTCGCGCGCATGGCGGACCGAAAGCTCGAGTCGCCAGGCGCTAGTTCTGAGTGAGCAGGCGCGCGGGCGGCGGCCGCTTTGCCAGCGAGAACGCGATCAGGCGAGTGCCGCGCGGCTGCCAGCTCTGGGGTGCGGGCGAAAGCGGCCTCGGGGAGGCGGTGGCCGTGCGCCGACGAGGACGGGCTCGCCGAGCGGCGAGCTTCACGATCAGCTCCTCGCCGATATAGAGACCACCGATGAGCGGGATGGCAATCAGCAGCGCCGGCGCCATGAACAGAAGCGCATCCGTCGACCCGGTGACAGCAAGACCGATAACCCAGAAGAGGGTGACGGCCAGCGCCCGCTTATCCGTGAAATGCCTCGCCATGCTCGGCGGGAACAGTAATCGAGTGCGCAGGGGCGAGGGCCGGAACATGCCCCTACGTACCAGATGCGCTCGATCCGCGAGGAGCGTCAAGAGCCTGGCTCGAGGTCTCAGTCAAACCCGGCCCGACTCATCGGGCCTTACCCTTGCGCTTGCGCTCGATAGGTGGCCTGTAGACGACAGCAAGTGGAGCCGTCGGTCCGAAGCGAGCAATGAGGACAGGGGTGACCGCTTCCGGATCGCGGGCGCCGACCACAACTTTGTTCTCCTTGATGTCGACACCGACACGGGTGACCAGTCCGCGTAAGCCGAGTGCGCCCCAGGCTTCATCCTGGATGAGACCAGCCAGCATGGTGAGCTCGGCCACAGAATGGATCGCCGGAATGCCGTAGCCGACGATCCGCTCGGGGGCGAGGATGCCAGGCGTACTGCGCAGGGCCGCCAACTGGGCATCCTGGTCGCCGGTAAAGCGGACATAGATGAGCCCGCCAGCGGCTTCGTCGATCCAAGAGCCGGCATAGGTATTGCTGGCGTTCTGAGCGAACCATTGATGCAGGGCGCCGGCGCCTTCGATGTTGTAGTGGAGGCGGTACTCGAGCTCGCGCAGGTCCAGGTCCCGGAGAGGAATGCCCCAGGTCCGGCGCGCGACGAGCGCCGAGGGATCTCCACGCTGCAGCGCTTGTCGGAGCGCGAGGGCGCGCGCCTTAGTCGCATCACTGTCTGCATTCAGGTCAAGGTCAAGCCCGTGCTCGCGCCGAAACCGCACGATCTCGGCGACACTTGGCAGCGGCGGGCGGATCGCATCGGGGCAACCGCGCGGATAGAGGTGGTGCGACGAACCGCCGACCGATACCGCCAGCCGGTCTCTGCAGCGGGTCCCCGGCTTGACCATCAGCCAGCCCTCGAATGTAACCGGGCCGGCTCGTCGGGCACGACAGGCAACGTCGTCTCCAACGAGCGTACAGCGGGCGTCGCCGAGTGCGCCGGGTCCCCTAGGCGCAATGCGGTGGGAGACACGGGTCAACACCTGCCCGGTACCCGGCTCCACAGTCGTAAGGACTTCCTTGTCCCGCACAGCGCAGCTGATCGTGTAATGGATCAATGCCTTGGAATCGCCCGAGAGCGCGAGGTCAGCGACGCAATCGTCTGCGAGGGCGAGGCCAGAGGGAGTAGCTGCGGGACCGCGATCGTCGCGGAATTCTGCATTCAATGGGGCGCCCGCATACAAAGACGCACCAGTGATCAGGGCAAGGACCGAAATGAATGCGCGTTTCCTCGAAGTACCCATATCGTACTCGCGTGGAGTCTATTGGTTACCCCGTCTGAAACCGCCGGGCGGCGGCCAGTCGGCGAAACACCGAACTCGGACCTCGGGACCCCAAAGGCGCCGAGTCTCTAAAAGCCCAAAGCGAACTTGGCGTCGTCAGTCATCATTTCCGGCGACCAGGGGGGGTCGAAGATCATCTTCGGGTGGACGGCAGAGACGCCGGGGAGGTCGCCGACGAACTCTTTCATCTGTTCGGAGACCTGGGGGCCGATTGGGCAGGCCGGGGTGGTCAGGGTGAAGGTGACGTAGACGTCCTCTTTCTCGATCGCGACGTCGTAGACGAGGCCGAGGGAGACGAAGTCGAGGCCGAGCTCGGGGTCGATTACCTCCTCGAGGGCTTCATACACGTCCTCCTCGGTGAGGGCTTCGGTCTGCGGCTGGGTGGCTGGTGCTTGATCGTCGGGCATAGCTCAATGGTAGCCGGGGGGCGGCGGCGGGCCCGGCGGCAGCGGCTCCGGCGGCGGTTCGGCGCTGGCCGGGACCAGCTCCATCTGCCACCAGCTGACGTCGTGCCAGCGACCGGCCTTCCAGCCGATGCGGGAACTGATGCCGATCCGGGTGAAGCCGAGACGTTCGTGCAGGCGAACGCTGGCCTCGTTGGGCATGGTGATCCCTGCCCAGGCGAGCTGGAAGCGCTGCTGGCGGAGGCGCTCGAAAAGCGCTTCGTAGAGCGCCTGGCCGTATCCCCTCCCCCGCTTCTCCGCGGCGATGTAGACGGACACCTCGGCAGTCCAGCGATAGGCGGGGCGCTCTTGGAGGCGGCTGGCGTAGGCGTAACCGACCACCTCGCCCTCGTCTTCGCCAATCAGCCAGGGATGGCCGGCGACGACCCGCTCGATGCGGGAGCGCATCTCCGTTGCGTCCGGCGGCTGTTCCTCGAAGGAGATCGGGGTGGTTTCGACGTACGGGGCATAGACCGCGGCGCAGGCGGCCGCGTCCTGGGCCGGGTCGGCGTCGCGAATAGTGAGCGCGCTCATCACCGCAATTTACCCTCACCGCACAGCTCCTTTTCGCGTCAATAGGCTCTCGGCCCGATGAGCGACTCGAGCATGATCCTGCGCCGGTCGATCGGCATCGTCTTCGCCGACGGCGGCCTGCTGGCCCTCACCTCGGCCTTACCCGCCGGCGCTCGCGAGCATGGCGAGGAGGAGGTCGCGGCGGTGCTATGCGACCCCGACGCGGCACCGGTCACCTTCGACGAAGCGCTGCTCTCGACCGAGTATGGCGAGGATGGCGTGCAGCGGCGGGCGACGCTGGAGCTCTGGCCGGACGCCGAAGACGGCCAGCCCCTGCGCGGCGCCGGGACGCTGATCAGCTCGATCTCGGTCCAGCGGCCCGGGCTCAACGCGGAGATCGCCTTCTTCCGCTGGTCGGTTGAGGGACGCGAGGGCTTGGGCACCTACGAGGTGGCCCGGCCAGATGCCTGAAATCGAAGCGGTCGTCTCGGATTTCGGCGGGGTCCTGACGACGCCGCTGCTGAGCTCGTTCATGGCCGTCCAGGACGAAATCGGGATCTCACCCGAGAACCTCGGCAAAGCGATGCGGACGATCACCGACGAGGACGGTGAAAACCCGCTCTACAAGATGGAGCGAGGCGAGATCTCCGAGGTCGACTTCCTGGCGCGGCTGGGCGACGGGCTGGAGCCCCTGCTTGGCCACAGACCGGAACTGCACCGCTTCCGCGAGATCTACTTCGAGGCGCTCCACCCCAACCTGCCGATGATCGAGCTGATGCGCGAGTTGAAGGCGGGCGGCCTGCGGATGGCGATGCTGACCAACAACGTGCGCGAGTGGGAGCCATTGTGGCGCCCGATGCTGCCGGTCGACGAGATCTTCGAGACGGTGGTCGACTCTGGCTTCGTCGGCGTCCGCAAGCCGGAAGCGCGGATCTACGAGATGACCCTGGAGCGGCTCGGCCTCCCGGCCGAGGTCTGCCTCTTCATCGACGACCTCCCCCACAACTGCGACGGCGCCCGCGAGGCAGGCATGACCGCCGTCCACTTCCGCGACAACGAGCAGGCGATCGCCGAGATCCGCGCGGCGCTGGCCTAAGTCACATGTACGCTGGACACGTGAGCGCTGCAGCGCGGGGGATCACGGTATTGGCGGCGTTCCTGGCCTTGCTTGGGGCCGCTACCCCGGCACAGGCCAAAACGACCGCGGGACCGGACCCGGTGGTGCAGGAATGGCCCTCTTGGCCATACCCAACGGTGTGCCATAGCCTCGCCTTCGATCCGGTGGCCGTGTTCAGCTCTCCGACCGGAGTCGAGTTCGGCTCGCGGCCCAGTGAGGTCGCCCTAAAAAGAGAATTACAGGAGATGGAGGGTTGGGACTATCGCCTCGTGCCGCCAAACAACTGGCGGCTGCTTGCTGAAACCAGCAACAGGGCCGAGTTCGCCAGCGGTCGGCTCTTAGCACCTGGCGGACCAAGCGTCATATCCGTCGAGAAGAAGAGTGGGGTCTGGAAAATGAGCGGCCTGTCCAGCGGCTGCACGCCGAGATCGATCGTGGGTGAACACGAAGCCATCACCTGGACCCTCGCGGAGAGCCAGAAAGCCCTGAAACGGGGGACGAAGACGATCAAGATCAATCTGGGTCCCGGTCCGTGCGCCAGTGGCAGAAGCCAAAACGCCAGGGCGATGAAACCCGTCTTCGAACGCATGGACGACAGACTGTTGATGATCATGCGGTTGAGGCCACTGCCACCGGGCGGCTATACCTGTGAGGGGATCGTTGATCCCCCGCTCAAGGTCCGCCTGCCGGAAAGCCTCGGCAACAGCAAGCTTTACGACGGTGGCGTCTACCCGCCGACCGACGTAGCGAAGCTCTGGCGCGAGACCTTCAGGTAGAGGCAAAGCGATCGCCGAGATCCGCGCGCGAGGCTGAGTTGAGCCTCCTACGCGGTGAAGGAAGCTGCGACCATCGCCTCACCGCCGCCTAATTGTCGGAACCGGCGCGGTCCCAGACGTACAGCTCGACGGCCTCGACGGCGAGGGCCATCAGGCGGGGTGGGGAGAGCAGGCTGAGGACCAGCTCCAGCGCGGCCTCCTCGGTGACGCCGGCGTCGACGGCCTCCTCGCCGCGGAAGCCGGCGGCGAGCTTGAGGGCCTCGCGGCGGTTCTCGCCCAGGGAGCCGAAGGCGCCCATGAGGAAGTCGCGGTTGGGGACCGGCTGGCCGACCTCGAGTGAGCCGTGCCAGGCGGCGAGCATCGAGAGGTCGTGCTCGTCGAGCTCGGAGATCGCCTTGGCGTAGTGGACCTCCAGCTCGGTGTCCGGGATCTCGTCGACCCAGGCTCGAACCGCCTCGCCGAGCAACTGACGACGGGCCTCACGGCCGACCGAATCGGCAATGGCGCGGACTGCGTCGGCGGGGTCTACGAAACAGAGGGACATCAGCTGTGTCGCAATTTAGAGGGGGCGGTAGACGGCAAAACGGGGTTCAAAAACGCCCGCTTTGCGGCTTTGCGGCGCGGTCTGAGCGCGCCCACGGCCACGCCGGAGGCGGACCTATGCTGAGTCGCTTGCCGTTATGCCGCTGAACCTGATCCAAGGACCTCCGAATTCCGGCCGGGCCGGACTGATTCGACGCCGCTTCACCGCGGCGCTTGACCTCGACCCGATCCTGGTCGTTCCCACCGTCGACGACGTCTTCTCCTTCGAGCGCGAGCTCTGCGCCGGGGGCGCCAGCCTCGGCGGAGGGGCGATGACCTTCGGGACGCTGTTCCGCACGGTCGCCACGGCCGGCGGGGTGCCGCCGGGGGCCGAGCTCTCCCCCGCGCAGCGACTGCGAACCGTTTCGGCAACGGTCGAGGCGCGACTGGGCCGACTCGGCCCGCTCCGCCGCTCCGCCGCGCGACCGGGCTTCGCCCGTGCCTTCGTGCGCCTCCTGGACGAGCTGCAGGCGGCGGGAGTCGAGCCGGCCGCGGTCGAGGCGAGCGCGGCGACGCTGGAGGGCTCGGCCTACCTGAGCGACATCGCCACCCTCTATACGGGCTACGCCGAGGCGCGGGAGCGGACCGGCAGGGTCGATTCCCACGGGATCGCCCGGGCGGCGATCGAGCTGCTGCGGCGCGACGGCTCCTTCTGGGGTGGCCGGCCCGTCTTCCTCGAGGGGCTCGACGACCTCACTCCCAACCAGTTCGACCTGCTCGAAACGCTGGCGGCGATCGCCGATGTGACCGTCGCGGTGCCGTTCGAGGAGGGCAACACGGCGCTGGCGGCGCGCTCACGCCTGCTCGGCCAACTGCGGGACCGAATCGGCATCGCCGAGGAGACAGTGACCGAGGCCGACTCCGCGAACACCGACAGCCAGCTGCTCTTCCACCTCGCCCGCGGCTTTGGCAGCCTCGACGCCATGCCGCAGGAGCCGAGCGGTGACTTGCGGCTGCTGCGCTCGGCCGGCGTGCGCGGCGA
Organism: Solirubrobacterales bacterium; assembly: GCA_035694165.1. Classification (GTDB taxonomy): domain Bacteria; phylum Actinomycetota; class Thermoleophilia; order Solirubrobacterales; family 70-9; genus VAYN01. Next base: position 13,258 of record DASSFS010000032.1, on the reverse strand, counting down.
AGCGGAGGCGATCGCGACCGATGTTGCGAGGCTGGTCGCGGGCGGCGCCGACCCAGCCGAGATCGCGATCGCGCTGCGGGATCCCGCTCGGCGGGGCGCGGCTATCGCCGCGGCGCTGGAGGCGAACGGGATCGCGACGGCGCTGGAGGCGGAGCTGCCGGTAAGCGGAACCGCGGTCGGCGGCGCCCTGGTGGCGCTGCTGGAGGCCGAGTTCGGCGGCCGGCGCGCGAACGACCTGCTGCGCTACCTGCGCGGGCCCTCGGGCTTCTCCCATGGGCGAGTCGACTGGCTGGAGCGCGGGCTGCGACGCGGCCGGGTGGAAGACGCCGAGACGGCCCTGGCGCTCTGGCAGGGAGAGGAGAACGAGCCACCGCGGGATCTGGTGCGGCTGCGCGAGGCGGCGGCCCGCTCCGGTGCCGCCCTCTCGGCCGAGGTGGCGCGGCTGGCGGCGACGATGGCGTCCCGGCCCCTGCGCGGCGAGGGCGACGGGCCAGCGCTCGGGCCCGGCGAGGGGCTCGAGCTGCGGGCGGCGGGTGCGATCGCCGATGCGCTCGGTGAGCTGGCCGAACTGGGCGATCTGGCGCCGCGGGCGGAGGAGCTGGCGGCGACGATCGCGGCCCTCGAGTTCCGGGTCTGGAGCGGCCCAGTCGAGGGGCGGGTGCGGATCGCCAGCCCCTACCGTCTGCGCGCCGGTCGCTTCGACCACGTCTTCGTCGGCTCGCTCCAGGACGGCGAGTTTCCGCGCCGCGACCGCGGCGGCGATCCCTTCCTCTCGGAAGCCCAGCGCGGCTCGCTCGGACTCGACCCGCGGCGCGACAGCGAGGCCGAGGAGCGCTACCTCTTCGGCGTCTGCCTCTCACTGCCCCGTAAGCGGCTCTTCCTCTCCTACCGCGACAGCGACGAGAGCGGCGGAGCCGAGGCCCGCTCACCGTTGCTCGACGACGTCCGCGGCTTGCTGGCTCCTCCCGCTGACGGCTCTTCAGCCGACCCGGTCGAGGAGGAGATCACCAGCAGCCGCGACCTCGCCCAGGTCGTCCATCCCCTGGCCGAGGCGCCCTCTGAGGACGAGCTTGCCCGGGCGCTTGCCAGTCACGGGCCCGGCGCCGACCCGGCGGCGCTGCTGGGCGCGGTCGGGGTGGACGGCGAGCTGAGCCTGCGGCTGGGCGAGCGGATCGCCTCCGCCCGCACGGCCGAGGCGGCTTCGCGTGCACCTGGGCCGCTGCGGAACCCGGCCGCGATCGAGTCGCTGGCCGCGGTCCCCGCCTACGGAGGGACGACCCTCGAGGGGTTCGACCTCTGCTCCTACCGCTGGTTCGTCAGCCACGAGCTCGATCCGCAACCGCTCGACCCCGTGCCCGATCCCCTGGTCCAGGGCGGCCTCATGCACGAGTCGCTCGACCGTCTCTATAGAGAGCGCCCGGGGGGCGACGCGCTGCCGCGTCCCAACTCCCTTCCGGTCTGGACGGCGCGCAGCCGCGAGATCGTCGCCGCCGTGGTCGCCGAGCGCGAACTCGGCTCGCACCCGGCCGAGCGGGCGATGGCGCGGCGGGTCGAGCGGTTGCTGGAGCGCTTCCTCGCCGAAGAGGCCGCGCGTGAGACGGGCGGCTTCGAGCCCTGGCTGCTGGAGGCCGCCTTCGGCGAGCACGAGGACAGCGAGAGGCCGACGCTGGACCTGGACGGGTGGGGGCTGCACGGGGCGATCGACCGGGTCGACCGTGCCGCCGACGGCCGCGCGGTCGTCATCGACTACAAGCTCTCCGGCGCGGTGACGCCGCGGGAGAAGTTCGAGGAGCAGGCGAAGCTGCAGCTGCCGCTCTACCTGCTGGCGGTCGCCGAGCACTGGGGCGCCGAGCCGGTCGGCGGCCTCTATCACCCGTTGCGGGGGACCTCAATGCGGCGGCCGCGCGGCGTCGTCGCGGCGGAGGCCGCCGGCGATCTGGCCGGCTATGGGCTCTACGACCGCGACGTCGTTGATGACGAGGGCCTGGAGGAGCTGCTGGCCGACTCGCGCCGCCGCGCCGGCGAGATCGTCGCCCGCATGCGCGGCGGCGAGATCCGCCGCGACCCCGGGCCCCGCCGCGGCCTGCGCGGCCACGACACCTGTCCCCCCTTCTGCACCTTCGCCCCGATCTGCCGCCGCGACCGCGCTCCCCAGTACGAGGAGGACGAGGGCGTGGAGGAGCGATGAGCGAACGCACGCCCACTCCCGAGCAGGCGGCGGCGATCGCCGTCAGCGGCCGCGACGTCCTGCTCGAGGCCGGTGCCGGCACCGGCAAGACGGGGGTGATGGTCGACCGCTACTGCCGCCTCGTCTGCGACAAGGGCGTCTCCCCCGACGCGATCCTCGCCTTCACCTTCACCGACAAGGCCGCAGCGGAGCTGCGGCAGCGGATCCGGACCGAGCTGGCGCGGCGTGCGGCGGCCGGGTCGGAGCGAGCGGCGGAGCTGCTGAGCGCGATCGGCGGCGCCTGGGTGATGACGATCCACGGCTTCTGCAACCGCCTCCTGGCCGGCCATCCCGTCGCCGCCGGCATCGACCCCGGTTTCCGCGTCCTCGACGCCCCGGAGACGACCCGCGCCGCCCGCGAGGCCTTCGACGAAGCGTTGCGGGACTTCCTCGCCGCCGACCCCGCCGCCGATGGGCCGATAAGTAGCGCTGGGGTCAACTTATCGGCCCATCGGCCGGGGGAGTCGCGGGAGGAGCTGGTGGCGGCGTTCGACATCGAGGGGCTGCGGGGACTCGTGGCGGGGGTTCATGCGGAGCTGCGGAGTCGCGGCGAGGCGGAGCCACGGTTGCCGGAGCCGCCGCCGAGCGACCTTGTCGAGGCGATCGCCAAGGCGATCGAAGCAGCCGGAGAGGCGCTGGAGGAGATGCGCGAGAGCGACCCCAAACGCGAGCTGGTCGAACGGGCGCTGGCGCGGCTCAGCGAGCCCGGGGCTCCGCCGGACCTCGAGGAGCTGCGGGCGCTGCGCACCGACAGCAAGGCGAAGGCGGTCCTCCCCTATCGCGAAGCGATCGACGCGGCGATCTCACGCACGGCCGAGGCCGGCGAGGGAGGCGTGGCCTACCGGCACCTGGCAGAGCTGCTGGAGCTGTTCTCGGCCCGTTTCGAGGCCGCCAAGGAGCGGCGCACGGGCATCGACTTCGAGGACTTGCAGATCCTCGCCGCGCGGCTGCTGGAGCGGGCCGATATCGGCGAGGCCTACCGCAGTCGCTTCACCCACCTGCTGGTCGACGAGTTCCAGGACACCAACCGCTTGCAGCTGCGGTTGATCGAGGCCCTGCGCGGACCGCGCAGCGAGCTGGTCGTCGTCGGCGACGAGCTGCAGTCGATCTACGGCTTCCGCCACGCCGACCTCGACGTCTTCCGCCAGCAGCGGGCGCTGGTAGAGCGGCGTCCCGATGCTGAGTTGATGGAGCTGAGCGGCAACTTCCGCTCACGGCCGCGGCTGATCGCCGCCGTCAACCTCTTCGGCGCGGCGCTGTTCGGCGCTTCCTACCGGCCGCTGCGGGTCGGCGCGCCCCCGCCCGACGACGCGCCGGCCGGACAGGGGGCCGCGGTCGAGTTGCTGCTGACCGCGCGCGACGGCTGGGACGAGGAGGAGATCGAGCTGGAGCCGGCGATCGACGGCAGGACGCCACTCAACTGCCTGGCCGAGGCCCGCGCCGTTGCTGAGCGGCTGCGCGATCTGGCCGAGCAAGGCATTGACCGCAGCGAGATGGTCGTGCTGCTGCGCGCCTTCACCCATCTCGACGCCTACGAGGACTCGCTGGAGCGGGCTGGACTGAGGCCCTACGTCGTCGGCGGCCGCGGCTACTGGTCCCAGCAGCAGGTCTCTGACGTCTGCGCACTGCTGGCGACGATCGCCAATCCGCTCGACGACCAGGCCCTCTTCGGCGCCCTCGCCTCCCCTGCCTGCGGCATCGCCCCGGACACGCTCTGGCTGCTGCGGGCCGCGGCCGGGCGGCGGCGCCGCGTCTGGCCGGCGCTGGAGCGCGCGGTCGGCGGCGGCGAAGCGGAGTTGGCCGAGCCGGAGCGGCTGGAGCAGATTCCCGCGGCCGAGATCGAGCTCCTGCGGCGCTTTGCGACGACGCTCGCCAGCCTGCGCAAGCGCGGGCCGCGGCTCTCGCTGTCGGGCTTGGTCGAGGCGGCGACGACCGAGACCGGCTACGACCTGGCGGTGCTGATGCGCCCGGCCGGTGAGGCACGCTACGCCAACGTCCGCAAGCTGATGCGGCTGGCGGCGGAGTTCGAGTCGCGCGAGGGTCGCGACCTGCGCGGCCTGCTCGACTTCCTCGCCGCTCGGGCCGAAAGCGACGCCGAGGCCCAGGCCGCGACCGCCGCCGAGGGCCACGACGGGGTGCGGATCATGACCGTCCACAACGCCAAGGGCCTGGAGTTCAACGTCGTCGCCGTCCCCGATCTGTCCCGCAGCCTGCTCGCCGGCGCCCGCCCGCCGCTGCTGACCCTGGGCCGCGAGCAGCCGCCCCGGGTGGGGATGCAGCTGCGGCGGCTTGGGAGCGCCGCGATCAACCTCTTCGACTACAGCGAGCTCTGCGACGAGGCGCGGGAACGGGACTCCGAAGAGGGCCTGCGCCTGTTCCACGTCGCCGCCACGCGCGCCCGTGAGCGGCTGATCCTCAGCGGCGTCGTCAAACCGGAGCCAGGCCGCGAGACGAAGCCCGGCACGCCGATCGTCGAGCGCCTGGTCGAGGCGCTCGGGGTGGAGCGTGACGCAGATTCCGATGTCACGGTGCCACCGCCGGAGCCGCGGCCGGGCCTGGACGCCGCCTTCGGACCGTCGGAGATCGCGGTCCGGGTCAGCCTCCCTTCCCCCGAGCGCGCGGCGGAACTGCGGGCGACCCGCCGCCCAGCCGCCGCCGACCGCGCGCTCGGAGACGGCCCACCGCCGCTGGTCGAGCGGCGTCCCCCGATCGTCCCCAGCCGCCCCCTCTCCTACACCGCGATCTCCGCCTACGAGGAGTGCCCCTACCGCTTCTACATGGAGCGGGTGCTGGGGCTGAGCGACCGCGGCAGTCCTTCTTCCCGCATCGCGGGCATAGGTACTGCCGCACCCTCCGATGGCGGGGGCTCGCCGTCGGCACGCGAGGAGCGCACGGCGCAGGGAGCAGCGGTGCACGCGCTGCTGGAGTGGAGCCAGGCGAACGGCTGGAGCGAGCCCTCGGCGGAGCTGGCACGCCGGCACGCGGCGGCTGCCGGCCTGGACCCCGGCGCCGACGGGTTGGTGGAGACGCTGCTGGACCCCCTGCACGGCTGGCTCGGTTCTTCGCTGCTCCGGGACCGGATCGGCGCCGCCGCCACGGTCCGGGCCGAGGTACCGATCCTGCTCGGGGTCGGCGGCACCGTCCTGCGCGGCTCGATCGACCTCCTGGTCGAGCGAGAGGGCGCGCCACCGCTGGTCGTCGACTACAAGACCGACCGTCTCCACGGGGGCGACCCGAAGGAGCGCGCGGGCCGCTATGAGACCCAGCGCTCGATCTATGCCCTGGCGGTGGCCGAGGCACTGTCGGCGACCGAGGTCGAGGTCGCCTACGTCTTCCTCGAGCGGCCGGAAGATCCGATCCTCACCCGCCTCAGCGCAGCTGAGATGGAAGCCGGGCGCGAGCGGCTGACGACGACGATCGCCCGCATCGGCCGCGGCGAGTTCCCGGTCGCCCTGGCGGAAGAGCGGAGCTGGGAGCTCTGCCGAGGCTGTCCGGCATTGGGCCGCCTCTGCTCCGGACCTCAGGAGGGCGAGGCAGAGGAGTCGAGCCTCGCCGCCAGCTCGTCGAGCTGAAGCTCCTTCAGCCCCGCGCCAACGGCCTCGAGCTCAGCAGCGCAGTAGTTGACCAGCTCGCGCCCCTCGCGACAGAGGTCGAGCGTCTCGCGCAGCCCCGCCTGGCCAGAGTCGAGCCGGTCGATGATCTCCTCCAGTCGTTCTACCGCGACCTCGTAGCTATCCGGCTTCTCGCTCAACGTCTCCCTCGATCTTCGCCTTCACACGACCATCCGCAAACCGCAGTCTTACTGCGGCGGCGGCGACAGCGCGGTCAGCCGAGGTGACCGGCTCGCCAGCCTCGGTCTCGGCCAGCGCGTAGCCGCGCTCCAGCGTCCGCTCGGGGTCGTGGGCGCGCAGGGTCACAGCCGCCCTCCGCAGCGCCTCCTGCCGCCGCTGCAGGGACCGCGCCGCGGAGCGCTCAATGCCAGCGCCACGACGACTCTCGACGGCGACCGCAGCCGTCGCGCGTTCGATTCCGCGGCGCCGGGCCCGCTCGAGGACGACCGTGGCGATCCGTCGCTGGAAGCCGCCGCGTTCGGCCAGGCCGCGTTCGGAGGCGGCACGGATCTCGCGGATCTTCTGGTTGAGGCCGCTGCGCTCGCGCTGCAGGGCCCGCGCCGGTCCCCGGGCCAGCGCCGCCAGGTGGCGAGCGCGAGCGCCGATCGCGCCTTCGCCGGCGCGCCGCAGCGAGGACGCGCTGCGCTGCAGGTCACGGCGGGCATCGCCGCAGTCGAGCGGCACCGCCGCTTCCGCGGCGTGGGTCGGGGTCGAGCAGGCGACGGCGGCGACGTCGTCGATCAGCGTGGTGTCGCGCTCGTGGCCAATCGCGCTGACCACCGGCACCCGCAGCATCGCCACCGTGCGGCAGAGCGTCTCGTCGCAGAAGGCCCAGAGGTCGGCGAGGCTGCCGCCGCCGCGGGTGACGACGATCGCCTCGACCTCAGGCCGCGCTGCCAGGCCCTGGATCGCCGCCGTGATCGCCGGCGCCGCGTGGCGGTCCTGGACCGGGGCGAAGGCCCAGACCACGGTGCCGCCCCAGCCGCGGCGGCGGAGCCCGGCCAGCAGGTCCCGCCGGGCGGCGCCCGTTTCCGCCGTGACCACCCCAATCGCCCTCGGCAGCAACGGCCGCGCCAGCTGCTTCTGCAGCTCGAACAGGCCCTCTGCGCGCAGCTGCTTGCGCAGCGCCTCCAGCCGCGCCAGCAGGTCTCCCTCCCCCGCCAGCCGCACATGGGTCGCTCGAAAGCTGAAGCTGGGCGAAGCCTGGCCGCCGCCGGGGTAGTAGTCGGGACCGCCCGAGATCACCAGTTCGGCACCGTCTCGCAGCGCCCCCTCCGGCAGCCCGGCCTTCTCCAGATCGTTGAGCCAGATCGCGCAGGGAACCGCCCCCTGGCTGTCGCGCAGCTCGAAGTAGGCCTGAACCTTGCTGCGACCGACCCCCGTCACCTCGCCGATCAGCTGCACCCGCGCCCGTTCGCGCATCCACCCCTGCAGCCTCTGGGCGTAGATCCCGACGGGGAACGGACCGGGCAGGCTCATAGATCCAGGCTAGTCAACGCTCCGGGTCACCCGGTGTGTTTCCAGCGCTTGGCCCAGCTCCGCAACTCGGTAATCGCTGGGCCCAGGTCCTCGCCGATCGCGGTCAGCGAGTAGGTCACCCGCACTGGCGTCCCGGCTTCGACTTCGCGCTGCACGAGCCCTTCCTCCTCGAGCTCTCGCAGGCGCTGGGAAAGCAGCCGGTCCGAGAGGCCGGGAACGGCCTTGCCGAGCTCGCCGAAGCGCATCGGGCGGTCGGTCAGGGCGCTGACGATCGCCCCCGTCCAGCGCTTCCCGATCAGCTCGATCGCAGCGTGAAAGTGGGGACAGACCGAGCCGGGCGCGCCCGTGGGCGCCTGGGTCGAGGTGACCGGTTCCACGACTGCCGAGCTTACTGAACGTAAGTGACGGGCTTTTTGGCAGCCGGGGAGATCGGCCTCAGCCAGTGCAAGTGCCGGTGGAGACGGCGGCCGAGGTCTGGGCAAGGGCGTCGCGAACGTCCTCGGCCGGGATCGCGAACCCGCCCGGGGGCCCAGAGGTCGTGGCCGCAAAGACCGTGCCAACCACCCTGCCCTGAGAATCGACCAGTGGCCCGCCGGAGTTGCCGCTCCGCACCGAGCCACGCAGGGCGACGATCGTGCGGTCAACCGGGCCGTTGCCGTAGGAGTCCTCGCTGATCGTGGCGCGGGTTTCGCCGAGCCGAGCCGGCGTGACCGCGTAGGGACCGTTCTCCGGATAGCCGAGCACGGCGGCGTCGGCGCCCGTCTCGCGCTGTTCGGAGATCGGCAGGATCGGCAGGTTGGCGCCGATCCGCAGCAGCGCCATGTCGTCTTCCGGCCCGTAGTAGACCGGCGTCGCGTCGAGCTCCACCCCGCCCTGGGTGGTCACCGTCGTGTCCTCGGAGCCGGCGATGACGTGTGCGTTGGTCACGACCAGCCCCGGCTGCACCGTCCAGCCAGATCCCTCGACGCCGAGGCCGCAGGCGGTGCCAAGCACGCGGACGACCGAGTCGCCAGCGTCCAGCACGTCGGGGTCAGTGGCGATCGCTTCCCCGGGTCGGGCGACAGGAGCCGCCGGCCCGGTTATCGACGGGGCCGGGTCGACCCGGTCGAGCGCATTCAGGACCGGCCCGGACGGCGGCAGGACTTCGTTGAGGCTGCGCAGGATCACCGAGTCCTGAACGTCGGCCCGCAGGCGAGCGGTCCCCGGGGCGTGCAGGGCGACGGCGCCGAAAACCCAGGCGAGGCCGAGCGCGACGGAGGCAATCAGCGCCGCCCCGCCGGCGCCATCGGCCAGGTGCAGGACCGGCCGGCGGATCACCTTCGCCCGCACCCCGAGCGCGACGCTCTCCACAGCCACCGCCACCATGGCCCCGGCCAACAGCGCGCCCAAGGCCGCGCACAGCGGCGCGTAGGGGGACTCCGAACCCTTGGCGAGGACCAGCGGCCCGATCCGGCTGCCGAGGAAGGCGCCGGCCGCGAAGCCGAGGAGGGTCATCGCGCCGACGATCAGGCCTTGCCGGTAACCCCACATCCCAAGCGCAACGGTGAAGGCGACAATCGCCCAATCAAGAACGGTCACCACTGAATACAAGCATGCCGGGGATCGCTCTATTACCTTTCAGCCAGTGAGTCAGTTGTCATCCGAGGTGGAGCGGCGGCGTCGCCTCGTCACCCGCACGCTTCCCCTCGCGGTCATTGCGATCGTCGCCTTCGCCGTGGGCGCGTCGGTCGGCGCCCCGGGCTCGCCCGAAAAGGAAACCGCCGAGCGCTTCGCCAAGGCCTGGGCGGCAGATGAATTCGCCGCCATGTACAAGGAACTGAACCCGGCGTCGCAGGCGGCGATCAGCGTCAACGACTTCGCCACCGCCTACCGCGAAGCCGAGCAGGTGGCGACGCTGCGCTCACTCGAGCCCGGCTCCCCCCATGACCCGGACTCGCGCGATGGCACGACCGTGGTGCCGGTTCCGATGATCATCTCGACCAGGGCCTTCGACGGCTTCGAGGAGGAGATCGAGCTGCCCTACGCCGACGGCGGCATCGACTGGAACCCGAACCTCGTCTTCCCCGGCCTGCGCGACGGCGAGCATCTCGAAAGCCAGATCGAGCTCGCACCGCGGGCACCGATCCTGGCCGGCGACGGCACGGCCCTGGCCGAAGGCGCGGCCGAGGAACGCGAGCACCCGCTCGGCAGCGCCGCGATCGACGTCACCGGCGAAGTCGGTAGTCCCGGCGAAGAAGACCTGCCGAGGCTGGCGCGCCAGGGCTTCAGCGCCGACACGCCGGTCGGCATCAGCGGCCTCGAGCGCGCCTTCAACGCCCGCCTCGCTGGCAAGCCCGGGGGATCGCTGCTGGCCCTGAACGAAGCCGGCACCTCTGTGCGGGTGCTCGCCCAGGCCAAACCGAAGCCCGGCGCGCCGGTGAAAACGACGATCGACCCGGACCTGCAGGAATCGGCCGTCTCGGCACTGGCCGGCCGCGCCGGCGGCATCGCCGTGCTCGACACCCGCAACGGCGACGTCCGCGCCCTCGCCGGGCAGGCCTTCTCCGCCCCCCAGCCACCCGGGTCGACCTTCAAGATGATCACCACCGTCGCCGCCTTGGAGAAGGGCATCGTCTCGCTCGACGACGAATTCGAAATCAGCAACGGGATCAACGTCGGTGGTCGCTTTCTCAACAACGCCAACGGCGAGTACTGCGGCGGCACTTTCCGCCACTCCTTCGCCGAGTCGTGCAACGCCGTCTTCGCGCCGCTGGGACCGGAGATCGGCAACGACGAACTGGTCGAAGCCGCCGAAAGCTTCGGTTTCAACTCGCCCCCCACCCTGTATGCGCCGCGGGTGGTGCGCGAAGTGGACCCAGCCGAATCGACAATCCCAACCGAAATCGGGGAAGACATCGACCTCGGCGTCTCGGCGATCGGCCAGGGTGAGGTGCTGGCGACGCCGCTGCAGATGGCGAGCGTCGCGCAGACGATCGCCAACGGCGGTATCCGCGAGCCGACCTCGATCGTCGCCAACAAGAAGCTGCGGCCGCAGATGGAGCCGGTACAGGTGATGTCGGAGAAGCTGGCCGACCAGATGACCGAACTGATGACCGGCGTCGTCACCGAAGGGACCGGCACCGCCGGGGCGATCCCGGAGGCGCAGGTGGCTGGCAAGACCGGCACCGCCGAGCTCGGTCCGAAACCGGGCCAGGAGAACGAGGACAACCCCATCCAGATCAAGGACGCCTGGTTTGCCGCCTTCGCCCCGGCCGAAAAGCCGCGGCTGGCGGTCGGGGTGCTGCTGATCGAAGCCGAAGCCGCCGGGGGCGAAGTCGCCGCGCCGGCCGCGGCCCAGGTTCTCTCCACCGGCCTCTAGCCGGAGGAAGCGCCAGACCTAGAGGTCGAGCGTAACCTCGCCGTTCTCGCCGTCGGCGCCGTGGATGTGCAGCGTCAGCGGCCGGTTCTCATTGGCCGATTCCGGCAGCAGGAAGATCGCAATCGAGCCCTCGATCGGACCCAGCTGGGCGGTCGAGTCGAGCACCGGCACCTGTTCTTCGGGTTCGACTTCGCCGCCAAGCTCGAGCGCGTAGAGGCTTTCGCTCGGCAGCACTTCGAAGGTCTCGTGGTCGGCGTCGGTGATTTTCAGCGTCTCCGGGAGCGTCTGCGGCTTGTCGCTTTCATTCTGGACTTCGAAGAAGACACCGAAGTAGGTCGTGCCTTTGGGCGGCGGCTCCTGGCCGACGAGGTAGGCGGAGTCCTCGGTGTCGTTCGGATTCAGATAGCGCGAGAAGGTGACGTTGAAGGAGAGCTCGCCGAGCTCGACCGGCTCGCCCTCGACCACCTCGGTCTCATGGCTCTCATAGCCGCAGGCGGAGACGCCGACGGCGAGGACGGTGAGGGCCAGAGCGGCCAGCAGTGGGAGGACGATTCTGCGGTTCGGGAACATCGGCGGCGAGAGTCTATTAGGAAGGTTCTAAGGGATGCCGGTCGCGTAGCGGTTGCCTCCGGCGACGGCGATCCGATCGCGCTCCCAAGCGCCGGACTCGAGGCCATCGCGGAGCCTCTGCATCGCCTCGCGCCAACCGCGCTGCTGCCAGATGGAGCCAGCCGAGAGCAGCTCCAGCGCCCGATCCAGGCGACCCGGCTCAGTCCATTGAGACAGCCGCACGGTCGTCAGCGAGCCCGGCCCGTCGGTCAACTCCCAGACGGTGTTGTTGGGGATGCGATTGGCGCGACCGCCTTGGCCACGCTCGACGATGAGGTGGGGCTCGCGCAGTTCGACGACCGTCGTGTCCATCCAGATCGAGCGCAGCGGCGCCTTGATTCGGAACCGGGCCCCAGCGCCGACGCCCGTCGACTCGATCCGGGTGAGGTGGAAATCCGAGAGGAAGTGATCGGTGAAACGAGGACGGAGGGAGAGGTCGCCGATCGTCTCGAAGACCCGCTCGCGCGGGGCGTCAATCTCGACTTCGGCGCTGATCGGGCCCATCGCCGCGCGATTCTATTCGCCCGCCGCACCCCACGACCACCGTCATCATTATTGAGTGACGCGAGCGAGGAGGCGCGCTAGGATCGTTGCCAGACGCACGAAAGGAGGCCACCATTTTCGACAGCGTCAGCAACGCCCCGCTCGATGACCGTTACTCCACCGGAGCGATACCTGGTGAGGGCACTTTCTTCTGCCTCATCTGTGGCTCTCAGCTCTCGATGCAGGAGACCGACGCGCTGCCCGAGTGCCCGCGCTGCGGAGGCGACAAATACCGGCGCGACTCGATTTTCGCTGCCCACCAGGACCACAGCGCCACGACCAGTGAATTCCCGGTCCCCAGCACGTCGGCACCGCCGAGCTGGCTGGAGAAGGCGCGAACGCGCGCCAAGCCCGGTAATTGCCTGGCGATGCAGGCAGACGATGGCGAGATCCGCATCTTCCAGATCGAACGCGGCTGGACCCGGATCGGCCGCAGCCTTACTGCCGACTTCAGGCTCGACGACCCCAGCGTCTCGCGTCGTCATGCCCTCGTCGTTGCCGAGCCCGGCAAGCCGCTGCGCATCCTCGACGACCGCAGCCTCAATGGCGTCTTCGTCAACGGCGAGACCGTCGAGTGGGCGCCGCTGCACGATGGCGACGAGCTCGCGGTCGGCCGCTACAGCCTCTACGTGCTGCACAACTAGAGCGTCAGTCGCCTCCTAGAGCGACCGTCGGCGCTGACCTGCGACTTGGGGTCGCCTGAGGACCCCAAGGCTCGGTTCGATTTCCGGCCACCCCCGTCCCTAGGATGACCGCAGTGAATTCCGCGCCCAATCCTGCCGATCCGTCCCTGCCCCCCGGGGCACCGGGGATATCGGCCGCCGCCGACCGCGCCCGCGCCGAGCTCCACCAGGAGATCGAGCGGGTCCGCCACGGCGTCGAAGAGATGCTGGCCGAGCAGAACCAGCCGATCGGCGAGGAGCTGCAGCGCGAACTCGACAGCATCCGCGAGGAAACCCGCCTCCACGTCAAGAAACGCGTCCGCAAGACGGAGAAGAAACTAGAACGCTCGATCCGCCGCGTCGACGACCGCACCACCGCCCTCGCCCAACGCATCGACCAAGTCGAGGCCGACCGCCAGGCGGCCGAGTACCGGATCCACACCGAAACCGAGCGCCTGCTCGACGGGCTGCTGCTGGAGGTGCGGGCGATCGCGGACTTGCTGACTAGGACGGTGCGGTAGGCGCGGCGGGGGTCGGGTGGCCCCTTTCGCTTAACTTTTTTGAGGGTCGCGCTCCGTCCGTCCGAGTTTCGCTGAAGCAAAAAAGTACAAGACGCTTCAGGGGCCACCCGACCCCCGCCCTCGGAGCCGAAGCCTGATTCAACAGAGACGCAGGGTGTCTCTCTGCAGCAGTTTCGTCTCGCTTAAGAGCTTCCGAACTGCGGGACCTTCGCAGCAGGGACGAGCATCTCGACTGAACGGTCCGACTG
>DASSFS010000031.1:0-50574 GCA_035694165.1 Solirubrobacterales bacterium | reverse complement strand
GGTGCTCAACAACGGCCTCGGGCGCTACCCCGCCGCCCTTGCCGCTGCCGCCAGGGCATCCGAGCACGAGGACCTGTCGTTCTTTTCCTGGGCGCTCCCCGAGGTCGTCGAGGCCGCCGCCAGGAGCGGTGAGCCGCAGTGGGCAGCCGCGGCGCTCGAGCGGCTCTCCCAGCGAGCGCGCGCCGGCAGCACCGAATGGGGCCTTGCCATGGAGGCGCGCTCACGTGCCCTGCTGAGCGAGGGAGAGGTCGCCGAGCGCCTCTACCGCGAGGCGATCGACCGGCTCGGCCGCAGCCGGATCGTCGTCCACCAGGGCCGCGCCAGGCTGGTCTACGGCGAATGGCTGCGCCGCGAGGGCCGGCGGGTCGATGCCCGCGAGCAGCTGCGCGCGGCCCGGGGGATGTTCATCTCTATGGGCGCCGAGGCCTTCGCGGCACGGGCCGAGCGCGAGCTGGCGGCGACGGCTGAGACCGTGCGCCACCGCTCGATCGAGCACCGCGACGACCTCACCGCCCAGGAGGGAGAGGTCGCCAGGCTTGCCCGCGACGGTTTCTCCAACCCCGAGATCGGCAGCCGGCTGTTCATCAGCCCGCGCACGGTCGAGTACCACCTGCACAAGGTCTTTCTCAAGCTCGGCGTCCACTCACGCCATGAGCTTCCCCGCGCTCTGCCGCGCCGTTAGAAGGTCTAGCGAGGTTCTAGCAGGGCGGTGACGGCCTGGGCCAGTTGCCGCCCGCGCCGGGTCAGCGTGTACTCGGCGTGGGGAGGGCGGCCAGCGACGAGGGTCCGCTCGACGATTCCCGCCGCCTCGAGCTGCTCCAGCCGCTCCGAGAGGGTCGTGGGGGAGACCCCCGGGAGCGACTGGCGGAACTCGTTGAAGCGGACCGCGCCGCTGGAGCAGGCGTAAATCGTCGCCATCGTCCAGCGGCGCTCGAGCAGGCCGGCCGCCGCGCGCAGCTCGCTCGGCACTGGCGTGCAGCTACGGCATCGCGGCGACATCTGCCTCCCTCTCGGCCGGCTCGAGGGCATGGCCGATGACCTCCTCGACGCTCATCACCGGGTGGAAGGTCATCTTCTCCCGCACCTCCTCGGGGACCTCGTCGAGGTCGCCGCGGTTGCGCTCGGGCAGGATCACCTCGGTCAGCCCGGCCGCGTGAGCGGCGAGCACCTTCTGCTTGAGGCCGCCGATCGGCAGCACCCGCCCCTGCAGGGTGACCTCACCGGTCATCCCGACGGTGTGCTTGACCGGTCGTCCGCTCAGCAGCGAGACCAGGGCCGTGGTCATCGCCGTACCGGCGCTGGGGCCGTCCTTCGGGATCGCCCCGGCCGGTACGTGCAGGTGGAACTCGCGATCGAAGCGGGCTGGGTCGATCCCCAGCTGCTCGCTGTGCGAGCGCACGTAGGAGAGTGCGATCCGCGCCGACTCCTTCATCACGTCGCCCAGCTGCCCGGTCAGGACCAGGCCCTTGTCGCCCTCCATCGCGGTCGCCTCGATGAAGAGGACGTCGCCGCCGGTGCCGGTTACCGCCAGCCCGGTCGATACACCGGGGATCGCGGTCCGTTCGACCGACTCCTGGAAGAAGCGCTGGCGGCCGAGCGAGTCATGGAGCGCGTCGGCATCGAGCACGATCGGGCGCGCCGACTCGCCTGAGGCGATCCGGGTTGCCGCCCCGCGCAGCAGCTTGCCCAGCTCGCGCTCGAGCTGGCGCACGCCCGCCTCGCGGGTGTACTCGGTGATCACGCTGCGGAGGATCTCGTCGCCGACCTCGACCTCCTCCGGCTCCAGCCCGTTGCGCCGCAACTGCCGTGGCAGCAGGTAGCCGCGGGCGATCGCCAGCTTCTCGGCGGTCGTGTAGCCGTCGAAGGCGATGATCTCCATCCGGTCCAGCAGCGGGCCCGGGATCGTGTCGGTGAGGTTCGCGGTGGCGAGGAAGACGACCTCGGAGAGGTCGACCTCGACGTCGAGGTAGTGGTCCCGGAAGGAGTGGTTCTGGGCCGGGTCCAGCACCTCCAGCAACGCTGCCGACGGGTCGCCGCGCCAGTCGGCGCCGACCTTGTCGACCTCGTCGAGCAGGATCACCGGGTTCATCGTCTTGGCGTCGCGCAGGGCGCGGACGATCCGTCCCGGCATCGCGCCGATGTAGGTGCGGCGGTGGCCGCGGATCTCTGCCTCGTCGCGGACGCCGCCGAGGCTGATGCGGACGAACTCACGTCCGAGCGCACGCGCAACCGACTCGCCGATCGAGGTCTTGCCGGTGCCGGGGGGTCCGACCAGGGTCAGGATCGCCCCGTTGGCGCGGCTGTCCTCCTCGCCCTTGCCGCGCTCCTCGCGCAGCTTGCGGACGGCGATGAACTCGGTGATGCGCCGCTTCACGTCCTCGAGGCCGGCGTGGTCGGCGTCGAGCACCTCACGCGTGTGCACCGGGTCGAGGCGCTCCTCGGAGCGCTGTGACCACGGCACCGCGATAAGCCAGTCGAGGTAGCTGCGGATGACCGAGGACTCGGGCGACTGCTCGCCCTGGCGCTCGAGCCGGCGCAGCTCCTTCTCAGCCTGCTCGTTGACCTCCTCGGGCATTCCCGCCTCGGCGATCTTGCGCTCGTACTCCTCGATCAGGTTGCCCTCGTCCTCGCCCAGCTCCTTGCGGATCGACTCCATCTGTTTGCGCAGAAAGTACTCGCGCTGCTGTTGCTGGGCGCCGGACTCGACGTCGTCACGGATCTTGCTGCGGACCTGCAGCTCGGCCAACCGTTCACGCTGCAGCTCGACGGCAAGGCGAAGCCGCTCAGTCACGTCGAGCGTGTCGAGCAACTGCAGCTTCTGCTCAGCGCTGAATTCCGGGCTCAGCCCGGCCGTGTCGGCGAGCGCTCCCGGCTCCTCGACCGAGCGCAGGAAGGCGGAGATGCGCCCGTCGTCGCCGCGCAGCTCGAGGATCTCCTCGACCACGGCGCGGTACTCACGCGCCAGCTCGCGCGTCTGCTCGTCATCGGGGTGGCCGTCGTGGAACTCCTGCACGTCGATGCGCAGGGTGTCGCCGTCCTCGCCGGCAATCGCGACCCCGGCCAGCCCGCGGTGCAGGCCGAGCACGGTTGCGACCGGTTTGCCGCGGCGCGACTGGCCGCTCTCCATCACCTCGGCGACGACGCCGACGCGGGCGAACTCGCCGTCGCTGCGGGGGAGCAGGAAGACGCGGTCCTCCTCGCCGACGTCGATCGGCAGGGTGGCGGTGACGGTTGGGAAGACGATTGCCTCGTCGAGGGGGATCAAGAGATATGCCATGAGATCCAGGTCCACTTTCTGTAGTTAGTCCTTAAACAGGATAGCGCGACCCGATGCTTGGCTTGTCTGCCTGCTGCCGCCGGGGGTACGGTGTCCCCATGGACGACGAGCGCGCACGCCAGCTGCTGACGACAGAGCGGGAACGGGTCGAGGGAGAGATAGCGGCCCTGACGCGCGGCGGGCCGGAAGAAAGCGAAGAACGACGTGAGGCCGGTGACTTCAACCGGGAGGGCCTCTACCAGGACGAGTTCGACGCCGGTCGGGCGGAGGAACTGAAAGACCGCCTGGCCGCGCTCGAACGGGCCGAGCAGCGCCTTGCCGAAGGGAAGTACGGCCTCTCGGTCCGCAGCGGAGAGCCGATCCCCGACCCGCGGCTCGAAGCCAACCCGACCGCCGAGCTGACGATCGAGGAGCAGGCTCGCACCGCCTAGCGGCCGGGGCGAGATAGGGGCCGAATGAGCACCGGGACGGCCGAGCCGGATCTGCCGCCGCCCGTGGCCCGCGCTGTCGCCGCGGTCAACGCCGAAGACACCGAGGCCTTCCTCGACCAGTTCCTCCCCGACGGCAGCGTCGACGACAACGGCCGCGTCTTCGAGGGGCGCGAGGGGATACGTGCCTGGAGCGACAAAGAGCTGATCGGCGCCCACACGCGCTTCGAGCTGACCGGCAGCGAACCGATGGATGACGGGGTCGCGCTGCACGTCGAAGTCAGCTCCGACGGCTTCAACGGCTACAGCCGTTTCGCCTTCCAGGTCGAGGGCGACCGGGTCCACTCGATGCTGATCACCGCGTAGGCGCCGGGGGCCGTCGGTCGTGGCGATGCCATCGTCTCCACGCAAGCAGCACGCGCTGCGCCTGTTCGAGGAGCTGCCGGCACGTTACGACGAGCTTGGCGCGGCCCTCAGCTTCTTCCAGGACCCGCGCTGGCGGCGGGCGATGGTGGCGAGCGTGGCGGCGGGGCCGCAGGACCGGGTCCTCGACGTCGCCACCGGCACCGGCCTGGTCGCCCGGGCGCTGGTCGAGGGCTACGGCTGCCGGGTCGTCGGGCTGGACCAGAGCGCACCGATGCTGAGTCGCGCCCGCGCCAAGCTCGGGGCCGACCCGGCCCTGGCCGCGCGGGTCGAGCTGGTCGAGGGGGAGGCCGAGGCGCTGCCCTTCGCCGACGCCGAGTTCGACCACCTCACCTTCACCTATCTGCTGCGCTACGTCGACGATCCGGCCGCGACGCTGCGCGAGCTGGCCCGGGTGGTGCGGCCGGGAGGGCGCGTCGCCTGCCTCGAGTTCTGCGTGCCCCGGGGGATCTGGCTTTGGCCCTGGCGCCTCTACACCCGCGTCGGGCTGCCGGCGCTGGGCCGGCTTGCCTCGCGGCAGTGGTTCGGGGTCGGGCGCTTCCTCGGTCCCAGCATCGAGGACTTCTACCGGCGCTATCCGCTGCGACGCCAGCTGCAGCTCTGGGAGGAGGCGGGGATCGGCGCGGTCGTCGCGCGGCGCATGAGCCTCGGTGGGGGCGTCGTGATCTGGGGCACGGTTGGTGGCTGAGCAGGAGCGCCCGGCGTTCTACGCGCTGCGGCCGGGCGGCTGGCGCGACTTCGTCACGATCCTGCACCCGCCCTACACGCTCTGGCATCTCAGCTACGTCGCGATCGGCGCCGCCGCGGCGCCGCAGGTTCACGCCGACCGCCTGTTCGCGACGCTCGCCGCCTTCTTCCTCGCGGTCGGGATCGGCGCTCACTCGCTCGACGAGCTGCACGGGCGGCCGCTCGGCACCCGGCTTTCGCGGCGGACTCTGATCGCGCTCGCGGCCACGGGACTCGGCGGTGCGCTGGCGATCGGCGTCGCCGGCGTCTTCGTCGTCTCGGCAACGCTGGCGCCGCTGGTCCTCGCCGGCGGCTTCCTTGTCCTCGCCTACAACCTGGAGTGGTTCGGCGGCCGTTTCCACACCGACTTCTGGTTCGCCGCCGCCTGGGGCGCCTTCCCGGCGCTGACCGGCTGGTGGTCGAACGCGCTCGGATTGCACGCGGTAGACCAGGCGATCGCCGCCGCGGCCGCGGTGCTCGGCTGCTTCTGGCTCAGCGTCGCCCAGCGGCGCCTCTCGACGCCGGTGCGGGAGCTGCGGCGCCGGACCGAGGCGGTCAGTGGCGAGCAGCGGCTGGCTGACGGGACGATTCGACAGCTCGACCGGGCGAGCCTGACGGCGCCGCTCGACGGCTCCTTGCGGGCGCTTTCGGTTGGGGTCCCGCTGCTGGCGATCGCAGCCGTGGCCTTACGGCTCTAGTCCCTCAGTCCTATTTCGGGATCAAGCCGTGCGGGTCGATCACGAACTTCTTCGAGACCCCGGAGTCGAATTCTTCATAGCCCTGCGGCGCTTCGTCGAGCGTGATCACGGTGGCGTTGACCGCCTTGGCGATTTCGGCGCGGTCGTTGAGGACCGCCTGCATCAGCTCGCGGTGGTACTTCATCACCGGGGTCTGGCCGGTCATGAAGCCCAGCGACTTGGCCCAGCCAACGCCGAATTCCAGCGACAGAGAGCCGTGTTTGGCCGCCTCGGTTTCGGCTCCCGGGTCCGCGGTCACGTAGAGGCCGGGTATCCCCAATTTGCCGGGCGCCCGGGTGATCCGCATCAGCGAGTTGAGCACGACCGCCGGTTCCTCGCCGGCGTCGGGACCGTGGCCCTTCGCCTCGAAGCCGACGGCGTCGACTCCGCAGTCGACCTCGGGGACGCCGAGGATCTGCTCGATCTGGTCCTCGATCTCGCCCGCGTTGACGTCGATCGTCTCGCAGCCGAAGGAGCGGGCCTGGTCGAGGCGCTCTTTGTTCGAGTCGCCGACGATCACCACCGCGGCGCCCAGCAGCTGCGCCGAGTGCGCGGCGGCGAGCCCCACCGGCCCGGCGCCGGCGACGTAGACAGTCGAGCCGGTTTCGACTCCGGCGCTGACGCAGCCGTGGTAGCCGGTCGGAAAGATGTCGGAGAGCATCGTCAGGTCGAGGATCTTCTCCATCGTCTGGTCGCGGTCGGGGAACCTCAGCAGGTTCCAGTCCGCATAGGGGACCATCACGTATTCGGCCTGGCCGCCGATCCAGCCGCCCATGTCGACGTAGCCATAGGCGCCACCGGGCTTCTCGGGATTGACGTTGAGGCAGACGTCGGTGTTGCGTTCTTTGCAGTTGCGGCAACGCCCGCAGGCGACGTTGAAGGGGGTCGAGACGAGGTCGCCCTCCTTGATGAACTCGACTCCCGGCCCGACCTCGATCACCTCGCCGGTGATCTCGTGGCCGAGGACCAGGCCCTCGGGCGCGGTGGTGCGGCCACGAACCATGTGCTGGTCGGAGCCGCAGATGTTGGTGGCGACGGGTTTGACGATCGCGCCATGCGGCAGTTTGCGGCCGACGCTCGCCTCCGGCACGCCCGGGCCCGCCTTGATCTCCCAGGTCGGGTAGTCGATGTCCTGGACTTCGACTTTGCCTCGCCCGAGGTAGACGACACCGCGGTTATCCGCCATACGCCGCCACCCCCGCTTCGGCGACTTCCTGGTCCTGCTCGACGCTGCCGCCGCTGACCCCGATCGCGCCGACGATCTCCTCGCCGGCCACGATCGGGATCCCGCCGGGGAAGACGATCAGATGGCCTTGGTTGCTCACCTCGATCCCATACAGAGATCCACCCGGCTGGACCGCGGGGACGAGGTCGCGGGTCGGCATGTCGAAGGCGCGGGCCGTGTAGGCCTTGCCCTGGGCGATGTCGATCGAGCCGAGCCAGGCGCCGTCCTGGCGGACGAAGGCGGTGAGGTTGTTGCCGGCGTCGACGACGGCGACGTTCATCGGCACGCCGATCGCGGTCGCTTTCTCGGCGGCGGCATCGACTACATGCCGCGCCTCCTGAAGAGAGATACCAGCCATCGAGGCCGCCTTTCCTTGATATGGAGGCTGGCCTTTCTTCTACCCCCGCGGGGGTCCGCGAAAACCGCTACGAAGCGAGCAGCTTGGCCTTCTGGGCCGCGAACTCCTCCTCGGTGAGGATGCCCTGGCTTTTCAGCTCGCCGAGTTGCTTGAGCTGGTCGATCATCGATTCCTCAGCGGCAGGGGCGGCCGCCGGAGCTGGCGCCGGCGCGGCCTGCTGGGGCGCCTCCTGCGCTTCCTGCTGGGCCCAGCGCTGACCCTGGCGGCGGGAGACACGGTTGCTGACGGAGGTTGCGGTTCCGGCTATCACCGCGGTGCGGGCGACGCCTCTGAGTAGTCCTGGCACGGAGGTCTCCTTTACTTAGGCGGTCTCGGCCGCATCGAGCGCGGCGAGGACGGCTTGGACGGGGATGCGGCCGCTGGCGACCAGCTGGCCGCCGGAGCGGCGGACGGCGCTGGCGAAGGGTGCGGCCCAGATGTTCTCGTAGACCAGCAGCGCGGCCGAGGTGCCGGGCTCCAGCGCGGCACCGGCCTCGCCGATGTCGTCCTCCGAGATCAGCCCCGAGGAGGCTCCCTCGAAGATGGCGTACTCGGCCACGGCGTCGCCGAGGTCGGCGAGCTCGAGGCCGGCGACAGAGCCGTCCTCCCCCTTCGCGATGAAGGTGAGGTCGAGGATCCGGATCAATCCGCGGTCGACGAGATCGATCAGGTGCGGCACCGCCTCGCCGGTCGGTTGGCGGCCCGGCCACTCGACCAGGACGTAATCGATCGGACCCATCTCGTTCAGCTCCTCGACACCCACGTGGACCCTTTCGTCGTAAGAAGTAAGAAAAATTTCCCGATGCGACCTTCCGGCGGGCACCTTAGCGCGCGGCGGCGTAGGCTGGCGCGCATGAAAAAACCGACCAGCGCACACGACCAGGCCATGCTTTACGGGAACCGCTTCCTGATTGAGGACGCTCCCGCTCGCGACTTCCCCGAGTGCGGCATGTCGGCGCTCGACGCGATGCGCCTGGTCGGCGAGGAATTGGCGGTGGAGGGAGACCCGCAGCGCAACCTGGCGACCTTCGTCACCACCTGGATGGAGCCGGAGGCGCAGCGGATCATCGCCGAGAACCTGCACCGGAACTTCATCGACCACGCCGAGTACCCGATCTCGGCCGAAATCGAGCAGCGCTGCATCCGCATGCTCGCGGACCTCTTCAACGCGCCCGGCGAGACCACCGGTGCCCGCACCCAGGGCTCCTCGGAGGCGATCATGCTCGGCGCCCTCTCGCTGAAGTGGAAATGGAAAGAGCGTCGGGAAGCTGCCTCGCTGGCGACCGAAAAGCCGAACCTGGTCTTCGGCGGCGACGTGCACGTGGTCTGGGAGAAGTTCTGCCGCTACTTCGACGTCGAACCGCGGATCGTGCCGCTGCAGGAAGGCAAGTACACGATCGGGCCGGATGACGTGGAGCCGCTGGTCGACGAGAACACGATCGGCGTCGCCGCCGTCCTCGGCACCACCTTCACCGGCCACGCCGACGACATCGCCGGCATCAACGACCTGCTGCTGGGGATCAAGAAGGAGCGGGAACTGGACGTGCCGCTGCACGTCGACGGCGCCAGCG
Source organism: Solirubrobacterales bacterium (assembly GCA_035694165.1). Classification (GTDB taxonomy): domain Bacteria; phylum Actinomycetota; class Thermoleophilia; order Solirubrobacterales; family 70-9; genus VAYN01. Next base: position 41,790 of record DASSFS010000031.1, on the reverse strand, counting down.
GCGCCTTCGTCTGGCCCTTCCTCTATCCCGACTCGAAGTGGGACTTCCGGCTCGAGCAGGTGCGCTCGATCAACGTCTCCGGGCACAAGTTCGGGCTCGTCTACCCGGGCATTGGCTGGCTGATCTTCCGCGAACAGAGCGACCTGGCCGAGGAACTCGTCTTCTACGAGAACTACCTGGGGAAGAAAGACGCGACCTTCACGCTCAATTTCTCGACCGGCGCCTCGATGGTGCTCGCCCAGTACTACAACTTCGTCCGCTACGGGCGCGAGGGCTACGCCTACGTGATGGAGGCGATGGAGAAGAACGCCTGCGCCCTCGCCGACCGGCTCGAGGCCTGCGGCGAATTCGAGCTGATCGGCGCCGACGAGGACCAGCTGCCGCTGGTCGCCTTCCGGCTCACGCCGGGCAAGAACTACGACGAGTTCGACGTCTCCTGGCAGCTCTCGGCCGAGCGCGGCTGGATGCTGCCCGCCTACACGCTGCCGCCGAACGCGGAAAAAGAGAAAGTCCTGCGGGCGCTGGTCAAGGAGACGCTCAGCCGCGAGCAGGTCGACCGCCTCGCCGACGACATCGAACAGGCCTGCGCGACCCTGGAGAAGAAGGGCGGCGCCCATCCGTCGGAGCGCAAGCAGGTCAAGACCGGCACCGGGTACTAGAAGTCCTGCTCGCGCGGGTCCGGCCCGCGCACTGACCAGTGGAAGGCGACGGTGGGGATCCACTCGCCGCCGGCGCCGGGGATGAGGGTGAAGCGGCTGACCGTGGGCTGACCGCCCTCGTGGTCGCCATAGAGGAGGTCGACCGAGATCGGCGCCCGCTCCCGGATCGCCGCGATCACGTCGGTGCGGACCTCGTCGTCGGGGTCGCGCAGCGCCGCCTGCCAGTAGCCGTTGTCCCCGCTGGCGACGTAGAGGTCACGCTGCTGGTAGCGGAAGTGCTCGACCGGGCCGTAGTGACGCGCCTGGCGGTCGTGCCGCCCCGGTTCGAGGCGTTGCTGCGCCGGCAGCAGCGGGATCCCGGTGACGATGTCGTAGCGCTGCAGCACCGCCAGCCCGGTGCCGACGTTGTGGACGGGGATCGCCAGGTAAACGATGCCGTCGATCTCCTCGGCCAGGCCAGTGTCGGAGCGGACCAGGAAGCTGCGCCCGTCGCCGAAGAGAACCCGCTGGTCAGGGTCCTCGGGACGCGCCGGCGTCAGCACCGGCCGCATCCCCAGCAGCAGCGAGCGCTCGGAGACGCGCGCGGCCCGGTTGCCGGAGCGGACCGCGGCGAAGGTGGCGATGCCGAGGAAGAGGGTGCCGAGTGCGGTGCCGATCTCGGCGATCGTGTCGATGTCGGTCACTGCTCATCTCATTTCCCTCCTGGGCGGGATGGCAACCAGGCGCGGTCGCCGAGCCGGTAGGTGATCGCCGGAATCAGCAAGGCGCGGACGACGAAGGTGTCGAGCAGGACGCCGATCGCGACCGTGGCCCCGATCTGGATCAGCTCCTCGAGCGGCAGCAGGGTCAGGGTGGCGAAGGTGCCGGCGAGGATCAGGCCGGCGCCGGTGACGACGCCGCCGGTGCTGACGAGGGCACGCAGGGTGCCCTCGCGGGTGCCGTGGACCACGGCGTCCTCACGCGCCCGGGTCATCAGGAAGATGTTGTAGTCGACGCCGAGCGCGACCAGGAAGATGAACGACATCAGCACCAGGTTGAAGGCGATTCCCTCGCCGCCGAGTTGGGCGAAGCCGAAGGTGACGAGGCCGAGGGTCGCCGCGAAAGAGGCGACGACGGTGACCATCAGGTAGAGCGGCGCGACCAGCGCCCGCAGCACCGCGGCGAGGATCAGGCCGACGACCAGCAGCACCAGCGGCACGATCAGCTTCGTGTCGCGCTCGTTGGTCTGCTCGATGTCGAAGTTCTCCGCGGGGACGCCCCCGAGCAGGGCGCCGGGGTCGACCTCGTGCAGCCGTTCGCGGATGCCCTCGACCATGTCGGAGGCGTCGCTCGAGTAGGGGTCGCCGTGGGTGACGACGACGACCACGGCTTTGTCGATTTCCCCGGTCGGCGGCACCGGCAGGGCCAGCTGGACGGTGTGCAGCTCTTCCAGCGCCTCCGTCACCTTCTCCAGCTGGGCGGTCCGGACAACCGCGGTCAGCGGCGCCCCCAGCCCGGCCGGGAAGTGGGCTTCGAGCGCTTCGGTGCCGCGGCTGGAGTTGGTCGGTTTGGTCTCTCCCTGACCGAACCCGATCGTCTCGTGGTCGCCGAGGTTGCCGAGCGAGAGCACGATCAGCGCCGCGAAGACGACGACGATGATCGGCCGCGAGCGGCGGCGCACGAGCTCGGCGACCCGGAGCCAGCGGTTGCGCGGCTCCTCCCGGTCGGCGGCTTCGGGTGGGGCGGCGGCGCGCCGGCTGCCGCCGGGCCGCCAGAAGGCGCGCCCGTCGAGCAGCGAGAGCAGGGCGGGGAGGAGGGTGAAGGCGGCGGCGAGCATCACCGCGATCCCGATCGCCAGGATCGGCCCCAGCCAGTGCGTCGACTGCAGGTCGGCGACCAGCAGCACCAGCATCGCCGCGATCACCGTCCCGGCCGAGGCGGCGAGCGCCGGGGCGGTCTGGCGCAGCGCCGTGGGTAACGCCACGGCCGGCGGTTTGCCGGCGTCGAGTTCCTCCCGGTAGCGATGGACGAGCAGCAGCGAGTAGTCGGTGCCGGCGCCGAAGATCAAGACCAGCAAAAGGAAGGTGCCCTCGATGTTGACGACGATCCAGCCGGCCTCGATCAGCAGGTAGGCGATCCCGATCGCCACCAGGTAGGCGGCGCCGACGGTCAGCAGCGGCAGCAGTGCCAGCAGCGGTGCCCGGTAGACGATCAGCAGCAGGAGCAGGACCAGGGCTAGCGTCGCCACCAGCAGCGTCTCGCCGGCTTCGTTGGCCACCCGGTCGAGGTCGGCGGCGATCCCGCCGGGGCCGGTGACGTAGGCCTTGACGCCGGCAGGTCGGTGCTCGGCCAGGTAGCGGCGGATCTTGCCGACGCCGCCCGCGATCGCGCCGCGGTCCTCGGCGTCGATCGCCAGCACGACCAGCGCCGCTTCGCCGTCGCGGGAGATCGGGCCGACCCCGTGGGCGATCCGGGCGACGTCGCCGAGCGGTTCCAGGGCCTCGGCCGAGAAGGGGTCGACGATCGGGGTCGCCCCGGTCAGGCGCAATTCGTCGAGCCCCTTGCCGATGCGGCCGATCGCGTTCAGGTCAGCTTGAGTCAGTCGCCCTTCGCGCTCGAAGATAATCACCACCGGGACCTCTTCGCCGCCGCCGCTGCTGCGCTCGAGCGCGTCGATGGCCAGGGTCGATTCCGCCTTGCTCGGCAGGAAACTGCTCTGCCCGGCGGCAGTGACGTCGTTGATCTGGGAGTGGGCGAGGAAGCCGGCGACGCCGATCAGGACCCAGACCGCGATCGTGACCAGTCGCCCGCGCGGTCCGGTAACCGCGTCGGCGAGTCGGCCGATCAACGCTGACTGGGATCGGCGGCGGACACGGGCGGAAGCCTAACCGCGGCAGATTCGGATTCGCGTTGGGTGGGTAGCGAGTGGCGCATGAAATCCAAAGCGCTGCTCGCACCCGCACTGATCGCCGCCTCACTGGCGTTGTCCGCCTGCGGCGGTGACGACGACGACTCGACCGAGTCGGCTCCCGCAGCCGAGACGACCACTGAAGCAGGGGGGAGCGAAGACAGCGGCAGCGCGCCGGCCCCGAGCGGCGAGGCCCAGCTATCCGAAAAAGTCAAGATCGTCGAATTCACCTACCAGCCGGAGCCGGTCGAAGTTCAGGTCGGCGGCAAGGTGATCTGGCAGAACGAGGACACGGCGCCGCACACGGCGACGGCCGACGACGGCAGCTTCGACACCGAGACGATCGAGCAGGGCAAGCTCAAGTCCGAAACCTTCAAGCAGGCGGGCACGATCCCCTACTTCTGCGAGATCCATCCCGACATGCGGGGCACGGTCGAAGTCGTCGAGTGACCGCAGCGCTAGGCGGCGGTGCTGAGCCCGACGCCGCCGACCAGCATCCCGGATCCGAGGTGGGCGCCGAGCACGGGGCCGACCTGGGTGCAGAAGAGGGGGTCCTTGCCGAGGATCTCGGTTCCCTGGGCGACCAGCGCGGCCGCATCGCCCGGTGACTGGGCGTGCTGGACGAACCAGTCCGAGGCGCTGCGGTCCTGCAGCTCGTGCAGGTAGGAGACCATCCGCTCCATCGCCCGCTTGCGGGTGCGGACCCGGCCGACCGGGGCGATTTCAGTGCCAAAGGTGAGGATCGGCTTGATTTTCAGCGCCGAGCCGACCAGCGCCTGGGCGGCGCCGATGCGGCCGCCACGGCGCAGGTACTCGAGGGTGTCGAGGCAGAACCACATGTCCAGCCCAGCGCGGGCCTGCCGCGCGGCCTCGACCACCCGCTCCAGCGGCTCGCCCCGCTCGGCTGCCTCGGCGGCGGCCAGAACGAGGCAGCCAAGCCCGCCGGCGCCGGTCTCCCCGTCGACCACCTCGACCCGGCCGCGGAGGCCTTTGTCGGCGATCACGCGGGCAGCCTCGCGGGCGCTCTCGCAGGTGCCCGAGAGGCCAGCGGCGATGTGGATCGAGACGATGTCGTGCCCCGCTTCGGCTAGCGGCTCATAACGGGAGAGGAAGTCGCCGACCGAAGGCTGCGAGGTCGACGGCAGGTCGTCGGACTCGCGCAGGCGGGCGTAGAAGTCGTCGAGGTCGTAGTCCTGCTCGGGCCGGTGGTCGCCCGCCCAGCCGACGTAGAGGCTGACCTGCTCGATGCGCCAGCGCTCGATCAGCGCTGTCGGCAGGTAGGTCGTGCTGTCGGTGACGACGGCGACGCGGCTGCGATCGGCGGTGTCAGCGGCGTCTGGCGAAGTACTCATCGACGCGAGACTCTATGTTGAGGCCCATGAACGACGAGTGGCGGCTGCAGATCGACGTCGAGGACGAAGGCCATCTGGCGCCGCTGGTCGAGCGTCTGGACGCGCAGGAACTCGAGGACGAGCTCGGCGACGACTTCCACGATCGGGTGGTTCTCTCCCGCGAAGGCGGCCGGATCTTCGCCTACGCGAGGACGCGCGAGCAGGCCGAAGCCGTGGGCGAGCGGGTCGCCAAGATCGACGAGGAACAGACTTGGTCGGCCGCGACCGAGCTTCGTCATTGGCACCCGTTGGCGGAGCGCTGGGAGGATCCGGACGCGCCGCTCCCCAGCGACGACGCGGCCAAGGTTGCCGAGCATCAGCAGATGCTTGCCGCCGAGCGCGGTCGCTTGGAGGAAACCGGCGAGCCCGAGTACGAGGTCCGGGTCGAGCTGCCCTCGCACCGCGACGCCGCTCGCTTCGCCGAGCAGTTGCGGGCCGAGGGCCTGCCCGCCGTGCGGCGCTGGAAGTACCTGGTGGTGGGAGCCCGCGACGAGGACGAGGCGAGGGCGCTGGCGGCGCGGCTCGAAGCCGAGGCTCCCGAGGGCAGCGAGACGGTCGCAGAGGTGAGCGGCCAGGTCGCCTGGGCCGAGCGGCCGCCGAACCCCTACGCGATCTTCGGCGGCCTCGGCGGCTAGGAAGTAAATGCCCGGCGGCGAGGAGGGGCGCGACGACCTGGCTGAGTTGCTGGCGCGGCGGGCGCTGACCGAGGACGCGGCCCGGGCCGATGCGGTCGAGCGGCGTCACGCCAGCGGCGCGCGGACGGCACGGGAGAACCTCGCCGACCTGGTCGATCCCGGCTCCTTCGTCGAGTACGGCCGCTTCGCGGTCGCGGCCCAGCGCGGCCGCCGCGAGGTTCAGGACCTGATCGAGCGCACTCCGGCCGACGGTCTGCTCGCCGGCACGGCGCGGATCAACGGCGACCTCTTCGGCGAGGGCGCCGCCTGCGCGGTCCTCTCCTACGACTACACGGTCCTGGCCGGCACCCAGGGGGCGCTCGGCCACCGCAAGAAGGACCGGTTGTTCGAGCTGATCGAGCGGATGATGCTGCCGACCGTCTTCTACGCCGAGGGCGGCGGCGGCCGGCCCGGGGATACCGACTACCCGGTCGTCTCGGCGCTCGACACGCGCGCCTTCGCGCTCTGGGCAAAGCTCTCCGGCGTGGTCCCGCGGATCGCCGTCGTCGCTGGCCGCTGCTTTGCCGGCAACGCCGTGATCGCCGGCTGCTCGGACCTGATCGTCGCCACCGAGAACGTCTCGCTGGGGATCGGCGGGCCGGCGATGATCGAGGGCGGCGGGCTGGGGAAGGTCCATCCCGACGAGATCGGGCCGATCGCGATGCAGGCGGACAACGGGGTGGTCGACGTTGTCGCCACCGACGAGGCCGAGGCGACGGCCGTGACCAAGCGCCTGCTCTCCTACTTCCAGGGGCCGACGCCGCCCGGAGTCGAACCCGACCAGGCGCGCCTGCGCGAGGCCGTCCCCGAGCGCCAGCGCCGCGCCTACGACGTGCGCCCAGTGATCGAAACGCTCGCCGACGAGGGCTCGGTCACCTTCCTGCGTGAGCGCTTCGCGCCGGAGATGGTGACGGGGCTGGGGCGGATCGAAGGCCGCCCACTCGGCTTCATCGCCAACGACAGTCGTCACGTCGCCGGGGCGATCACCAGCGACGCCTCCGACAAGGCGGCCCGCCTGCTGCAGCTCTGCGACGCCTTCGGGCTGCCGGTCCTCTCACTGATCGACACGCCCGGGTTCATGGTCGGGCCGGAGACCGAGGCGACCGGGCTGGTCCGACACGCCTCGCGTCTGCTGGTCGCCGGGGCGGCGCTGCGGGTGCCGCTGGTCGCGGTGATCCTGCGCCGCGGCTACGGCCTGGGGGCGCAGGCGATGACCGGCGGCAGCCTGCACGAGCCGCTGCTGACCCTCGCCTGGCCGAGCGCCCACCTCGGCCCGATGGGGCTCGAGGGGGCGGTGCGGCTAGCCCTGCGCAAGGAGCTGGAGGCGATCGCCGACGAGGCCGAGCGCGAGCAGCGGGTGCGCGACCTCACCGCCGCCGCCGAGGAGAACGCCAGGGCGCTCAACGCGGCGGCGTTGTTCGAGCTCGACGACGTGATCGACCCGGCCGAGACCCGCTCCCTGATCGCCGCCACGCTGGCTGCGGCGGCGGCTGCCGATCCGGCCGCCGGCCGCCGCTTTGTCGATACCTGGTGATCCGCTAGCTCAACTGCCACCTCCACCGCAGCCTCCTCCGCCTCCACAGCCCCCACCACCGCCTTCGCCGCCGCCACCGCCACCAGCTCCAGCTTCGCCGCCGCCAGCTCCTTCTCCACCGGCAAATCCGCCGCCGCCGCACGCCCATCCGCCGCCAGCTGCGTAGGGCACACGGGAACGGATGGCGCTCAGCTGGACGCCAGTGACCCGGAGTGGCTGCTCGATGCCAATTTGCTCATCGAGATCCCAGAGCACCGATTCCTGATTCGAGCCGATATCGGAGCGATCCCAGGCGCGGATCGTGTCGCCGAGCGCATCCCCCATCGTCGTCGACATCGCCTCGTCCGGGGTGTGGTGGAGGTAATCGCCGAAGGCGAACTCGCAGAAGCGCATGTAGGAGATCGAGTCGAGGATGAACTCGTGCCAAGCCTCGTCGACGAGGCGCGACGGCATGCCGAGGACGGTGCGACCGCGCCAGGCGCAGCAGATGAACCACTCTCGCAGCCCCTGTTCCACGAGGCTCCAGTTCAGCTCGTCGATCTCGGGAACTCGGCGCTGGACACGAGGCGCGATATGCGCCGGGAATTTGTAGGCGGCAATGTAGGCCTCGCCCTTGCGGGCGCTCCGACTGTGCTTGCGGATCAACAGCTTCGCGTTTCTCATCTGCGTCTCACCAGACCGCGTCGTGTTGCTCCATCACGCCGAAGCCCTCGGCCAGCGGGATGCCGGCGAGGGCGCCGGAGAAGCTGCCGAAGCGGTGGCGGTAGCGGGAGCGGATGACGAGGATGTTCTCGTCGCGGGCGTGGGCCGACTCGGAGGCGAACTCGAGCGGCGGGCCGTCGGCGAATTCGATGCCATCGGTGCCGCGGAAGCTGACCGGCGCCGGCTCGTTCGGCTCGCCGTCGATCCAGATCGCGCGCTCGCTGCGCTCGGCCGGGTCGTTGATTCCCTCGACCAGGTTCCAGGCCGCCGCGCGGCCATCGGCGGTGCGCCCGACGCCGGCCGACCAGTGCCAGCTGGTCTGGCGCTGGTGGTAGCCGGCGGACTCGTCGTCGACGCCGTGGGCGGAGATCTCCCAGCGCCGGCCCGGCACCTCGACCGTGCCCTCGACCGGGACGCCGGCGCGCTTGCGGGTCCAGCCCCAGCCGGAGCCGCTGGGGCAGATCGATTCGATTGGGGCAATCTCTCCGAGCCGCAGGCTGGCGCGGAGCCCTGGCGAGTCGATCTCGATGCGGGGGCCGTCCATCGTCACCTCGCGGCTGCCGGGTCGCAAGGTCGTGCGGGCGTCGTGGCAGCGCCCCTCGCGGTCCCACATCACCCAGAAGGACTGACCGAGCGGGCCGACTTCGGCCCGCGAGGCGCAGAGCATCAGCTCCGGCCCGAAGACGCCGATGTAGCGCCAGCGCTTGCGCAGCTGGCCATCGCGGCGCAGCGGCATCCGGCCGGGCGGTAGCGGCAGGTCGGGCCGGTCGCTGCCCGGCCCCCGCCATGGGATCTGGAGCGAAGTCATCGGTCCACCGTAGTCGCTCACCTCTAGGCTCCGCCCGGTGGACCAGCTGATCCAGATCGTCGGCGCCCTTCTGATCCTCACCGCCTTCGCCGCGGTCCAGTTCGAGCGGATGCGCCCGAGCTCGCGGACCTACCTGACGCTCAACCTGGTCGGCTCAGCCATTCTCGCCGTGCTGGCCTTGATCGAGTCCCAGTGGGGCTTCCTCCTGCTCGAGGGCGTTTGGGCGATCGTCTCCGCCTGGGGTCTCGCAGCGGCCCTGCGCGAGGAAGCTGATCGCGTTTAGTCGCGCTCAGCGTGACAAATCGCGATCACGCTAGCCAGCTGCCGCCTCAAGCCGCTCGCCAAGGCGATTCATGCCCTTGGCGCGTGCCGCTTCGGCCGCGCTCGACCAGTCGGTGGGCGCATCCTTCGGCCGCTGGACGCCGGCGTCGCGCAACGTTGCGATGTCCTTGAAGGCGAGCAGGTCGTCGCGGGCCTCGATCAGGGCCCCGCGCAGTTTCGGCCGCTGCTCGCGGATCGCGTTATCGAGGACGCCCTCGAGTGAGCCGTGCTTGCGCAGCAGCTCCGCCGCCGTTTTCGGGCCGACGCCCTTGGCGCCGGGGAGGCCGTCGGAGGGGTCGCCGCGCAGGGCGATGAAGTCGGGGACCAGCTCGGGGCCGATGCCGTAGCGCTCGCGCACCTGGTCCGGACCGACCTCTTCGGCTCCTTTGCCACCGGTGCGGACATAGAGCACGGTGACCCCGTCGCCGGCGCACTGGTACATGTCGCGGTCGCCGGTCAGCAGCAGGGCGTGACCGCCGGCCTCGGCCTCGCGCTCGGCGTAGGTGCCGAGCAGGTCGTCGGCCTCGAGGTCGTCGCTGGTGGCGACGGTCCAGCCGAACGCCTCGAAGAAGTCCTTGGCGGCGACGAACTGCGGCGCCAGGTCATCGGGCATCGCCGCCTCGCGCTCGGCGTGGTAGGCCGGGTACAGCTCGGTCCGGTAGCTGGCCGCGTCGGGCCCGAAGCAGAGGACGATGGCGCGCGGCTGGTGCAGTTCGACCTCTTTGAGGATCAGGTTCGCGGTCCCCAGCAAGGCGTTGACAGGCTTGCCATCTGGCCCGACGATCGAGTCGGGCAGCGCGTAGAAGGCGCGGAACAGCATCGAGGGCGTGTCGACGGCGAGCAGCGGCCGGCCCATTGCCTACTCGCAGCTCTCGCAACCAGCGTGGCCGCCTCCGGCGACACGCCCGTGCAGGCGGCGGAGCCGGACCGAATGGCCGTCGCGATGGCGCATGATCGCCGCCGGTTGCGCCCCGGCCGGGTCGACCGCCGTCCAGCCGGCGGGCGTGTCGCCGTGGGGGTGCTCGAGGACTTCGACCAGCAGGCGGGCGGCGCCGAGGCAGCCGAGCGCGCCCTCGCCCTGGGTGCGCAGCGCGTACTGACCCCGGGGCAACTCGACCTCGCCGAGGTTGTCGTCGTGCATCACGCTGAAGGACGGACAGCGCGGCCAGCCGCCGCCTGCCGTGGCCCCCGGACGATCGACTTCGAGCTGGAAGAAGCTGAGGTTGCGGCCGTTGGCGTAGAACGTCCTGGTCGGGACGTTTGCGGTCCAGGGGTCGGGGAGGACGTCATGGCCGATGAAGCTCGCGAGCTGAGAGGAGGCAAAAGCGCAGCTCATGTTGTAGATCCTGATCGTGTAGGAGTTGCTGCCGAGGAGCACGGGGCCGGCGGGCGCCGGCTGGAAGACGAGGAAGCCTCCGGGGCAACTGTCGGTGGCGCTCGCCCGCGGCGCCGGCAGCACCAGCACCGCCAGGATCGCCGCTGGGATCAGGATGCGTGCGAGCCGGGCGACCACGATGTCGCCCACCCTAGCCCAGCCGCGAGCCGCTGCCGACGGGCCGGAGCGAGCGGTTCACTAGGTTGGAGCGCGCTCATGGACGAGAAAGCACTCCATATAGAGAACTTGGCGAAGCGCTACCCGACCGGGGTGGAGGCGCTGCGCGGAGTCTCGCTCGACATCGAGCCGGGGGAGCTGTTCGGTCTGCTCGGCCCGAATGGCGCGGGCAAGTCGACGCTGATCCATTGCGCCACCGGCCTTGCCCAGCCGACCGGAGGCGCGATCGAAGTCTTCGGCCACGACGCCATCCACGACTACACCGAAGCGCGGCAGGCGGTGGGGCTGGCGCCACAGGAGCTGAACATTGACTGGTTCCTGACCGTCGCCGAGACGCTCGACTACCACGCCGGTTACTTCGGGATGCCGAAGCGCGAGCGCCGAGAGCGCACCGATGAGCTGCTGGAGACCTTCTCGCTGACCGAGAAGCGCGACGAACGCACCCGCACGCTCTCGGGTGGGATGAAACGGCGGCTGATCCTGGCCCGGGCGATGATGCACCACCCGCGGCTGCTGATCCTCGACGAGCCGACCGCCGGCGTCGACGTCGAGCTGCGCCTGGAGCTCTGGCACTACGTCCAGAAAATCAACCAGGAGGGGACGACGATCCTGCTCACCACCCATTACCTGGAGGAGGCTGAGCAGCTCTGCGACAAGATCGCCTTCATCACCGACGGCCAGATCGTCGCCGAGGGCACCAGCACCGAGGTCGCCAATCGCTTTGGTGTCCCCAATCTCGAGGACGCCTACCTCGCCCTGGTCGGCCGCAAAGAGCTTTCGCGCTCGCATATCGAGGCCGAGGTCGCTCCATGAGCGCCGCCCAGATTCGCTTCGCGACGCTCTGGCGCCGCGAGGTCAACCGCTTCATGAAGATCAAGAAACAGACGCTGGGCGCGCCGCTGCTGGAAACCTTCCTCTACATCTCCGTCTTCGGTGCGGCGCTGGGCTCGCGAATCGACAAGCTGCACGGGATCGACTACGTCGTCTTCGTCATCCCCGGCCTGATCATGATGGCCTGGTCGATCAACGCCTTCACGAATAACTCCTCCTCGATCCTGCAGCAGAAGTTCCAGGGGGCGATCCAGGACCAGCTCTCCTCGCCGGCCTCGCCGCTGGAGCTGCTGCTCGCCTTCTCGCTCGGCGGCTTCATGCGCGGGCTGATCGTCGCCCTGCTGACCTTCGTCGCCTCCTCGTTCCTGGTCGACCTGCCGGTCGACCACATCTTCGTGCTGGTCCCGTCCCTGTTCCTGGTCGGTCTGTTCTTCTCCCTGCTCGGGGTCCTGATCGGCGTCCGCGCCGAGCAGTTCGACGACGTCGCCTTCGCCCAGACCTTCATCCTGCAGCCGCTGATCTTCCTCGGCGGCGTCTTCTACTCCGCGTCCCTGCTGCCGGAGCCGTTCCAGACGCTGACCCACTTCAACCCGATCTTCTACATGATCAATTTGGTCCGCTACGGCTTTGTCGGCTTCACCGAAGTCAGCATCGCTCTCTCGCTGCTGGCTCTGTTTGCGGCGACGGCGGCGCTGTTCGCCGTCAACCTGCGCCTCTTCGCGCAGGGCTACAAGCTGCGCGCGTAAGAAATTCGACGGGGCTGTCGATCTGGGCGATTCCCGTTCGTCGTTAGGGTGAAAGGCGGCATTCCGAGCCGCCCCAACAAGGAGGTAGCGACATGCAGTACATGCTCTTGTTGCAGGGTGAGGAGCCCAACTGGGAGGACGTCTCACCGGAGGAAATGCAGGCGACGATCGAGTCGATGGGACGCTTCAACGAGGAACTCAAGGACGCCGGCGCCATGGTCACCGGCGGCGGTCTGCGCGAGCGCGCGACCGCGACCGTGGTCCGCTTCCAGCTCGAGGGCGAGCCGATCGTCACCGACGGGCCCTTCACGGAGACCAAGGAGCAGCTGATGGGCTTCTGGATCATCGACTGCGCCAACCTCGACGAGGCGCTCGCCTGGACCAGGAAGGTCCCCCTGCAGGGCGGCGCGATCGAGGTGCGGCCGCTGGTCGAGCACAGCCGCGAGGAGGACGACATCTCCGGCGAGGAGCTGGTCCGGCGCGCCACGGAGAAGAAGTAGCCGGAGGTCACAGGCCCAGGTGGAGGCCAGTAATTCGGAGAGCGTCGTCGACCGCACGTTCCGGGAGGAGTCGGGGCGGGCGGTCGCGTCGCTGATCCGGGTCCTCGGCGACTTCGACCTCGCCGAAGAGGCGGTGCAAGAGGCGTTCATCGTCGCGCTCGAGCGTTGGCCGCGCGACGGCGTCCCCTCCAACCCCGGCGCCTGGATCACCCAGGTCGCCCGCAACCGGGCGATCGACCGTCTCCGCCGCGATCGCAACCTGCGCGAGAAGACCGCGATCCTGGAAGGGCTGGAGGCGCTGCGGCCACCGGCGATCTCCCCGGCCGAGCAGGTCGCCGCGACGGAGATCGCGGACGACCGCCTGCGGCTGATCTTCACCTGCTGCCACCCGGCCCTGGCCCGGGAGGCGCGCGTGGCGCTGACGCTGCGCGCCCTTGGTGGCCTCACCACCGCCGAGATCGCCAGCGCCTTCCTGGTCGGGGAGAGCACGATGGCCCAGCGGTTGGTCCGGGCCAAAAAGAAGATCCAGATGGCGGGGATCCCGTATGAGGTTCCCGACACTGGACAGATGCCGGAGCGGCTCTCCGGGGTACTGGCGACGCTCTACCTGGTCTTCAACGAGGGCTACCTCGGGTCGACCTCCTCCGACCTGGTCCGGGTCGAGCTGAGCGCCGAGGCGATCCGCCTCTGCCGGCTGGTGGTCGACCAGCTGCCGTCGGAGCCAGAGGCGAAGGGGCTGCTGGCGCTGATGCTGCTGGGCGATTCCCGGCGCCGGGCCAGGGTCGACGGAGACGGGAGAGCGGTGCCGCTGGAAGAACAGGATCGGGGGCTCTGGGATCAAGGTCAGATCGCCGAGGGCCTGGAGCTGTCCGAGCAGGCCGCCGCCGCTGGCCCAGTCGGTCCCTACACCGTGCAGGCGCGGATCGCCGCCACCCACGCCCGCGCCGAGCTGCCCGATCAGACCGACTGGGCGCGGATCGTCCGCCTCTACGAATGGCTTGAAAAGGTGTCGCCGGGGCCGGTGGTGGAGCTCAACCGGGCGGTTGCGGTGGCCATGAGCGAGGGGCCGGAAGCGGGCCTGGCGCTGATCGCGGCGATCGAGGGGCTCGACGACTACCGACCGCTGCACTCGGCGCGGGCGGAGCTGCTGCGCCGGCTCGGTCGCGACGAAGAGGCGACGGACGCCTACGCCCGGGCGCTCGAGATCCCCGGCAACGAGGTGGAGACCGCCTACCTGGAGCGCCGGCTCTCCGAGACCCGGTCGAGGATCCCGGAGAGCGGCTGACGGCTATCCCGGATTCGCTACCGGTACTTCGATCGGCCTGTCGTCGCCGTCCGGAAGGACGAGGATCGCGCCCTCGCCGGTCACGTAGGCCTCCTCGCCGTGCTCGACGACGTCCATGCCGACCGCCTCGTCGCGCTCGGTCGCCCGCAGCGGCATCACCGCGCCGACCAGCTTCAGCAGGATGAAGGTGGCGATGAAGGCGTAGGCGGGGGTGACTACCGCCGCCACCACCTGCGACCAGAACTGGCCGGCGTCGCCGTAGAAGAGGCCGTCGGCGACGCCGTTCCAGCCGGCCTGGGCGACGAGGCCGAGGAAGAGAATGCCGGTGAAGCCGGCGAGGCCGTGGGCCGCGAGGACGTCGAGCGTCTCGTCGACCCGGGTTCGGGGCCGCCAGACGATCATCGCGTAGCAGGGCAGGGCGCCGAGGAACCCGAGCACCATCGCCCAACCCGGGCTGATGAAACCGCCGGCGGGCGTGATCAGCACGCAGCCGACGATGATCGCGGTGGCGGCGCCGATCGCCGTCACCTTCCTGCCCCGGATCAGGTCGAGGACGAACCAGGTGATCAGAGCGCAGGCCGGCGTCAGCAGCGTGTTGACGAAGGCGAGGATGCTGGCGTCGCCGACCCCGAGCCCGCTGCCGCCGTTGAAGCCGAACCAGCCGAACCAAAGCAGGCCGGCGCCGAGCAGCACGTACATGGCGTTGTGGGGGAGCAGCGCCTGCCGCCCGTAGTCCTTGCGGGCGCCGACCACCAGCGCCGCGGCCAGAGCCGAGAAGCCGGAGGCCATCTCGACCGGGACGCCGCCGGCGAAGTCGAGGGTCCCCTGCGCCGCCAGCCAGCCACCGCCGAAGGCCCAGTGGGCGAGCACGGCGTAGACGACCACCGACCAGAGCGCGGCGAAGACCATGAAGGCGCCGAAGCGCATGCGCTCGACCACGGCGCCGGAGATCAGCGCGACGGTGATGATGCAGAAGGTCCCCTGGAAGGCCATGAAAAGGAGGTGGGGGATCGTCCCTTCGCCACGGGGTTCGAAACCGACGCCGTCGAGGGCGAAGTGACCGAGCCCACCGATCAGCGCACCTTCGCCGTCGAAGGCAAGGGAGTAGCCGATCAGCGCCCAGGTGACGCCGGCGATCGCGATTGCGGCGACGCACATCATGAAGGTGTTGAGGGTGTTCTTGGAGCGGACCAAGCCGGCGTAGAAGAGGCCGAGCGCCGGCGTCATCATCAGGACGAGCGCCGTCGCGGCGAGCATCCAAGCGGTGTCGCCCGTGTCGATCGCGGCGAACATCATTTCGCCACCGGGGTCACGGCCGCTTCATCGGGCTCGCCGGTACGGATCCGGACCGCCTGCTCCAGCGGCACCACGAAGATCTTGCCGTCGCCGACCTCGCCGGTGCGGGCGCCCTCGCAGAGCGCCTCGACCGTGGTCTCGACGAACGAGTCGGAGACCGCGACCTCGAAGCGGACCTTCTCCGAGAGCCCCATCCTCACGGTGGTGCCGCGGTAGGTCTCGACCCGGTCGAGCTCGCCGCCGTGCCCCTGCACGCGGCTGACCGAGAAGCCCCGCACTTCGGCCCGGTAAAGGGCCTCCAGAACCTCGTTCGCCTGCTCAGGACGGACAATGCCGATCACGAGTTTCACAACTCTCCTCTCTCTCCCAAAGACCCACCCGGACTGGGGGCTGCGCGCGAGCCTATCCGCTCGGCAAGGCGGATTGCGCTGTCGCCGAGGCCGCTCGGCTGGCGCTCGCTGCTCTCTACAATCGCTGGCCCGATGGCGACCCGTACTCGTAGGCGGCGGCGCAAGCCGCCAGCTTCCCACTGGCACAAGTTCGCGATCCCGATCGTCGTCGTCGGCGGAGTCGTCGCCGTGGTCGCCGGCATCGGCGCCTCCTGGGCGCTCAGCGAATACAACTCGGGGCCACCGCTGGCGAGCCTGCAGCCGGTCCAGAAGGGCCGCTCCTCGGCGATCTACGCGGCGGACGGCAGCCTGATCGGGTTCATCCGCTCCGACAACATCCGCCAGCCGGTGCCGGGGCGGGCGTTGCCGCTCTCGCTGAAAGAGGCGACGATCGCGATCGAGGACAAGAACTTCTACAAGCACGGCGCGATCGATCCCGAGGGCATCGTCCGCGCCGCCTGGAAGGACCTGCAGGCTGGCGCGGTGGTGCAGGGGGCGTCGACGATCACCCAGCAGCTGGTCCGCAACCTCTACATCCAGAACCCCGAGGACACGCTGAAGCGCAAGCTCCGGGAAACGCGCCTCGCGTTCGAACTCGAGGAGGAGCACAGCAAGAGCTGGATCCTCACCCAGTACCTGAACACGGCGCCCTACGGCACGGTCGAAGGCCAGACCGCGGTTGGGGCCGAGGCGGCGGCGCAGACCTACTTCAGCAAGCCGGCGAAAGACCTGAACCTGACCGAGTCGGCGCTGATCGCCGGCCTGCCGCAGGCGCCCTCGGAATACAACCCCTTCCTCGATCCGGCGGCGGCGACCGAGCGCCGCAACGAGGTGCTGCGGGTGATGGAGGAGCAGGGCTACATCACCATCGACGAATACAGCGAGGCCCGGGACAAGGGCCTCGGCCTCGACCCCGGCACCAAGTACCAGACGATTCGCGACCCCTTCCTCTTCGACCTCGTGCAGCAGCAGCTGATCGATCGCTACGGGATCAACACTGTCCGCAACGGCGGTCTCAAGGCCTACACGACGATTGACCCGGAGCTGCAGCAGAAGGCCCAGGAAGCGGTCGACTCCTGCGGCGTCTGTTACCCGGAAGGCGGGCCGGCGGCGGGCCTCGCCTCGGTCAACCCGGAGAACGGTGAGATCGTCGCCCTCGCCTCGACCGAAGGCTATGCCTCCGAAGCGCAGTTCAACTACGCCTGGCAGGCGCACCGCCAGCCCGGCTCCTCGTTCAAGACCTTCGTTCTCACGACCGCGATCAAGCAGGGGATCGACCCCGACTCGACCTACTACGACGGCACCTCGCCGAAGACGCTCGACCTGCCTTACGGCGGTACCTGGACGGTCAACAACGCCGAGGGCGAGGGCGGCGGCACGATGGACCTGACCAGCGCCACCTGGCACTCGGTCAACGTCGTCTTCGCCCAGCTCGACCTCGACGTCGGTCCCGAGAACGTGACCAAGACGGCGGAAGAAATGGGGATCACCTCCTCGCTCGAATCGGTCCCGGCGGAGGGGATCGGCGGCCTCGCCGAAGGCGTCACGCCGCTGGAGATGGCCGACGCCTACGCAACCCTCGCCAACGGCGGCATCCACCACGACCCGACGGCGATCAGCAAAGTCGAATTCTTCGACGGCAAGGTCGACGAAGCCGGCACCGACCCCGGCGAACGGGTTCTGAGCGAGGGCGAGGCCTACGAAGTGACGCGGATCCTGGAGGGCGTGATCACCTCCGGGACCGGCGCCGGCTACACCTCGACCGCCTGCACCTCGGCCGGCAAGACCGGCACCTCGGAGGAAGAGTCCGACGCCTGGTTCGTCGGCTACACGCCGAGGTTCTCGACCGCGGTCTGGGTCGGCCACCCGCAGACGCGGGAATACACCGGCTACGGCGGCACCACCGCCGGGCCGATCTGGCAGAGCTACATGGAATCCGCCCAGGAAGGCGAGTGCGAGGAATTCGAAGTGCCGGAGGGAATGCCCGAACTCTCCGGCCTCGATAGCGAACACACCTCCTCCGGCTACTCGAGCGACTACGACGGCTACGAAGAAGAAGAAAGCTTCGAATCCGAAGACGAGTCGAAGGGCAAAGGCGGCGACGAGGGCGAAGCCGAAGGCGGCGACGAAGCGGCACCCGAAACCGGAAGCACCCCCGAAGCCGCACCAACGCCCAGCGCCCCGCCGCCGTCCGTCGGCGGCGGCATCAGCCCGGGCTAGGACGGATCGGCTACTCGCCGATCAGCTCGATCCGATAGCCGTCGGGATCGCGGACGAAGCAGATGCGGTGGCCCTCGGTGCGGCCGCCGGGGCGATAGGGAGGCTTTTCGGGGTCGACGCCTTCGCCGGCGAGGCGCTCGAGGGTGCCGTCGAGATCGTCGACGATGAGGGCGACGTGGTTGTAGCCGGTGCCGAGGTCGTAGGAGTCGACTCCATGGTTGTAGGTCAGCTCCAGGCGCGGATCCTCGCCGGGGAGCGCCATGAAGACGTTGATCGCCTCGTCGCCGATCGGCATTCGCCGCACCTCTTCGAAGCCGAGCTTCGAGTAAAAGGCGACCGAGCGATCGATCTCACCGATCCGGTAGCAGACGTGGAGAAAACTGGTCATCGACTGGTTGAGAGGCTACATTGCACCACTTCGCAAACTCGTGCACCCGGGGCTCAGGGGGGACCGGGTGCGTAGAAAGGATTCTCTTGAAAAAGCATCTCTTTGTGGTCGCGGCAACCGCAGCTCTCGTCCTTGCCGCGCTCGTCCCCGCGCTTGGC
Source organism: Solirubrobacterales bacterium (assembly GCA_035694165.1). Lineage (GTDB taxonomy): Bacteria > Actinomycetota > Thermoleophilia > Solirubrobacterales > 70-9 > VAYN01. The sequence continues at coordinate 23,449 of DASSFS010000031.1, read as the reverse complement.
AGCGCAGCAGTTACGCCCACTGGCATTACCGAGACGGTCTACGCGAAAGAAGTCAAAGGCGCACTGAAGTTCGTCGCCCCGGCCTCGGTGCATCAGGGCGACAACCTGACCTTCCTCAGCGAAACGGACCCGAGGAAGGTCGGCCCGCACACCTTCTCGCTGGTGACCAAAGGCTCACTGCCGAAAACGCCGAACGCGCGGAAAAACTGCTTCACGCCGAAACACATCTGCATGTCGGTCGCCAAATGGCATGGGTTCAACCCGAAAACCGAAAAGATCACGATCAACCCGGTCGAAGCAGGGCCCGAAGGCTGGAGCACCCTTGGCAGCAATTCGAAGACGGGCGACTCCTGGTTCAGCGGAGAAACGAAGAAAGGCACCTCGATCACCCAGCAGGTGACCGCGGACCCGGCGACCACGCCGGAGCTCTACTTCTTCTGCGCGATTCACCCCTGGATGCAGGCCAAGACCACCGTCCTCCCGGCCGGCAGCTAGCGGCACGTCTGGGAAGTCCACATCCTCGCCACGCCTGGGGCGCCGAGCTTTCCTCGGCGCCCTCGGCGGTGGTGCGCTCGCCTACGCGCTGCCCCTGGGGGCCGGCGAGGGCGGGCTGCTGTCCGAGCCCTCGGAGGCGCTCGCCGCCGTGCCGTTTCAGGCGCAGCTGCCGATCCCGCGCGAGCTCAGCGGCTCCCACATCCGGATCCCGATCCGCGAGGCCGAGGCGCAGGTCCTCCCCGGCCAAAAGACCAAGCTCTGGACCTACGGCGGCACCTTCCCAGGGCCGACCGTGCGCCGCCGTGCCGGTCAGCGCACCAGGGTCACCTTCTCCCACGAGCTTCCAGCCAAGGTGGGGGAGCTCTCGGTCCACCTGCACGGGGGCCACAACAGCAGCCGCTTCGACGGCCAACCCGGCGGCCTGACCAAGCGCCAGCCGATCTCCAACTTCTGTCGCATCCCCCTCGGCCTCTCGGCGCGTGAGTCCGGCAACGACCTGCTGATCGAGCCCGGCGGGCGCAAAACCTACGTCTATGACCTGCGCGAAGAGGGGCGGCCGGAACGGGCGGCGTTTCAGTGGTACCACGACCATCGCCTCGACCGCACCGCCCCGCACAGCTGGCGCGGCCTGGCCGGGATGTGGATCGTCGACGACGATTTCGAGGACTCGCTGCCGCTGCCGAGCGGCGAGCGCGACATCCCGCTGATGATCGCCGACCGCAGCTTCGACCGCCACAACCAGCTGACCGATCCTTTCGGCGACGGGCTGCGGCCGCCGGCCGACGGGATCGCCGGCGAATGCATCCTCGTCAACGGCGTCTTCATGCCCCACCACGAGGTGACCGCGCGCCGCTACCGGCTGCGGGTCCTCAACGTCTCCCAGTTCCGCTCCTACAACCTGATGCTCTCCAACGGCGCCCCAATGGTTCAGATCGGCAGCGACAGCGGCCTGATGCCGAGGCCGATCCGCCGCCGCGAAATCCTCATCGGCCCGGCCGAGCGGGTCGAGGTGATCGTCGACTTCGCCGGCTCCGGTGGCGAGGCGGTTGAGCTGCGCAGCGGCCCGCACGGTGGCCGCAGCCCCGACGGCTCGCGTGCCTACGCCGGCGCCCTGATGCAGTTCCGGGTCGCCCGCGGGCGGGTTGCGGACCAGACCCGGGTACCGCGCCGGCTGCGGCCACTGCCGGAGTGGGCGGAGAAGGCGAAGACGCGGCGGGGCCGCGAGCCAGACCAGGCCTGGGAGATCTCCGTCGGCGGCCTCTTCAAGACCACCTGGCTGCTGAACGGCAGGACTTTCAACCCCGCCCGCGCCGACGCCTTCCCGGTGCTGGGGACGACCGAGGTCTGGGAGTTCCACAACCGCACCGCCGTCGCCCACGTGATGCACATCCACCACAACGACTGGTACTTGCTGTCTCGCGACGGCAAGCCACCACCGCCGTGGGAAGACTGCCTCAAGGAGACCTTCTTCGTCTACCCCGGAGAACGGATCCTCGTCGCCGGTCGCTTCGTCGACCACCCCGGCAAGTTCTCGATCCACTGCCACATGTTCGACCACGAGGACCACGGCCTGATGGGCCAGTTCGAGGTCGTGCAGCGGTAGCGGTGCTGGACTCATAATCCGTGGAGCGCTGGTTCGAGTCCAGCCCGCCCATAGATTTGCGACATGGAGTGGTTGCGTAGGAGCCGTCGAGGGGCCAGACGACGAAGACAGGCCGGCTTCTGGAAAGTGTGCGGACCCGATTCGCTCTATGGCACCAGATCTGGTCGTAGCCGCCTTACAGCTCGGACTTCTAATCCGACGGTCGCTGGTTCGAATCCAGCCGGGGGCGTTCTGCGGGCAGTCGGGCCTAGCCCGGGTTCTGGAAGGTCAGATCCCACCCTTTGGCGTCGAGTGCCGCACCGCTGAGCTTGGCGATGTTCCAGGTCAGGTCGCAGGCTTCGATGCTGTCGACGACGTAGGCCCCGGTCGGCGCGCCGTCGGGGAAGAACCTGCCGGCCCGCAAAATGACGTCGAGCGAGTTGCCGGAAACCTGGACTGGAGAAGTCACCACAAATCCGAAGCCCGGATCGGCCACCGAGTGCACCTCGAGCCAGAGGCAATTTCCCATTTCGACGCCGACTAGGTCATCGGTTACATGGACGTTGAAATAGACGACCGGCTGCCCCGAAAGCACCTCTTCATCGATTGACAGGCCGACGATATTGGGCGGAGTGGTGTCACCAGGGCCGGTCTGGATGAAGTTCTGCGGAAATGGGAGCGATTCCAGTTCCGGGGGATCGTAAAAGTGGAGGGGGTTGCCGGCGTTGTCCCATAGGTGCAGATTGTCGAGCTGCCATTTCCCCGGGGCCGCGTGCTGCGGAAGCTGGATCTCGATCCTCCATTCGCCATCCCGAGCCCCACCACCGACGCGCGGCATCGCGAATCCGTAGTTGCCGTTGACGTTCGGCATGTCAAAGCCGCCACCAATGCTTTCGACTCCGGAGAGCGGGTCGGTTGCGTGGATGGTCATTGTCACAGTGGCCGGGCCGCTGCTGGTATCGACGGTCGAAGGCGAGATCGTCAGGGCTTCGATGCGCGGCGCTTCGGTGTCGGGGCCGTCATAGAGTTGGATTTCGCGGTAGCCGAACCTGTCGGAATTGAGGGCCGCTTCGTCGAATACGACGGCATTGCCGACCGTATCCGCGAGGCTGACTTGGTCGATCCAGTAGGTCCCTGGCGGGAGCGTCTCCTCCAAATGAACTGAGGCGACGAACTCGTATTCGAGTTTGTTCCTCGCGGTCAGCGACAAGTTGCGAGCGAAGCCGTCGGGGCCCCGCAACCGAGCCCGGACGTAGGCAATGGAGCTGTCAGCGTCGTGGGCTTCGACGGTGACGGTCGCCTCCACCGGACCGAGGTCCAAGTCGCCGCTCCATGGCGAGATGCCCACACCCGAAAGGCGCGGCGGGCATTCATCCGGGGGTCGGGTGGCGATGCCGCAGATCTGAGGTAGGGGAGGCGGTGGTGGTACGGGCGTCGCCCAAGATTGCCGCCGCCTGGGCGCCGCACAGCGACGGAGATCCTTCCCCGAAGAGTCTCGACACACGTTTCGCCCGGGACCGCCGCGCAGGCAATCGGTCCCGGGTCCCCCGACCAGCCTGTCGCGACCCGGGCCGCCCAGCAGAGTGTCATTCCCCTTGCCGCCGTAGAGCGTGTCGTCGCCTGGTCCGGCAACGAGGCGGTCGTCGCCGGCCAGTCCGTTGATGACGTCGGCACCCCCACGTCCGCAAATCACATCTCGGTGAGAGGTGCCCTGCAGCTTGTCAGGGCCATCGGTTCCAGAAAGCGTGCAGCCCGCTGCACTGGTCATCCCATCGGGGCTGGAAGCCGTCAGGGCATGCGGCGATGCAAGCCCGGCCCAAGAGACCGATGCCAGGGCAAGGAGCACGACGGCGATGCGGCGAGCGCGATTCAGGCCGAGAACTCTACGGGTAGTGAATGCTCTTCGAGTAAAGCTGCGATTTGAGTAGTTGACCCCGCCCCGGAGAGAATCTCGTAACGCCCGGCGCGCTCAGATGCGACCGTCCAAAACTTGGTCCCGAAATTAGTCCCCAACTCCAGCGAACCCAGGCGAACTCCTTGGACATGATTCGCCTTATCACGCCAGATTCGCCTCTATAGACAGGTTCCGGCGCGACTCCTAATCCGGCGGTCGCCGGTTCGAATCCGGCCGGGGGCGTTGGCGGATTCGCAGGTTCTAGCCTGGGACGCCTCCATCCAGCATGGTCCGCGCCCAAGCGTCTACATCGTTCACCAGTGCGACGGCAGCGCGTCTGTCCAGCGCCTCCGCATCGAGCAAGTCCTCATAGCGAAGCGGGACTGCGAACTCCGTGAACATCACGACCGTCGGGATGTCGAACGGAAAGGCGAGTCCGGCGCCCTCAACAAGTCCGATCAGGTGGCGCAGATCATGCGTGTACTCGAACTCGATTCCGTTATTGGCGAGCACGGCCTTGAGCCACTTCTCGATCGCCTGCTGTGCGTGGAAGCCGAGGATGCTGTCCGCGATTTCAGAGTTGCCCTCGAGCTGGCGCAGGGCGACGGCGTCCTCGCTTGCCTTCCGAGCAAGGATTGCCGCGAGTTGACGTGGCTCAAGCTCCGGCGATGACACGGCCATCTCGGAGGGCTTCGTGCATCAGCGTGCCTGGCACTGGGCCCCATTTATCGGCGTGCTCCGAGCTGACCACGATCAGGTCGATCGGAACGCCTATTGCGCCCAGTGCTTCCCGAAGCCGCACGAACTCAGCGCGGCGACTCTTCAACTCCGGCTCGACCACCAGAAGATCGAGATCGGACCCTGGTTGGGCATCTCCTCGCGCATGGGAGCCGAAGAGAATCACTCGAGCATCAGGGGCCGCCTCCGACAGGCGACGACCAGCCTCTGCGATCAAGCTCTCGTCGTTCACGGGATCAAAGTAGCCGATGGGCGTGACGGTGCGTGGGAACCGATTCAGCCATGCAGGGTCGGCCGGTAGATGAGCTCTTGGATGTTGCCATCGAGCGTCCGACTCCCGATCAGCTCGAGGTCGAAGTCGGCCGCACCCTGGAAGATCGGCTCCCGTCCGGTCTGACCGGTGATCACAGGGAAGAGCGTCACTTGGACGCAGTCGACCAGACCGGCGGCCATCAGCGCCCGGTTCATCGACAGACTCCCGTGAGAACGCAATGGCACCTCGGACTCCTCCTTGAGCCGACCGACCACGTCGACGGCGTCACCGCTCACGATGGTCGCGTCCGGCCAGTCGAGGGGTCCATCCAGGGTCGTCGAAACCACCGTCGCCGGCAGGTTGTACATCCGCGTGACCCATGGATCACGAACCTCGGACTCCTCGGTGCTCGAGGCCAGCATCCGCGCGAATGCCCGATACGTATTGGCCCCGAAGACCATTCGCTGCTCCTTGCCGTACGAGGCGAGACGGTGGTCGAGCAGATCCGGGCCCTGCTTGCCCCAGTAGCCGCTCCAGTCGCCGCCCGCGGAGCCGAAGCCGTCGAGGCTGGAAAAGACGTCGAAAGTGTAGGTCGCGGTCATGGCGCTCTCCTTCGTCCGGTTGGTCGGTGGGCAAGTTCTCTATCCGCTGCCACATGTTCGACCACGAGGACCACGGCCTGATGGGTCAGTTCGAGGTCGTGCGGGCCTGGTCGGGCAGGACTAAAGAAACACCGGATCCCGTCGATGTCTACCCAGAATTGACGGGCACGGCGAACAGGCAGGAGGATCTGGTCAGGCCCGGGCGTTCAGAGGCCCGGGCGACGGCGGCGCTGCTGCTGGCGGGCGCCGGCCTGGTCGCCCTCTCGCTCTCCCTGCCGCACCCCAGCGGCGGCAACAACGCGGCGCTGATCGCCATTGCGGCGGGGATGGCGGTCGCGGGCCTGCTGCTCTGGGCCCTCGCCCGGCGCGTTCCCCTCGTCCTCTCCCATCTCGGCCTCGTCGTCGGCGCGGCGATGGCCGGCCTGCTCACCTACGAGAGCGGCGTCGCCGCCGGCCAGTACGGCTCGATCTACGTCTGGGTCATCCTCATCGCCGCCTACTTCTTCCCGCGCCGGGTGGCTTTCGCATACCTCGCCTGGGCCCTCGCGGTCTATGCCGTCACCCTGGCGGCCGTCGAGAACACCGCCGGCTACTCGCCGCTGACCCGCTGGCTCTTCACGGCGATCTCGCTGACGGTCGTGATGATGCTGACCAGCGCCATCGTCGCCCGCCGCGCCCGGGCGGACCGGCGCGCTCGTCGGTTCTTCGAGCTCTCCCACGACATGCTCTCGACCTCCAACCTCGACGGCCATTTCGTCGAGCTGAACGCAGCCTGGGAGCGGCTCGGCTACAGCACCGAGGAGCTGCGGGCGATCCCCTTCATCGAGCTGGTCCATCCGGATGACCGCAAGCGCACCGAAGCCGAGGCCGTCAGCCTCTTCGACGGCGTCGAAACGGTCGGTTTCGAGAATCGCTATCTCGACAAGGACGGCAGCTGGCACTGGCTGCGCTGGAGCGCGGTCCTGTCCCCGGACGAGTCGCTGCTCTACGGCCGCGCCACCGACGTCACCGAGCTGAAGCGGGTCGAGTCCGAACGCGAGAACCTGCTGGTCGAGGTGGAGGCGCTGGCCCGCAGCGACGCCCTCACCGGGCTGCCGAACCGGCGCACCCTCGACGAACAGCTGCCGCGGGAGATGGCGCGAGCGCGGCGGGCGGAGTCGGACCTCTGCCTGGCGATCGTCGACATCGACCACTTCAAGGCCTACAACGACAGCCATGGCCACCTCGCCGGCGACGAGATGCTGCGCCGCTGCGCGGTCGCCTGGGACGCCGAGCTGAGGGGGGAGGACACGATCGTCCGCTTCGGCGGCGAGGAGTTCCTCGTCGTCCTGCCCGACACCCGGCCGGAGCAGGGGGTGGAGATCGTCGAGCGCCTGCGCGCGGCGACGCCCGGCGGGTTGACCTGCTCGGCCGGTCTCGCCTGCTGGGACTTCGCCGAGAGCAGCGAGGACCTGGTCGGGCGCGCCGACAGCGCTCTGTACCGGGCCAAGGCTGCGGGCCGCGACCGGCTGGTCGAGTCTCCGCGCACCGAGTCATGATGGGGCGATGGGCGACCACGACCGCACGGTGCGCTTCCGCAAAGCGCGGCGCGACCCCGAACTGACCGTCGTCGAGGGCTTCCACGCCCTCAAGCACGCGCTGCGTTTCGGGGCCGAGCTGGTTGAGGCGGTCGCGGTCGACCCGGACCGGCTGGAGCAGTTGGCAGCGGAGCTGGCCCCCGATCTGTCGGGCGACCTTGCAGGCCGGGTGGAGCGGATCGACCCCGAGATCCTGGCCGACCTGACGCCGCTGGTGCCGCGCACCGGTGTTGTCGCAATCGCGCGCCGGCCGCCGCTCGACATCGACGCCGTCCTCGCCGACCCGCTGCCGGCGCCGGTGGTCCTGCTCGAGCAGCCGAAGAACATGGGCAACATTGGTGCCTGCGTGCGGGTCGCCGCGGCCGCCGGCGCCGCCGCTGTCCTGACGACTGGCGAGAACGACCCCTGGTATCCCGATGCCGTGCGCGGTGCCGCCGGCCTCCAGTTCGCGCTGCCGGTCGCCTCGGTCGAGTCGCTGCCGGCCAACGACCGGCCGCTGCTGGCGATCGATCCCGAGGGCGAGGACCTGCGGCCCGGCCTACTGCCCGACCGCGCCGTGCTCGCCTTCGGTACCGAGCGGCACGGCATCAGCGGCGAGCTGCTCGACCGCGCCGACGCCCGGATCGCGATCCCGATGCGGGAGGGAGTCTCCAGCCTCAACCTCGCAACGTCGGTTGCAATTGCGCTCTACTGCCAGCGCATAGGATGATTTCGCGGCAACCCGCCGCCCAACTGAACGAAAGGAAGCATCTTGTTGCCGCTCGCTGATATCAGCTTTGGGGAACTGCTCCTGATTGCCCTGGAGGTGTTCTTCTTCGTGATCTGGATCTGGATCCTGATCACCATCCTCTCCGACCTTTTCCGCGACCACGAGCTCTCGGGCTGGGCCAAGGCCGCCTGGGTCCTGTTCCTGGTCTTCATCCCATTCCTAACCGCGCTGATCTACCTGATCGCCCGCGGCAGCGGCATGCGCGACAGGACGATCAAAGCCCAGGCCGAGGCGAAACAGCATTTCGACCAGTACGTCCGCGAGCAGGCTCACACCAGCCCCGCCGACGAACTGCACAAGCTCAACGACCTGAAGGAAAAGGGCGCCCTTTCGGCCGAGGAGTTCGACAAAGCAAAGGCGAAACTGCTCGCCTAGCACTGCCTTGCAGGGGTCGGGGCAGACGCCTCGACTCCTGCAAATTGCGGGATTTGCAAGCGAAGTTGCAGGTTATTAGCAACCGCTCATAGTCTTCAACCTTCTTCGCTAGCCTGCGCCACCCGCTGCCGAACCCTGTTGGGACGGCGCGGAACTCGATGCGGGCTTTCTTCTCCGACACTCATGCGGACGCGACCAAGCGGCGCCTCCTGCTGTTCGCGGCGCTGCTGCTGGCGGCGGTGAGCATGCTCGCCGTCTGGGACGAGAGCGCCCCCGCAAGCCTGCAGGACAAACTGGAGCGGACCCAGGGCAAGCTCGACAGCGTCCGCGAGGACCAGAGCGCGCTGGCGGAAACGATCGCCGAACAGAACGCGGCGATCGACTCGATGATCGGCGAAGTCTCGGCCCTGCGCCAGCAGCAGGCCGCGCTCGAGGCCGAACTGGTCGAGAAGCAGGCCGAGCTCGACCGCGCGACGGCGGCGCTGAAGAAGGAAAAGGCACATCTCGAGCAGGTGCGCGAGCAGCTTGGCCGCGCCCTCGGGGTGCTGCGCGAGCGTCTGGTGGCGATCTACGAAGCCGGCTCGCCCGACCTGATCAACGCGATCCTCGACTCCGAGGACTGGTCGGACATGGAGGCCCAGACCGAATACCTGAACCGGATCCAGAGCTACGACGACTCGGTCGTCGACCGGGTCAAGACGCTGCGCGACGAGGTCAAGGGCGCCGTAGCCCGGCTGGCCGAGAACCGCGCTGAGATCGAAAGCGCCCGCGACGCGATCGCTGCCAAGGAGCGCGAAGCGGCCGCTGCCAAGGCCGACGCCGAGGCCCGCTTCGGCGAACTGAAGTCAGCCCAAGCCGAGCGCCGCCAGGCGATGGAAGCGCTCGAAGGCCAGGAAGAAGCGCTCAGCAGCAACCTCTCCTCGATCGCCAACCAGATCGCCGCCGCGGGGGGATCGGTGCCGATCGGCGAAGCGCCGGCGCCGCTGACGCCCGGCCAGACCGCCGGCTTCATAGGCGAAAGCGAAGCCAGCGCCCCGGCCTCGGCGCCGGATCCGATCAAGGCCGCGATCGCCGCCGCGAACGCGATCGCCACGACCCCCTATATCTGGGGCGGTGGCCACGGCTCCTTCGAATCCTCCGGCTATGACTGCTCCGGCGCGGTCAGCTACGCGCTGCACGGCGGCGGCTTCCTGGAAAGCCCGCTCGACTCGACCGGCCTCTCGACCTGGGGCGAACCCGGTCCCGGCCAGTGGATCACCGTCTACGCCAACGCCAGCCACGCCTGGATGACGATCGCCGGTCTCGCCTTCGACACCTCCGGCGGCGCCGGCCCCCGCTGGCACCCCTCCTTCGTGAGCTCCACCGAAGGCTTCATCGCGAGGCACCCTCCCGGCTATTAAGCCGACGGGCCGATAAGTTGAGCTGGGCTCAACTTTTCGGCCCATCGGCCACTGGGGTAGGTTTGGCGCCATGAATCTTGAGCGGGAGCTGGATTCGCTGCTGGAGGTGGAGAAGTTCGAGCCGCCGGCGGAGTTTCGTGAGCGGGCGCTTTGGAGCGACCCGGCGATTTACGAGCAGGCGGCGGCGGATCCAGAGGCCTGGTGGCTGCAGCAGGCGACCGAGTTGCTCGACTGGGAGACCGCGCCCAGCGAAGGGCTGAACGACTCCAACCCGCCCTTCTACAAGTGGTTCGAGGATGGACGGCTGAACGCCTCGGCCAACTGCCTCGATCGCCACGTCGAGGCCGGCAACGGCGACCGCGTCGCCTACCACTGGCGCGGCGAGGAGGGGGAGGAGCGCGACGTCACCTACGCCGACCTGCACCGCGACGTCCAGCGCTTCGCCAACGCGCTCAAGGACTTCGGGGTCGAGAAGGGCGACGTGGTCGGGATCTACCTGCCGATGATCCCCGAGGTCGTCGTCGCGATGCTCGCCTGCGCCCGCATCGGCGCTCCCCACAACGTCGTTTTCGGCGGCTTCTCGGCGGAGTCGGTGCGGGAGCGGATGGAGTTTTCCGAGGCGAAGGCGCTGATCACCGTGGACGGGGCCCGGCGCAAAGGCAAGACGGCGCCGATCAAGCCCGCGGTCGACGAGCAGATGGCCGACCTCGGCTCGCTGGAGACGATCGTCGTCGTCCGCCACACCGGGATCGACTGCCCGATGCGAGAGGGGCGTGACGTCTTCTACGACGAGGTCCTGGCGGCCGCCGACCCGGAGTGCCCGGCGCAGCCGATGGAGGCCGAGCACCCGCTCTTCATCCTCTACACCTCCGGCTCAACCGCGAAGCCGAAGGGGATCCTCCACACCACTGGCGGCTACATGACGGGCGTCACCGCCACCCACCGCTACGTCTTCGACCTCAAGCCGGAGGAGGACGTCTACTGGTGCGCCGCCGACGTCGGCTGGGTCACCGGCCACTCCTACATCGTCTACGGGCCGCTCTCCAACGGCGCTACCAGCGTGATGTGGGAGGGGGCGCCCGAGTACCCCCACCAGGGGGTCTGGTGGGAGACGATCGAGCGCTACGGGGCGACGATCCTCTACGCGGCGCCGACGGCGATCCGCACCTTCATCAAGTGGGGCGCCGAGATCCCGGCCAAGTTCGACCTCTCCTCGCTGCGGCTGCTGGGTTCGGTCGGCGAGCCGATCAACCCCAAGGCCTGGCTCTGGTACCACAGGGTGATCGGCGGCGAACGCTGTCCGATCGTCGACACCTGGTGGCAGACGGAGACCGGCGCGATCATGATCACGCCGCTGCCGGGGATCACCACGACCAAGCCGGGCTCGACGACGCGGCCGTTCCCGGGGGTCGAGGCCGAGGTGGTCGACGAGCGCGGCGGCCAGCCGATCGCCGAAGGGCAGGGCCTGCTGATGCTGGAAAGGCCCTGGCCCTCGATGCTGCGCGGTCTCTACAAGGAGGACGACCGCTTCATCGAGACCTACTTCTCACGCTTCGGAAGGGAGCGCTATCTGGTCGGCGATGCGGCCCGGCGCGACGCCGACGGCTACTTCTGGGTGATCGGCCGGATCGACGACGTCGTCAACGTCTCCGGCCACCGGCTCTCGACCGCCGAGCTGGAGTCGGCGATCGTCGCCCACGAGAAGGTCGCCGAGGCGGCGGTGATCGGCCAGCACGACGAGGAGACCGGCCAGGCGATCTGCGCCTTCGTCACCCTCACCGGCGAGACCGAGCCCAGCGACGAGCTGGTCGAGGGCGTCCGCGGCGCTGTCGCCCAGCACATCGGCAAATTCGCCCGTCCGAAACGGATCGTCTGGGCCGACGACCTGCCGAAGACGCGCTCCGGCAAGATCATGCGACGGCTGCTGCGCGACATCGCCGAGGGGAGGGCGCTGGGCGACGTCACGACCCTGCGCGACCCCGGCGTGATGGGCGAACTGGAGGCGAAGATCGCCGAGGAGCACGCCCACGAGGAGGCCTGAGGCCGTGTCCAACGAATGATTCGGGTCATCGGATCTGCCGCGGCGGTCGTCGGCGCCCTCGTCGCGGTCTTCTTTGCGCTACTCGCCAGCGCCTACCTATGTGACGAGAACTGCTCTAGCCGGAGCTGGGAGATATCGGCGCAGCTCTGGATCGCGATCGCCGGGCTCCTCATCACCGCGGGGATGACCTATTTCGTCACGCAGGAGAGGAACGCAGAGGCAAAGGGGGCACTGGTGATCGCGGTCGTCGTCTTTGCGATCTGGGCGGTGGTCCTGGACGCGGCGACCCATGGCTGGGGCCACGGGCCGGTGCCCTTCTAGGGACTGAGGGCGCAGTTGTTCCCGCATAGCGGGAACAACTGCTCACCGAGTGCCGCGTTCTCCCGCCATCCGCTCGACCGCGACCTCGAGCGCCTGAAGTTGGGCCTGGACGCTGCGCAGTTCGCGCAGGGCGACGGCCTCGGCCGAGAGCTCCTCCTCCAGCTCCTCCTCGATCTCGGCGATTTCGGGAGCGAGGAAGCGCTGGGCGAAGGAGCCGGTGAGCAGGGCGACGAAGCCGATTCCGACCAGGAGGACCACCGCGGAGACGATCTCGCCGCCGGTCGTGGTCGGCTGGATGTCCGATCCAAGCGTGGTCATCGTCGTGATCGCCCAGTAGATGTCGTCCCAGAAGTCGAGGTCCTGCCGCTGCTCGAAGGCATCGAAGAGCACGGCGCCGCCGACTACGGTCAGCCCTGCGAGCAGGGCGGCGTAGCGAATCCCCTCGAGCGAGAAGACCTCGCGCGAGAGCTGAGCCAGGCGCAGCAGCCGCAGTAGGCGCAGGAGGCGGAGGACCCGCAGACTCTGCAGGCCAGCGGGCAGCACCGGCGGGGTGAAGAAGACGATGACGAAGTCGAGCGGGTGGTGCCTGATCCAGGTGCGGCGGTTGGGGACGACTGACAGCATCACCACGAACTCGACCAGGAAGGCGGTCCAGGTCACCCAGTTGAGGACGATGGCGACGTCCTCGAGCAGGCCGCCCGGCTGGGACTCCGTGATCGCCACCGTCGGCAAGGTCAAAGCCGCCGCGATCAGCATCGGGGTTTTCAGTTTTTCCGCGATGCGCGTGCTGCGGGCGTCCATGCCCGGGGCGTAGTGCACCGGATTCGCAGGCGTGTCGGAGCTCACCGCGACTGATTCGACGTCGGCGGACCGACCCCCTTCGCGTACCATGGCCCGAGCAACCAAACTAACTCAGGAGATCTTCACCAATGACCACCGGTACCGCCACGCAGGACTACAAGGTCGCCGACGTCGGCCTCGCCGATTTCGGGCGCAAGGAGATCGCGCTCGCCGAGGTTGAGATGCCCGGCCTGATGCAGACTCGCGAGGAGTACGCCGCGGAGCAGCCGCTGAAAGGTGCGCGCATCACCGGCTCCCTGCATATGACGATCCAGACGGCGGTGCTGATCGAGACCCTGGTGGCGCTCGGTGCCGAGGTGCGCTGGGCCAGCTGCAACATCTTCTCGACCCAGGATCACGCCGCCGCGGCAATCGCCGCTGCCGGCATCCCCGTCTACGCCTGGAAAGGCGAGACGCTGGAGGAGTACTGGTGGTGCACCGAGCAGGCGCTGCTGTGGCCTGACGGCGAGGGCCCGAACATGATCCTCGACGACGGTGGCGACGCGACCCTGCTCGTCCACAAGGGGACCGAGTTCGAGAAGGCCGGCGCGGTTCCCGATCCCGAGACGGCGGAGTCGGGCGAGTTCAAGATCATCCTCGAAACCCTGCAGCGCTCCCTTGACGAGGACCCGCAGCGCTGGACCCGTCTGGGCGACGGGATCCAGGGCGTCACCGAGGAGACGACGACCGGCGTCCACCGCCTCTACCAGCTGGCCGAGGCCGGCGAGCTGCTGTTCCCGGCGATCAACGTCAACGACTCGGTCACCAAGTCGAAGTTCGACAACCTCTACGGCTGTCGCCATTCGCTGGTCGATGGCATCAACCGCGGCACCGACGTGATGATCGGCGGCAAGGTCGCGGTCATCTGCGGCTACGGCGACGTCGGCAAGGGCTGCGCCTCCTCGCTGCGCGGCCAGGGTGCCCGCGTGATCGTCACCGAGATCGACCCGATCTGCGCCCTGCAGGCGGCGATGGAGGGCTACGAGGTGAAAACCCTCGATGACGTGGTCGCGACGGCCGACATCTTCGTCACCGCCACCGGCAACAAGGACATCATCACCGCCGAGCACATGGCGCGGATGAAGCACAACGCGATCGTCGGCAACATCGGCCACTTCGACAACGAGATCGACGTCGCCGGGCTCGAAGGCGGCGCCGCCGAGCGGATCAACATCAAGCCGCAGGTTGACGAGTGGCGCTTCCCCGACGGTCACTCGATCGTGCTGCTCTCCGAGGGCCGGCTGCTCAATCTCGGCAACGCGACCGGGCACCCGAGCTTCGTGATGTCGAACTCCTTCACCAACCAGGTGATCGCCCAGATCGAGCTCTTCGGCAAGAGCGTCCAGTATGAGGCGAAGCAGGTCTACGTCCTGCCCAAGCACCTCGACGAGAAGGTCGCGCGGCTGCACCTCGATGCGCTTGGGGTGAAGCTGACCGAACTCACCCCCGACCAGGCCGCCTACCTGGGCATCCCGGCCGAGGGGCCGTACAAGCCGGACCATTACCGCTACTAGGAGGTAGCCATGTGCAGGAACATCCGCACCCTCCACAACTTCGAGCCAGCGGCGACCGAGGAGGAGATCCAGGCCTCGGCGCTGCAGTACGTGCGCAAGATCAGCGGCTCGACCAAACCGTCGCAGGCCAACCAGGAGGCGTTCGACGAGGCCGTCGAGGCAGTCGCTGAGGTGACGGCGAACCTGCTCGACCGGCTGGTCACCGCGGCGCCGCCGAAGAACCGCGAGGTCGAGGCCGAAAAGGCCCGCGCCCGTTCGGCCGCCCGCTTCGCGGCCTGAGCGTCAACGGAGCCCAGAAACGACAAGACCCGCCGGAGCGGGTCGAGTCTGGCGAAGCGGGGTGTCACCCCGCAGGCGAACGACACTCGGCCCGACAGTACCACGGGCTTCGCCTCCAGTCTCGACCTGCTCCGGCGGTTCGTTATGCGGAGGGCGCCGGACTCGAACCGGATCCGGTGACTAGGCGGACAGAGCGGGTGTCGTTCGCCTTACAGAGGTGTGTGTTTGTGCGCGTGAAACTAGTTTGCTAAACTAATTATCAAGGCTAATTAATGAATTCAAACGCCAAGGACACCTCACTCACCGATGCCGCTGCTCAGCTGCGGCTGGGGATCGTGCGGACGGCTCGGCGGTTGCGGCAGGAGGCGGCGGCGGAGGCGAGCGGGTTGACTCCGACCTCTACCTCGGCGCTGGCGACGATCGAGCGCCACGGGCCGCTGACCCCGAGCGAGCTGGCGAAGCTGGAGCGGGTGCAGCGGCCGACTGTGACCCGCACCCTTGGCTGCCTCGACCGCGAGGGGCTGATCGAGCGCACCCCCGACCCGACCGACGGCCGCAGCGCCCTGGTCAGCGTCAACGCCGCCGGCCGCGAGCGGCTGCGGCGCTTGCGCGGGCGCAAGAACGCTTACCTGGCGCGGCGCATGCGCGACATGCCCGCGGCCGACGTCGCCGCGCTGGAGCGGGCGGCGGAGATTCTCGAGGGCATGCTGGAGAGTGAAGGGGCGCCGGCCCGGCGCCGCAGTTCGTGACCGCCGCCCTGCGTCGCTCCTTCGACTCCCTCGAGGTACCGAACTACCGGCGCTATTTCGCCGGCCAGCTGATCTCCCTTTCCGGCACCTGGATGCAGACGGTGGCGGCGATCTGGCTGATCCTGACCCTGACCGACAGTGGCGTCGCCGTCGGCCTGACCACGGCGCTGCAGTTCCTGCCGATGCTGCTGATCGGCGCCTGGGGCGGGCTGCTCGCCGATCGGATCCCGAAACGGCGACTGCTGATCACCACCCAGATGCTGATGGCGATCCCCGCGCTCGGCCTCTTCGCGGTCACCGCGACCGGGATCGTCACTCCCTGGATGGTCTACCTCGCAGTCTTCGCGATGGGCTCGGTCAACGCGATCGACAACCCGACCAGGCAGAGCTTCGTCTACGAGATGGTCGGTCCCGACCGGGTCGTCAACGCGGTCAGCCTCAACAGCGTGATCGTGCAGATGGCGCGGATCGTCGGCCCGGCCCTGGCGGGCGTGCTGATCGCGCTCTTCGGCGTTGTCCCCTGCTTCGCGCTCAACGCACTCACCTTCATCGCGATGATCGTTGCCCTCTCGGGGATGGACAGCCGGCGCCTGCACACCGAGCCGGTCGCGCCCCGGGCCCCGGGCGCGATCAGAGCTGGTCTGCGCTACGTCCTCCGCACGCCCGAGCTGGCGGTGCCGCTGGCCCTGATGGCCCTGGTCGGGACGCTCGGCTTCAACTTCCAGGTGGTGCTGCCGCTGCTGGCGAAATTCAGCTTCGACGGCGGCGCCACGACCTACGCGGTGATGGTCTCGGCGATGGCCGTGGGCTCGATCGGCGGCGCCCTCGTCAACGGCGCCCACGGGCGCACCGGCCCGGCCCTGATTGCCGGCGGCGCCCTCGCCTTCGGCATCCTCGGTCTGCTCTCCGCCTCGATGCCGGTGCTGGCCCTGGAGATTCCGATCCTGGCCCTGCTCGGCGCTGCCGCCGTCACCTTCGCGGCGACGATCAACTCGACCCTGCAGCTCGCCGTCGCGCCGGAGATGCGGGGGCGGGTGATGGCCCTCTACTCGGTCGTCTTCCTCGGCTCGACGCCGATCGGCGGCCCGCTGACCGGCTGGCTGGCGGAAACCTATGACCCGCGGGTGGCGCTGTTGCTGGCCGGGGTCACCGGTATCGCCGCCGCCTGGGCCGCCCACGTCTGCTTCGCGCGGACGGCCCAGAGGCGAGCGGCTCAGCCGGTGTAGCCGGCGGACTTGAGGTAGGCCGCCGCGGCTTCCTTCGGGGTTTGTTTTTCGAGTTCGACCCGGGCGTTGAGCTCCTGCATCACCGGCAGCGTCAGCCCTTCCTGAACTTCGACGATGGTCTTTTCATAGTCCGGCCCGGCTTCGTCGGCGACCGATTTCTTGGTCACGAAGATGACGTTGCCGGCCGGGAAGACTTTTTTGTCGTCTTCGAGGATCACGAACTTGTCTTTCTCCGCCGAGAGCTGTGGGTCGGTGGTGAAGACGATCGAGAGGTCCGCCTGGCCCTTTTCGAGCACGGTGTAGCGGAGTCCGATGTCGACCGGGTGGAAGGACTTGAATTTGAGCCCGTACAGCTGTTCCAGCCCCGCCAGGCAGTCGATCCGCTGGCGGCACTCGGGGGAGCCGTAGAGGGTCAGTTTTTCCGACACGCCTTCGAGGTCGGAGATCGTTTTCAGATCGTATTTTTCCGCCGTCGTTTTCAGCGTCCCGACCGCGTTGGCACTGGCGAACGGAGTCGGTTCGAAGGCCGTCAGGTCTTCTTTTTCGAATTCGGCTTTCGCTTTTTCGTAGGCGCCCTGGGCATCGGAGGGGACTTCCTCCGGTTCGAGTCCGAAGAAGGCGGTGAGAGCGGTGCTGGCGTACTCCGGGTAGCCGGAGACCTGCCCCGACTTCACCGCCCGCAAAGCCACGGTTTCGGAGCCCAGGTTAAGGTCGGTCTTCACCTTGTAGCCGGCGGCGGCCAAGGCCTGGGCGTAGATTTCCCCGAGAATTTCTTGTTCGGGGAAGTTCTTCGAGCCGATCGTCAGGCTTACTTCGCCGTTGTCCGGGTTGGAGACGATCGCGCCGCCACCGCCGTTGCCTTCGGTCGTGCCGCCGTCATCGTCATCGCCGCCGCAGGCGGCGACCCCGAGCGTCAACGCGAGCGCCAGCAGCAACGCCGCCACTCCCCACAGCCTCGTCGTCTTGGTCCTCACTGGTGTCCTCCTTGGTTGCTGGTCAAGTCAGGCGCTGCTCAACTTCAGGCCCTTCGAGGTAAGTAGTCGCTGCACCCCGGCGAGCGAAAACTCCAATACGAGCGCCAGCAGGGCGACCACGATCGCTCCCGCGAGCACCCCGTCGTTCCCGTAGACGTTCTGGTTGATGATGAAGTCGCCGAGGGTCAGCACGCCGGCGATCGGGGCGATCGTCGCCGTCGCCACGATCGCGATCGTGGCGCCGCGGATCCCAGCGAACAGGGTCGGGATCGCCAGCGGGATCTCCACCTTGCGCAGGACCTCGAACTCGGTCATGCCAATCCCGCGGGCGGCTTCGACGCTGGCCCGATCGACCTGGTGGATGCCGACGAAGGTGTTGGCGAGGATCGGCGGCACGCCGAGCACGGCGAGCGCGATGGTCAGGTTCAGGACCCCGACCCCGATCAGCGCCGCCATAAAGGCGATCAGCGCGAGCTCGGGGATCGCGCGGCCCAGGTTGCCGATCACGATCGCGAGCGATTCACCGCTGCCGCGATGCCCGAGGTAGAGGCCGACCGGCAGCGCCACGATCAGCGAAAGCGCCAGCGCCAGCACCGTCAGTTCGAGCTGGTTGATGGTGAGTTCGATCACCTGCTCGAGGCCGCCCACGGTCTGGCCGCCGGTCACGTTCGAGGTCTGCGGGGTGAAGATGAATTCGATCGCGCCCTCGATCGAGGCGAGCAGGGGTTGGGTGAGGGGCAGGCCGATCACGCCGCCGCCCGTCGTCGCCAGGGGGTCAGGAGGCGCTGGATCCCGGACAGGATCAAACCGAAGGCGATCGCCATCAGGAAGGCGATGCCGCCGGCGATGATGATGTTGGTCAGGAAGCTGATTCCCTGCCGCAGGATCGGTTCGCCGAGGCCGCCACCGTGGGCGAACGCCGCCAGGGTCGCGATCGCCACCGTGCTGACAGTGGCGATCTGCAGGCCCGCGAAGATCTCCGGAGTCGCCAGCGGCAGCTCCACCTTCCAGAGGATCTGGCGCTCCGTCAGCCCCATGCCACGCGCCGCGTCTTTGACCGGGCTAGGGACGTTGGCGAGCCCGATGATCGTGTTGCGGTAGATGATCTGCAGCGTGTAGGCGCTGAGGGCGATGATCGCCGTGTCGCGGCCGCGGCCCGTCAACGGTTCGAGCAGGAAGAAGAAGGCGACGCTGGGGATCGTGAAGAGGACGCCGGTGGCCGCCAGCAGCGGCGGTTGCAGCCAGCGCCGACGGTGCGCCAGCAGGGCCAAGGCGAAGGCCAGGGCAAAGCCGAGCAGGACCGAGATCAGAACCAGTTCGACGTGCTGGATCGTCGGCGTTTGGTAGCGGTCGATGTGTTCCTTCGCCCAGTCGAAGCAGAAGAACTTGTCAGTCGCCTGGCAGGGGAGGGTGTCGGCGTTGCGTTCCTGGATGAAGCCTTTGCCGACTTCCCCGACTGCCGCCAGCAGCGGGCTAGTCATGGGGCCTTTCCACGGCGCTGTGTTCGTCGCTCTTCGCCTCCGGCGACTTCAGGAACTCGGAAATGATCTCGACCGAGAGCACGCCGACGATCCGGCCCCGGTGGTCGGTCACCGCCGCGTACTGAGCCTGGCCCTGGAGCAGGTCGGCGAGCGCGTCGCGCATGACATCGTCGCGGTCGAGCAGCGGGCCGAGGGGGGAATCGGGGGTGGCGGCAACGACTTCGCGGGCGAGATCGCGCTCGGAGAGCCAGCCGAGCGGGCGGCGCTCGCTGTCGACCAGCAGCGGGTAGGGCACCTCGACGTCGGGGGCCGCCAGCTTCGCCCGCACCTCGGCGGTCGGCTGGCCGACGTAGGCCAGCGGCGCCTCCCAGAGGTCGATGTCGGAGACGCGCATCAGCGCCAGCCGCTTCAGCGCCCGGTCGGCGCCGACGAAGTCCTCGACGAACTCGTCGGCCGGGTCCATCAGGACCTCGGCCGGGGTCGCGTACTGGGCGACCTTGCCGCCCTCGCGCAGGATCGCGATCCGGTCGCCCATCTTGATCGCCTCGTCGATGTCATGGGTGACGAAGAGGACGGTCTTCTGGACTTGGGCCTGCAGCCGCAGAAACTCGTTCTGGAGGCGCTCGCGGTTGATCGGGTCGATCGCCCCGAAGGGCTCGTCCATCAGCATCACCAGTGGGTCCGCGGCCAGCGCCCGGGCGACGCCGACGCGCTGCTGCTGCCCACCGGAGAGCTGGGCCGGGTAGCGATCGCCGAGGCCCGGGTCGAGGCCGATCAGCTCCAGCAGCTCCGTCGTGCGGGCCTGCGTGCGCTCCTTCTTCCAGCCGAGGAGCTGTGGCACCACGGCGATGTTCTGGGCGATCGTGCGGTGCGGGAAGAGGCCGACCTCCTGGATCACGTAGCCGATCTCGCGACGCAGCCGGGCCGAGTCGCGGTCGCGGACCGACTCGTCGCCGACCCTCACGTCTCCCTCGGTGATCTCGACCGTGCGGTTGACCATCCGCATCGCCGTCGTCTTGCCGCAGCCCGACGGGCCGACGAGGACGCAGATCTCACCGGCAGGTACGTCGAGAGTCAGGTGATCGACCGCGGCGACGGCCGAGTCGCCGTAGCGCTTGGTCGCGCCCTGGTAGCTGACGGAGGAGGCTCCGGATGGGGACTGCGACTCGCTAGTGGCCTCGGCTTCAGGCACTGAAACGAGCCTATACCCCGCTACGGAGCCTTCACCACTTCAAGCAAACCCCAGCGTTCAAGGTAAGTTAGAGGCCGAGCTGGCGGGCGTGCTCCGCCGCTCGGGAAACGATCTCCTCGAAGCCGGGGACCTCGCCGCCGCGCATCAGAACCTCGCCGCTGACGACCGTGGTTTCGACGGATGCTGCGGTCGCCGCGTAGACGAGGTTGGAGGCGAGCTCGCCGATGCCGAGCTCGGCGCTGCCCGGGTGCAGCAGCAGGAAGTCGGCCGGCGCGCCGATCGTGAGCGGATCGCCCGCACCGAGCATTGGCGCCTCAGCGCCGGTGGCGACTGCCCAGGCCTCGGCGGCCGAGATCGCGGTCGGGTCGGCCGCCGCGTGCTTCTGCGCCAGGGCGAAGACCTTGAGGTCGGAGAGCAGGTCCAGCGAGTCGTTGGAGCCGGCGCCGTCGGTCCCGAGCCCGACCGCGACTCCGGCGGCCCGCGCCGCCGGGTAGGGGAAGACGCCGCCGACGGCGAGCTTCATGTTGGCGACCGGGTTGGAGACGACCGTGCAGCCGCGCTCGGCGACCAACTCCAGCTCCGCCTGATCCAGCCAGACGCCGTGGGCGAGGACGGTGCGCTCGTTGAGCGCACCCAGGCGGTCGAGGTAGGCGGCCGGCCGCAGCCCGTGCGCAGCAAGGCAGTCCTCGACCTCCTTCTCGGTCTCGGCGAGGTGGATGTGGATCGGCACCCCGCGCTCGGCCCCGAGCGCGGCGATCCAGCGCAGCGAGTCCTCACTGACCGTGTAAATCGAGTGCGGGGCGAGCGCGGGGGAGATCGCTGGGCCCAGCTCGGCGAGATGGTCGAGGCTGCGCAGCGCCGTCTCCCGCATCCCCTCGGCATTGCCGTTGTGGTCGAACAGCGGCGCCCCGATCGTCGCCTTGATCCCGGCGTCGACGACGGCGCGGGCGGTTGCCTCCGGGTGCCAGTACATGTCCCAGAAGCGGGTCGTGCCGCCGCGGGTCATCTCGGCGCAGGCCAGCCGCGCGCCCCAGTAGACGTCCTCCTCGCTGAGCCTGGCCTCGATCGGCCAGATCTTCTCTTCCAGCCAGGGCATCAAGGGCAGGTTGCCGCCGCTGCCGCGGAAAAGCGTCATCGCCGCGTGGGTGTGGCCGTTGAGCAACGGCGCGACCAGTGGCGCCCCAGCGGCGGCGATCGTTTGGTCACCTGGCGCCGCGCCTACGTCGGGTCCTAGCGCGGCGATCAGTCCGTCCTCGCAGCGCACGCCCACCGTCTCGCCATCGAGCAGGGCGCCGGTGACCGTCAGCGGTGTCGCTTTTGTTGCCTGGGAGGAAAGAAAAGCGCCACGGCCGCTCACCTGCCCACCGCTCCCAGCTGTGGCAACACCGCCGCCAGGCCCTCGCGCAGGCGCGCCGCGTTGGCGATCCGGTCGTCCTCCAGCGCGGCGACGTCGAGCTCTCCCTCGCCAAGCCCGTTGGCGAGGTTGTCGACGACGCAAAGCGCCGCGTATTCGAGCCCCAGCTCGCCGGCGACGATGCACTCCGAAGCGATCGTCATCCCGACCACGTCGGCGTGGGGAGCGATCAGGCGGATCTCCGCCGGCGTCTCGAAGCGGGGGCCGATCGTCTGCCAGTAGACGCCGCCGTCGCGGGGCGCCTGGCCGCCCGCGGTCCAGGCGGCGATGATTTCGCGCCGCCAGCGCGGATCGAAGCCCGGGGCCGTGTGGGCGCGGGCGTCGGCGAAGACGGAGAGGCCGACGTGAAGGGCGATGAAGTCGTCGGGGCAAACCAGGCTGCCGACCGGCAGCTCGGTGCTGAGCGAGCCAACCGAGCCGATCGCCAGCACGCGGTCACAGCCCTGCTCGATCAAGGGCCGCAGGTTGGCGGCGTAGTCGATCGCGTGGGGGAGGGCGTAGGAATTGCCGATGCCCCCGTGACGCTGGACGATCGCGGCCCCGTGCTCGGCCGCCGCAGCGGCGATCTCCTCGCCGCCGGGGCCGAGGGCATTGCTGCCGAGGATCACAGCGAGCCGTCCCATCGCCGCCGATCCTATGCATCCGGTCGTTGTTCATCGGCTATAGGCCGACAAGCGACGACCGGAGTCATTCGCGGTGCGCCCTGAACGCGGCCGCGGCCTCGTCGTGGTCGACGATCGGGGCGGGGTAGTCGAGCCTGGCGAAGCCGTCGAGCAGCCAGGGCCGGTGGACCGCCTTGCCGGCGACCGACTCCAGCTCCGGCAGGTAGCGGCGCACGTACTCGCCGTCGGGGTCGAAGCGCTCGGCCTGGCGCAGGGGGTTGAGGACGCGGTTGGGCCTGGTGTCGTTGCCGGTCCCGGCGACCCACTGCCAGTTGCCGGCGTTGTTGGCGATCTCGCCGTCGGTCAGCAGGTCCCAGAAGTGCCGGGCGCCCTGGCGCCAGTCGAGGTAGAGGTCCTTGCAGAGGAAGGAAGCGACGGTCATCCGCGCCCGGTTGTGCATGAACCCCTCGGCGGCGAGCTGGCGCATCGCCGCGTCGATCAGCGGGTAGCCGGTGCGTCCGCGACGCCAGGCGTCGAGGGCTCGCTGCGAGCGGGACCAGCGGTCGCCGCGGGGGCGGTAGTCGCGGTGGGGCAGGGAGGGGACGGCGGCGAGCACCTGGTGGTGGAAGTCGCGCCAGCAGAGCTGGCGCACGAACGGCCCGCCGCCCTCGCGGTCGCCGGCCTCCCGGATCAGCTCCAGCGGCGAGAGGCAGCCGAAGCGCAGGTGGGCGCTGAGGCGCGAGGTGGCGTCGCCGGCGAGGTCGTCGTGGAGCCTGTCGTAGGTGGCCAGCCCGCTGCGAAGGAAGGACCGCATCAGCCGCCGCCCCTCGCGCTCGCCGCCCTGCGCTCGCCCGGGTGAGGGCGAGCCGCCGGTCAGCTCGTCCAGCGCCGGCAGGCGCCCGCTCCGGACCCGGCCGGGGGCGGAGAGCTTGCGCGGCGCCGCCGCTCGCTGCCGCAGCGGCAGCTCGCTCCAGGCACGGTGGAAGGGGGTGAAGACCTTGAAGTGATCGCCGCCGCCGGGGGTGACGGCGCCCGGCGGCACGATCGTCGTGCCCGGGTGGGCATGGAAGCCGATCCGCTCCTCCGCGCAGGCGGCGGCGAGGCGGCGCTCGCGTGCTGTCGCGTAGGCGC
>DASSFS010000030.1:0-23018 GCA_035694165.1 Solirubrobacterales bacterium | reverse complement strand
GCCGAAGACCGAGAAGGCACCGACCCCGCCGGTGCCATCGCCGGTCTGGCGGATGAAGAAGGCAAAGAGGCAGACCAAGATCAAGATCGGCAAGAGGAACTGGACGACGACGGTGCGTTCGCCCTTGCCCGATTGGGGGTCGAACTGGACCCGAGCGCCGCCCTTGACCAAAGCGCTGTAGAGGTCCTGGGTTCCGGCGTCGGACCCGGGATAGTCGGCGTAGAGCTCAATGCCGGTATCGGTGGTGACCACGGCCTGGTGGTCGTAGTCGAGCATTTCCGCGGTTCGCAGCCGTTGCGCGTCGGCGAGTCGGTTCAGCGTCGAGAGCGGCACCTTTTCGCCCTTGCCCTCGGGGCCGAGGGAGCCCAGCGCCGAGAAGAAGACGATCAGGAGCACAATCGAGGCGCTCAGCAGCAGCGTCGAGAGGGGATCGCGGCGCAGCAGCTTCCAGATCGGCCCCAGGGCCTCTTTGGCGCCCTCAGCGAAGGAGCGCCGCTTCTGCGTCGATGCGAGGCGGGGGTTGGACATGGACTGGGAGAGCCCAGCGGGCTCGCTCAAGCTGGAAACATTCCCCCTGCGAGGCCATAACGTGTAAACAGATTGAGAACACGGGCTCAACTTCCACCGTGCAGGCGGGAAATACGGGCCCCTTGTGTTGTCGTCAGCGCCGCTCGACCCGCTGCGAAAGCAACTCCAGCCGGTTCGCATCGACCAGGTCGTGCTCGAGCAGCTTCCGCAGGCGGGCGCCACCCGTGTCGCCGATGTCGCGTCCCGCCTGCTGCAGCTGGGCGCGCCAGCCCGCGTCGCGCCGCAGGTGGTGCAGCCAAGAACGCAGCTCGGCTATCCGCGTGGGAGGGAGGCCGGGCGCGGCGACCAGGGCGACCCAGAAGCGCGGCGCGCGGCCGCCGTCGAAAGGCCAGTCCAGTTCACGCAGATGCCCGCTCTGCACGCCCTCGCGCAGCGCGCCGCGGGTGCCGAGCGAGGTGTAGGCGGCGCCGAGGTCGACCGCGCGGCTGACTTCGGCCGTCGACTGGAAGACGCTGAAGCGGATGTTGCCGTCGACGCCTGCACGGTCGACCAGCGCCGCCAGCTCGACTCGGGACCAGGTGTCGTCGGGGATGGCGACCAGCTGCCCCAGGGGGTTTTCGCGCATCGAGGAGATCAGCTGTTCGGAGTCCTGGATCGGCGAGTCGGGCGCGACCGCGATCGCCAGCCGGTCGCTTGCCAGCAGGTTCAGGGGGGTGGCGCGGTGCAGCAGCGCGCCGGCCAGGGCAGCCTGTTCGGCTGCGCCCGGGACGAGCCGGTCGCGGCGGTCGCGTGCGAGCTGCGCCAGCGTGCTGCTGGTGACGACGAGCAGATCGGTGCCATTGTGCGGCGGCCGCGAGAGGAAGTCGGCGACCGCCTGGGAGGAGCCGCCGTCGAGGCTCTTGACCGAGGTCGTGTGGCCCTGCAGCTCGAGCGCCACCGCCGCGCCCTCGACGATCGTGCCGGACTCCCCATCCCTCTCGCCGGCGGGGATCCAGAGGGTCACTTGCGTCGGCCGGATCGCCGCCGAGCCGCTCGGAGCGAGGAAGGGCGAGCTGGCGAAGTCGGAGATCACGTAGCCGCCGAGGACGACCAGGAGCCCGATCCAGAGGACACGTCCAAGCGTCGATTCCCGCTCCATCGCGATCAGGGTAGGGAAGCAGACTGTTAGAGGAATGTTCGTCTGGTGAAAATTCAGCAGCAGAAACAACGCATTTCGCTACCCGATTCTACCTAGAATGTACGTTTTGTTCACTCAGAGTTCCCTTTATGTTTACATCTGGAACAGCGCTTCAGGCAAGGATTCCGCCTCGTGGCCCTGCGGAAGGCCGCGGGGCGAAATCCAGTTGAACCAAGGAGAACCAGCATGTTTGGTTTGAAGAAGAAACTGGCGAGGATCGGAGTCCTCGCCGGCGCTACCGCCGCGGTCATGGCCGTGAGCGGTGTCGGCGCCAGCAGCGCTCTGGCGGAAACGGCGTGCGTGCCTGAAGGGACCAAGATCGTCGGCAAAGGCGCCTCGCTGCAGAAAAAAGCCCAGGAGATCTGGACCGGCCGGAAAGTCGAATCCAATCCCGCCGATCCGGCGTACTACGAACAGGCGAACCTGCCGCAGGCAAAAGGCCTCGGGGACGGCTACTTCAAACAGTGCGAAGGCAAAGCCAGCCCACCGTCGGTGACCTACGGCTCGACCGGCAGCGGTGCCGGCCTGCTCGCGTTCCGGTTCACGGGCGAAGGGACGATCGACAAAAAGATCGGCTTCATCGGCACCGATGACGCCCCCACCGTGGCGCAGATCGAAAAAGCCGAAGAAGCGACCACCGGCGGCAAAGCTACCGGCGCCAACCCGATCGTCGTCCCGGTCACCCAGACCGCGATCGCGGTGATCGTCAACCTGCCGGAAAACTGCGTGTTCAAAGCCGGCAAAGGCATCAACAGCGCCGAGCTGACCCAGGTCTTCGGCGGGACTGAAATCACCGAATGGAGCCAGTTCTCGCAGATCGAAGCCAAAGTCGGCGGTGCTTGCGGCGTTAAAATCAAACGCGTCGTGCGTTCGGACGGCTCCGGCACCACCTTTCAGTTCAAGAACTACCTGGACGTGGTGGACAAAACGGCCGGAGGCACGCCTCCGCCCTGCGAAACGGCTGGTGTCGCGAGCCCGGGTATCACCTGGGCGGACCTGATGCCGATCAAATCGCCGGGTGTCAACCCCAACATCGAGTGGCCGAAATGCGCCGGCGGGACCACGGTCCTGACTGCCTCGGGCGGCAGCGGCGTGGTCGCCGAAGTCGAAAAAACCGACAGCTCGATCGGCTACGCGGCGCTTCCGGACGCGAAGAAAGGCGGCGCGGCAGTGGAGGAGGTCGCCCTCCAGAACGGCGGGACCGTCATCAAAACCTATGCCGGTCCGGAAACGGGCGAAAACGCCAATTGCGAAAACGCGAAATACGACGTGCCGAAAAAAGGCCAGAGCGACTCGATGGAAGCCGAAAAAGGCGAAAGCGTCAACTGGTCGGGGACCTTCGGGGCCAACCCGACGATCGGCGGCGGCAACTACCCGCTCTGCACGCTGACCTACGTGATCGGGTGGAGCGACTACACCAAGACCCCGATCGAAAACCCGGGCAACACCTCGAGCATCGTCGAGGACTACATCAAGAACTACGTGGTTTCGACCGCCGCTGGTTTCGGGCAGAAAGACCTCGTCAACAACTGGTACGCGCCGCTGCCGATTCTTGGTGGCGTCGGGTCCGACAACAACGTCCAGGACGCGGCTGAATTCGCCGCCGGGAAACTCTAGGACGCAGGATCGACGGCGATCCGAAGGTCGCTTCGAGCGTCCACTCTGATCGCTATGCAGCAAGAGGGGCCGGGCGTACGGCCCGGCCCCTTTGTGTTTGGCAGCGGCGCGTCACTGTGAGTTCTCTTTATGTTCACAACTCCGCCACGGCGACCCGCCAGGATGCCCCGGGTTCGATCACGACGGAGGAGAGGATGAGCTTGACGCAGCCATTGGGTTTCGGTGTTTTCCGACCTCGGATCATGCTGATCGCGCTGATCGCGATCGCTGCGATCGCCGCGGTGGCGCGGCCGGCGGAGGCGACGGCGGCCGTGTCCGGCCAGCAGGAAGCCTGGCCGCTCAGTTGGGGCTTCGAGTCGGGTGAACTCCACAACCCCCTTTCGTTCGGGGTCGATTCGACCGACGGCAGCGTCTTCATCGGCGACCTCTCCCCGGACCTCGCCGAATACCGGGTTCAGAAGTTCTCGGACACTGGCGACCCGCTGGGCTCCGTTGCGTTCCCGCGTCCGGCGGGCGGCGAACTCGGGAGCTTCTTCATCGGGATCGCGGTCGACCCCAGCCTGAACCGCTTCTACCTGCTCCAGGCCGCGCTTGAAGTCGACAGCGGCGAGCCCGGCAAAGCCGCCGCTCTGAAGGTCCTCGCCTACTCGACCGAGCCGTCCAGCGGAGCGCTGGTCCCAGCCCCGGTCCCCGAGCTCCCGGTTCCGCCGCTGAACGGAGCCGAAACCCTGCTCGAACCGCAGGAAATCGCGGTCGACCCGAGCAACGGCGATCTGGTGATCTCGGCTGAAAACCGCGACGGTGACTACGTCCTGCAGAGGATCGGCTCGAACGGCACTCCGGGTCCTCGCTACGTCGAAACCGGGACGACGATCAACGAAACCCCAAGTTTTCGCGGCTTCGCCGTCGGTGACGACGGAGTCACCTACATCGTCACCGACAACACTGACGCTGCGGCAAACGGCACCCGCGCCTACACCCTTCCCGCCGGGTTCACCCCACCCACCCTGGCGCCGCTGCCGGGGTTCGCCGAGGCGGCCGTGAGCGAGAGCTGGCCCTTCTCGGTTGGCCAGCGGCTTATCACCGATGCAACCCTCTTCCCCAGCGCCGGCCTGGGCCCCCAGGTTGCGATCTCCTCAGCCGCCGATGGCGACCAGACGCTCTATTACAAGGTGATATTCGGAACGAGCACCCTGAGCAGCCCCGGGAATCTCCCCGTTCGCGGTTTCTCGCTCGAGGACGAAGCCACCTCGGTCGTCTACGGCGAGCTCCTTGGGGTCGCCGGCGTAGAAGGCGACTGCCTGATCCAGACCAGCGGCGCGGCGCTGGGCACCGTCGGCCAGGATCTCGTCGTCCTCGACCAGGGAGAATTCGTCGAAACCGAAAGCGGCCTTCCCTCCTTTGGCCCCAACGTGTTCCGATTCGGCCCGGGCGGCACCGAATGCCCGATGCCGGCAGCGGCGATCGGGCTGAAGGACGAGGGCGGCGCCGACGTCACGAACGTCCCGGAGGGCGCGACCGTCACCCTCGACGCCGGCGACTCGGAACTGGGAGGCGAGACCCTCGAGGACCTGACCTGGAAGGTCGAAGGTCCCGGCGGCGGGACCGAAACCCTGCACCCGCCCGGCTCGCCGCCGGCGCTGGAGCTCGATCACGTCTTCGCGGAGGAAGGGACTTACACGATCCGGCTCAACATGAAGACGTCCCTGGTCGCCGGCATCGGCACGAACTTCGCCGCCAAATCGAAGAGGCTCGTCGTCGCGGAGGCCCCAGCCAAATTCAACCTCGCGGTGACCACATCGGGAACCGGCACCGGCACCGTGACCAGCTCCCCCGCCGGCGTCAACTGCGGCGTTGATTGTGACGAGGAATACGACAGTGGCACCGCCGTCACCCTCGAACAGTCCGCCGCCGTCGGCTCCGAATTCAAAGGCTGGACCGGCTGCGACAGCATCGAAGCCGGCAACTGCAAAGTGACGATGAGCGCCGCCAAATCGGTCGAGGCGAAATTCGATACCGCTGTCGCGCCGAAATTCAACCTCGCGGTGACCAAATCGGGAACCGGCACCGGCACCGTGACCGGGACGGGAATCAACTGCGGCGTCGACTGCGCTCAGGAATACGACCAGAACACGGTGGTGACCTTGACGCAGGCGGCGGGCGTCGGCTCCGACTTCAAAGGCTGGACTGGCTGCGGAAGCGAAGAGGAAGGTGGCAAAAAATGCAAAGTGACGATGAGCGCCGCCAAATCGGTCAATGCCAAATTCGACGCCGAGCCTCAGGCCAAATTCAAACTCTCGGTGGCGAAGTCGGGCATCGGCGGTGGCACCGTGACCGGCCCCGGCATCGACTGCGGCGCCGACTGCGCTGAGGAATACGACGAAGGAACCACCGTGACTCTGACCGCCGCCGCGGCGGCTGGCTCTACCTTCGCCGGATGGGGTGGGGACTGCTCGGGCACCGGCAGCTGCACGGTCGGCATGAACGCAGCCAAATCGGTGACGGCGAGCTTCGCCCCGATCATCGCGACGTTGCCACCGCCGCGGACTTGCGCGACCGATCCATCGCTCTGCCCCAAAGGCGAAGACCCGAAGCCGAAGCCGCTCAAATGCAAAAAAGGCTTCAAGAAGAAAAAGGTCAAAGGCAAAGCTCGGTGCGTGAAAGTCAAAAACGGGAATCGGCGAAACGGCAAAGGGTCGAAAGGCAAGGCCCAGCGTCCGGGGACCGATCTCTTGCTGCTGCCGCCTGGCTTCTGGGGGAAGTTCTTCTGATGCATTGCCTTTCCACCGGGGGGTGGAAATCCGAAGCCGCCGCCGGTCTCCGGCGGCGGCTTCGTTCTCCCTCTCGAGGAGGGGCATTTGCAAATAGCCAGCTCATAACCCGTCCATAGGAGGAGCCCATGTTCAGCTTCAAGCAGATGTCGGCGAAGGCGGTTATCCGCCATGCCCCTCTCATGACGGCTGTCGCCGCGGTCATGGCCGTGGGCGGTGTCGGCGCCAGCAGCGCTCTGGCGGAAACGGCGTGCGTGCCTGAAGGGACCAAGATCGTCGGCACAGGCACCGCGGTTCAGAAAAGTGCCCAGGAAATATGGACCGGCCGGAAAGTCGAATCCAACCCCGCCGATCCGGCGTACTACGAACAGGCGAACCTGCCGCAGGCAAAAGGCCTCGGGGACGGCTACTTCAAACAGTGCGAAGGCAAAGCCAGCCCACCGTCGGTGACCTACGGCTCGACCGGCAGCGGTGCGGGACTGTTCGCGTTCCGGTTTACGGGCGCAGGGACGATCAACAAAAGGATCGGCTTCATCGGCACCACCGTGGCCCCGACCGCAGCGCAGATAGAAAATGCCGAAAGCGCGACCACCGGCGGCAAAGCGACCGGCGCCAACCCGATCGTCGTCCCGGTCACCCAGACCGCGATCGCGGTGATCGTCAACCTGCCGGAAAACTGCGTGTTCAAAGCCGGCAAAGGCATCACCAGCGCGGAGCTGACCCAGGTGTTCGGCGGGACTGAAATCACCGAATGGAGCCAGTTCTCGCAGATCGAAGCCAAAGTTGGGGGCGCGTGCAGCAATAAAATCAAGCGCGTGGTGCGCACGGACGGCTCCGGCACCACCTTCCACCTCAAGAACTACTTGGACGTGGTGGACAAAACGGCCGCAGGCACGCCTCCGCCCTGTGAAACGGCTGGTGTCGCTAGCCCGGGTATCACCTGGGCGGACCTGATGCCGATCAAATCGCCGGGGGTCAACCCCAACATCGAGTGGCCGAAATGCGCAGGGGGCACGGAAGTCCTGCCCACCAGCGGCATGGTCGCAAAAGTCGAAGAAACCGACAGCTCGATCGGCTATGCGGCGCTTCCCGATGCCAAGAAAGGCGGTGCGGCGGTGGAGGAGGTCGCTCTCCAGAACGGTGGGCCCCTCATCAAAATCTACGCCGGCCCGGAATCGGGCGAAGGCGCCAACTGCGCAAACGCGAAATACACCGTGCCGAAAAGAGGCCAGAGCGACTCGATGGACCCCACGGCCGGAGAAGGCGTCGACTGGTCGGCGGTCTTCTGGGCCAACCCGACGGTCGGAGGCGCCAACTACCCGCTCTGCACGCTGACCTACATGGTTGGTTGGAGCGACTACTCGAAGACCCCGATTGAAAACCCGGGAAACACTTCTGCCATCGTCGAGGACTACATCAAGAACTACGTGGTCCCGGCTGGCGCAGGTCTCGGGCAGCAGGATCTCGGCAACAAGTGGTACGCGCCGCTGCCGACCCTCGGCGGTCCCGGGTCCGAGAACAGCGTCCAGGACGCGGCCGAATTCGCGGCCGGGAAACTCTAGGAGCGCATGCCTTGCTCCCCTGGCCGGGGAGCAAGGCATGTTTGGATAGTGATTTTAAGGTTTTGGTGTTTTCATTATGTTCACATCCGAACCTCCCAGGGCGCCAAGATCCATCTCGAATGGTGGCTCAAAGACGCAAGCCGGACCGCTGACCGATCGAGGTGCGGAAGCCTTCGATTGATCCCCGCCCGCGGGCGGCACGAATCCTCTGTGGCCTGATCACGGCGATGACCGTTGCGGGATTTTCCCTCTTGGGCGGGACCCCCGCCGCCGCCGTGATCCTGCCACCGACGACGATCGACGGGCCGAGCACCGAGGGTCTCAGCGTCGGAGACGTGGCGATGGCCCCCGATGGCACCGGAGGCCTCGTCTACACGAAATCCGTCGCAGGCGTGGCGCACGTCTTCGCCTCCCGCTACGACAACGGAAGCTGGAGCGCGCCGATGCAGGTCGACTGGGATCGGCCCTTCGAAGCCTCCCAGCCGCGGATCGCGGCGGGGAGGAACGGCAGGCTCCTGGTCGTCTGGGTGACCCCCGTCGCGACGGTCGACGGGGCGTCGAGGAGCGGGCTGCTCTCCGCCTCGCTCGGTCCGGGCGCGAAGGGATTCGGGCCGTCCCTGCTCGTCGACCCGAACGTCGGCGATGGCGCCGGCGTCGACCCCTCGCTGGCCGGCTCCGCGCCTGGCAAGGCGGTTGTCGCCTACCGAGTCGTCACCCTGATCTTCGGGGTGCCCGGCCAGTTCACCAACTCGGTCCCGCTCCGCCCCGGGGACGTGATGGCCGACGTCAGGGTCGCGCGTCTCGAAGGCGACAGGTGGTCGCGACTGGGTCCGGTCAACCGCTTCCCGGCCGCCTCGATGCGGCCGCCGGGAGAGACCAACGGCCCCGAGGTCGCGGTCGGCTCCACCGGCCGGGCGGTGGTCGCCTGGCAGGAGCCCGACCTGACCGGGGTCGCGAGGATCCTCGTCCGGCGGGTCACGGGCACGACGCTCGGGCCCGTATATGCGGCCAGTCCCGAGGCCTGGGAGGGCCGGCCGGTGACGGACGACGCGACGGCGCTCGGCCTCGACGTCACCGGGTTCGACATGGCGCGGGTGGCGGTCCGCGTCGATGGCGCCCCGGGCTCTCCCCTGCGCGGTCAGCGCGTCTTCATGACCAGCCTCGGCTCGAGCTACTCCACCGAGGGGGGAGAGCCGGTTGGGCCGGAACCGGCCGACGGAGGAGGGAGTGGCGCTGCCCCGATCGGCCCGCCGGCCGTCGCCGCAAGCGACGAGGGCGGCGGCGACGGTTCGTTGCGCCTGGCATTTTCAGCCGGTTCGGTCGTGCGGTTGGTGGGGGTCGACGAGGAAGGCCGCTTGCAGGCCTCGCAGGAGTCGGCCGGGCCGATCGCCGAGCCGGGAACGGCTGTTGTCGCGGCCGTCGATCCCGAGGGCGGCGGGATCGTCGCCTACGAAGCGCTTGACGAGATTGGGTCGCCGACCGTCGCCGTTCGCCAGGAGTTCCCGCTCGGTGGCTCGCAGACCGGTCTGCTCTACGGGCCGCTCGGTGGCCAGATCTCGCAGCTTCTCGGCGGCGGCTCGGGTTCGGGAGACGCGCTCCTCGCCTTCCGCCAGGGCGAGTCCGGCCGCTTCGCGATCGTGGCCGATCGCGTCGCCGCGCCACCGGCGAGATTCAGGCCGACGGTGCCCAAGCGCTGGGTGCCCCCGCGGCGCGCGAAGGTCCGCTGGCCGGTTGCGCCGAGCGTCATCGGCGGCGTCCGCTACGCCCTGCTCCTCGACGGGCGCGTGGTCAGGGCGGGGCTGACCCGCAGGAAGATCACGCCTCCCCCGGCGCTGCTCGGCAGCGGCGTGCGCCGGGTCCAGGTGATGGCGACGGACCGGCTCGGCCAGGACGTTCTGACTCGGCCCGTCAAGCTGAGGGTCGACGATCGTCCCCCGCGCCTGCGGGTCCGGGTGCAGCGAGACCGGGGCATCGTCGCCCTGAAGTTGAGGGACGCCCACTCGGGGCTCATGGCCCGGGCGACCCGGGTCAGGTTCGGGGACGGGGAGGGGGTGCGCGGCGGCGCTCGCTTCCGCCACCTCTATGCCGGCGCGGGTCGTTACACGATCCGGGTCCGCGCTCGCGACCGCACCCGCAACACGCTCACCCAGCTGATCGAGGTCGTGGTCCGGTGAGCTGGCGCCGCGCGATCCTCGGCGGGTCGCTGGCCGCGGCGCTGAGCGTCGGCGTGCCCGCGACCGCCGCCGCCGAGTTCGGCCCGATCGAGCTCGTCTCGAAGAGCGGCAGAGAGCAGGCCGGCGCAGCTTCTGAACCCGCGATCTCCGCTGATGGCCGCTTCGTCACCTTCAGGGCGACGATCGGGGGAAGGAGCGCGATCTTCCGCAGGGAGCTGGCAGGCGGCGGTATGCGCCTGGTCGCCGAGAGGGTGGGCGCCGAAGCCGGCGGTGGGCCCTCGATCTCCGCCGACGGCCGCTACGTCGCCTTCACTACCGCCGCCAGCCTCGACCCGACCGCCGACGACCCGCAGCCGCCCGCCGTGGCACCCAAAGACAGCGATGTCTACGTGGCCGACATGGCGCATGCGCCGCCCGCCTACGAGATCGCCTCAGCCCGCGACGGCTGCAACCCCGCCGCTTCGCCCGTTCCCTGCGGGCTCTCCTATTCGAGCAACGACGGCTCGCTCGCCGGTGTCGGCATCGCCCTCAGCGCCGACGGGCGCCGGGTCGCCTTCGTGGTGAACGCGAGGTCGGACCTGACCGGCGCGGCGGGCGGGGCCGAGACGCCGCCGGAGCAGGTCGCGCTCCGCGATCTCGCAACCGACAGCACGATTCTGATCAGCACGCGCAGAGATCCCGTGACCGGGATGACGGAGGCCCCGGTCGAGGCGGGGGCCGTCTACGACGCGAGCGGTGCCGCCCTCAGCGCCGACGGCACGACCGTCGCCTGGCTAGGAGAACACATCGACGAACAGGCGCCGATGCTGAGCGATGAGGCTGCCAGCGTCAAAGCGCTCGGCTCTCCTTACAACGAGCCGCTGTGGCGGCGCGTCCCCAGCGCAGCCGACCGGCCGCCGACCCGGAGGGTCGTGGGAGGGGGCGATCCGATCGCCCCCGGCTGCCCGCGGGACGGCACCCTGGCGGATCCTGCCTGCCAGGGCCCCTTCAACCTCTTCGAGCGCATCGGCGACGTCGCTGCCCAAGGCTGGCTGAGCCAGGGCAGCGCCGCTCCCCGGCTGAGCGCCGACGGTGAGCTCGTCGCCCTGCTCGGCGATCCGGAGGAAAGGGCCGACGTCTTCCTCGTCGACATGAAACCGGGCCTGAGCCGCCGGGAGGCGATGCGCCAGCTGACCCGCTGGACCAATCCTGCCCCGGAGCTTCCGCTGCAGAGCGTGTTCAGCAATCCAGCCTACGCTCCCTTCCTTGCGCCAATCGCCGATCTCGGGATCTCCCCGGACGGCCGGCGAATCGCCTACACGACGAGCCGCCGTTTCTTTCCGCTTGCTCCTCCGACCTTGGTCAGCGCCCAGCCGGCCGGGCTGCAGTCGACCGAGCTCTACCAGATCGACCTCGGCAGCGAGACGATCGAGCGGGTGACGCCGGGGCCGGAAGCCGACGTCTCCCTCGGCGGCGGCGCCTCGGCGCCCTCCTACTCCGCGGACGGTCGGATGCTCGCCTTCGTCTCCCGCGCCCACAACCTGGTCGCGGGGGACGCGAACGAAGGCAACGACGTTTTCGTCGTCGAGTCGACCCTCCCTTCGCCGGTCGGCTCGAGCGCCGTCCCCGCGCAGCCTTCGCGCCTCGTCGTCCGACCTCGCTGGCGCCTTGCGACGAGGGCGGTTTCCCGCCCCGACGGCACCGTGCGTGTGATCGCCTCGGTCCCCGGGGCGGGGACCCTGCGGGCTAAGGCGAGCGCCCAGCTCGGCCCGCGCCTGCTGGCTCGTGACGTCACCGCGGGCCGCAGCCGGTCCCGTTCGGCGCGCGTCCTCAGGCTCGACCTGCGGTTGCCGCCGCGCCTGCGCGCGATGGCCCGGGCTCGGGCCGGCCTCTCGGCAAGCATCCGCGTCTCCTTCGCCGCGCCTGGCCGCGAGCAGCTGCGCGACGAGTTGCCCGCGCGTTTCCGGGTCCACCGAGCATCGGAGGCCGAGCGGAGATGAGGCGCGCGACGGTCATCGCCCAGTTGGCGATCGTGCTGGCAATCGTCGCGGCGGCGCCCGGCGCTCCCGCGGCCGCGGCCGAATGGCACTCCGAGCAGCCGACCGCCGCCGGGATCGGCGTCCCCGTCCCCCTCGGGCCGGTCGGCGACATCGAGTTCTGGGCGCCCAACCGTGGCGTTCTGATCACCGCGGGCAACGAGGGCATGCCCGCCGGCGTCTACGCCTACGACGGGATCGGCTGGCATCTCTATTCCACCGTCTGCGGTGGTCACGACGGGCGGATCGTCTGGACTGGTCCGACCGAGTTCTGGACCGTCTCCGATTACGCGACCAAACAGGAGGGCGTCGAGGACGAAAGGCTGGAACAGCGCCGCACCCTCTGCCACTTCCGGGACGGCCAGGTCGTGGCCTCCCATGCCGAGCCCTTCGGCACGGCTGAGACCTACCTGCCGATGAGCGCCGCCGCCTGCGCCGGCCCCAGCGACTGCTGGTTCGCCGGCGAAAGGCTGCCCGGCGACCCCAACGTCGGTGCCTTCCACCTGCACTGGGACGGCGCTTCGCTGACGTCGATCCCGTCGCTGACCGAGGCCGAGCCGGAGCTGTCCGACCCGGGCCGTTCCGTTGAAGACCTCGTCTTCTTCCAGGGAGGGCTGTTCGAGAGCGTCCGCGTCGACGAAGGCGACCAGGCGCCCGGAGAGACCGAGTCGTCGCTGATCCACCGCATCGAGCCGTCTTCCGCGCAGCCGTTCGTTCCGCTCTTTCCCACCTATGGCCCTGGGGCGAGCGCAGACACGGTTTTCGGCGGGCTGCGCTTCACCGCCGACGGCAGCGAACTCTGGGCGCTCGCCGGCTCCGACCGTCCAGAAGGACTGACCGCCTTTCACTACGCGGGTGGGGGATTCGTCCAGATCCCCCTGACCCAGCCGGATCCTCCGCTCCTGAAAGAAAAAGACAGCGTCGAGGGAGTGGCTGCCGAACCCGGCAGCGACCGGGTTTGGGTTGGCCTCTGCCATGTAGACGACTTCTGCAGTCCGACGTATGGCGGCCGGGCTCGGCTCATCAGCATCCGCGGCGATGGCAGCGTCGGACCGGAAGTAGCGCTGCCGGCCTCTTCCGAAGAACTCAACAACAAGGGGTTCGCCGGCCCGATCGCCTGCCCGGCGGCCGGGCAGTGCTGGATGGCGACCAGCATGGGCTGGCTCTTCCACCTCGGCGGCTCGCTCCCCCAGGACACCGATCCGGCGATGCACCAGCTGATCTCCTCCCGCCCCTGCGACAACAGCTGCCGGTCGATCCCCCCGGTGGGCATTCCGGTGGACGATTCGGGAGAGCTCGCGGCGGGCGTCAATCCCGAACTGCCGCCGATCGAAAAACGGCCGAAGCCGCCGAAGCCCGCGAGGCCGATCGCCTTCAAGGTCAAACAGCGGGTGGTCGACGGGACGATCCTGCAGCTCTCCTTCACTTTGCGCACGAGGGCCCACGTGCAGCTGCTCGCGAAGCGCGGCGGGCGAACCGTCGCCAAGACCCCCAGCCTGACCATGGACAGGGGGCGCCATCGCCTCCGGCTCCGCCTCGACCCGAAGCGGTGGCCCACGGATCTCAAGTTCAAGGTGCGCGCGGCCGGAAGGCGGTCTGGCAAATGAGCGGCATGCCGGGTTCGCGGCCGATCGCCAGCAGGCGTTTCTTCGCCCTGGCCTTTTTCGCCGCGCTGCTGAGCATCAGCGTTGCCTGGGGAAGGCCGGGGCCGTCCGCGGCGGCGACCGCTGGCGGCCAGCTCGTCGCCGAACCGGTGCTGAGCACGACTGCGGCCGGGGTCGAACAGCTCTTCGGCGCCTCGCCGCTCGAGGCGCCCGGGGAGGTCTGGGGCGTGGGGACGGCGAGCCGGGAACGCACCAGCTTCGTTCGCTACACCGAAGCGACCGGCTGGGAGCGGGTGGCCGACCCGGTCGATTCGAAAGGGCAACCCGTCCCTCTCTCCTCCCGCAGCATTCCCAGGATCGCGCTCGCCGGCGACGCCACCCCGTCCGGCGGCGTCGCGACGCTCGCCTCGGTGGGGGCCGGGGCGGGGGAAAAAATCCTGATCGTGCGCGATCCGGGGGGACAGCTTCGAGCCGTTCCCGCGCCTGAAGCGCCGATCCTGGAAGCGAAAGAGGAACTGTTCGCGGAGAACTTCGTGAAGCTGGCGGCAGTCGACGAAGCCGGCGGTGGGACCGGCGTCTTCGTCGTTCCATCGCCCGGCGCGGGGACGAACGCGAGCGTGCTGCACTACGACGGGAGCGACTGGGCCCGTGAGCGGATCTGCCTGATGTCGGTGCCGCCGGACTGCAAAGGGTTGACCGGCGGCTTCAACGTGCTGGCGATCGATGCCGCCGGCCCGGGTGACGACGCCTGGCTGCTGGCCAGGCAGACCAACCTCCAGGAAAGGGGCGGGCGGGTCGTGCTCCTGCGCCGGGAAGCGGAGTCGGGAGAATGGCGCGAGCAGCCGCTGGGCGGCGCCCCCGGCACGTTCCTCTCGAAAGAAGAAAGCAAACCCGCGCCGGGCGTGGTGGTCAGAACCACTCCCCGCGAGAGAGGCCAATCTCTCACGGTCACCTCCGAGGGCATCTGGTTCGACGCGACGGTCTGCGTTGGCGCCTCGGCAGGCGAGAAAAACGGGAATCTCTGCAGCGGCGGCACGAAGAGCGACGCCACCTTCTACTACGACGCCGACGAAGCAGCGATCACCGGCTCGTGGTGCGATCTGGCGGGCTCGGCGGCGGCGATATGCACCGCTCCCCTCGGCTCCGACCTGTCCTCCGGCGAAGGCCGCAGCTTCGCCTGGCCGCCGGGGCCCGGCGAACAGTTCGGCACCCGCGCGATCACCGGCGTCGGCCAGGGCGCGATGCTGATCTTCGAAGGCGGCGGGTTCGCCCGGATCCCGCTCGCCGGCAACGGCGGCGGTTCGGCCGGCGCCGCGCTGAGCGCGCCGGACCAGGGCTGGCTCGGCCCGTCCTACCGCCTCACCCGGGTCCCGGTGCCATCGGGCCTGCAGCCCTGGCCGGTCCCCTTCCGCCGACCGCTGACCGCGATTGCGCCGGAGCCCGGAGCCCCCGTCGCTGCCCTCGACTCGCAGGCGCTCGCGGTCGGCGACCGGGGCCAGATCGCCCGTTACCTGTCCGGCCAGGGCTGGCAGCCCGAGCCGCTGCTGAGTGGCGACGGGAAGCGGGCGACGCCCGATCTCCGTGCGGTGGCCTGGCCCCGGCCCAGCCTCGCCTTCGCTGTGGGCGACGAAGGGGCGATGTGGCTTTGGCGCGCCTCCACGGGCCTCTGGGAACCCGACCCGGGAGCGCCGCCGAGCCTGATCCGCGGCAACTTCACCGGCATCGCCTTCGATCCGGCCGATCCCGTCCGCGGTTACGCCGTCGGCAAGCAGGGACTGCTGCTGCGCTACGGGCGTCGCTGGACCCAGGAGCCGCTGCCTTCCGGGGTCAACCCAGAAGTCAACATCACCTCGATCGCCTTCGCCGGCCGCGAAGCGCTCGCCACCTACTCGCTGGTGGTGCCCGCGCCGGGGCCTTCGATCGCCTACGTCGGCGGCCTGCTCGTCAACGACGGATCGGGCTGGCGAGTCGACGTGGAAGCGCCCAAAGTGCTGGAAGAGGCAGAACGGGGCTCGGGAACCGTCGCGCCACGGCGGGTGGCCGGCCTGCCCGACGGCGGCGCCGTCGTCGTCGGTGCCACCGGCGGCGTGATCGCGCGCGAGGCGCCGGGCGCACCGTGGCGCGAGATCTCCGGGACGCCGCTGGGCTACCCGGTGGCGGTTGCGGCGATCCGCGAAGGCGGCGAGCTGCGGGTGCTCCTCTCGGTCGAGGGCAATCCGATCGGAGGCTCGACGTTTCTGGGTGAGCGGTCCACCGACGAAGCCCAGGCCGCTCCCCCCGCCGGAGCGCCCCTGCTGACCCATCCCTATCCGCTGCCGAAGAACGGTTTCCTGGTTCGTCAGACGGCGAACGGGTGGCGCGACGAGCAGCGGCAATCCTACGGGGCGCCTGCCGGGCTGGTGCAGGGCCAGGCCTTCGACCTGCCCCGCGTGCCCGACGCCGTGCTGGCCCTGTTGATCAGCCCGGACGGCAGCAGCGGCTGGGCCGTGGGAGGAAACACCGGCGAAATCGCGAACGCCGATTTTGGCCCGTTCATGCGCGAAGGGCTTCAGAGCGGCACCGCACTGCGCTATGGCTCGGACGCCGCCCCGCCCGCAAACGCCTCGACCGTCCCGATCTCGATCCCGGGCGATCAGGCCACCTTCGCCATTGGCGGCGGCGCCGCCTGCGCCTCGCCCTGCGCCGACCTGGCCGGAACCGGAATCGGTCCCGACGTCTGGCTGCGGGCGGGCATCGGCACGGCCGCGACGATGCGGCCCCAGGGGTTGCGTGCCTTTCTCTACACCGGGTCGAGCGTCGCCGACAGCGCGGCCGGTCTCGGCCGCGCTGCCTTCGGCGAAGAGGAGGCTGCCTACGCTCGCCGGCTCGGCTCCAATGCGGGCCCGCTGCCGGTGTACGCGGCGCCCTCTGGCACCGATCGCTTCGAATCTTCGCTGGCCGCCTTCGGCGCCAGCTTCGCTGGCTTCCCGGCGCCGCTTGGAACGGCGTCGCCACCGCCGGACATCGCACCGCTCGCCAGCGGCGACCGGGCGAAAGGCAACTACTCCTACGCGTTCGACTCCAGCGGCCCCGGTGGCCCGGTTCGGGTGATCGTCCTCGACTACTCCGTCGCCCCGCTGAGCACCGAAAGTCAGTGCTGGCTCGCCGATCAGCTCGCGGGCGCGAAGGCCGCGAGCCCGCCCCGTCCGGCGATCGTCGTCGGAAACCAGCCGGCGGGCGGCGACGCCCCGCTGCGGCAGCTGCTCGTCACCGGCGCGAACGCCTCCTGCCAGCCGCTCTCGCCCGCCTCGGCCTCGGCCTACTTCTTCAAAGCGGACAGAAACCTGAAGGCGACGCTGAGTTGGGGGAAAGCGTCGATCCCGACCTTCGGCACGGGAACGCTGGGATACACGCCGATCCCGCAGACGGCACGGAACCAGTACGTCCCTGCCAGCGGGTTTCTGCTCGCCTTCGTCGACGCCGAAGCGCGGGACGGGGCGACGAATATCGCGCCCGTGAGCACCGACCTCATCCCCAGTATCGGGTCGCTGGCGATCGACGCCCTCGATGGGACCTTGCTCAGGCGCAGCCAGCCGGCCCTCTTCCAGGCGCTGGCCCGGCGGCCGAACGCGGGCATCAGCTGCGCTGGGAACTTCGCGCCGAAACTCTGCGACAACGTCAGCCCGGACGCCTACGTGCAGATTCCCGCCCGGTGCATCAACAGCCCGACCTGCTCCTCCGAGATCCTCCCCAGGTACAGCTTCACGTCCTCGCGGCCCGACATCGCCGATTTCGTTCGGGTCGATCCCCTCTCGACCAACGCCCGCGCGGTTTTCCTGAACGCGAGCGGCAGGCCCGTTCCGGACTCGAGCTCGGGCCTGCTCTGCGCTTTCAACGCCGGCACTACCACTGTCACCGTTCAAGCGGGCGACCTCGCCTACTCGAGCCAGGTGACCGTGCAGAAAGGCAGCGTGCAGCGACCGTGCGGAACGGTGCCTCTGACCGGGCTCGCCCCGGCCCAGCCGCAGATTCCCGCCCCGGTCGCTCCGCTGCCTACCAGCTCCTCTCCAACCTTCACCTCGGGGACGGACTCCCTGCCCCCGCCACCCCCGCCCGGGCAGAGTCCGATATCTCCTCCCGCCGCGCACACTCCTTTGCCACAACCCCCGGTGGCGCCGACCTTCTTCACCCCGGCCCCGGTCCTGACTCCGGTGATCGCGATCGTCCCGCCTCCGCCTCCGCCGGCGGTGCAGACGACGCCGCCGAGCGGAACGTCCCCGGTCACGCAGCCGGCGTTCTCGCCCGAGCCGGAGGAAGAAGAGGAGGCCGCCTTCGACGTCGCCCACCACATGGTTGCGGTGCGTCCGTCCCTGGCGCGACCGGCCCTGCTCGAGCCCGCAAGGGGGAACGGCGGCCCGTCCCTCGTTCTCTATCTGCCGATCCTGATCCTTTTGGCGGCGGTGGCCGGCGCCACCCTCGCCG
Organism: Solirubrobacterales bacterium; assembly: GCA_035694165.1. GTDB lineage: Bacteria > Actinomycetota > Thermoleophilia > Solirubrobacterales > 70-9 > VAYN01. The sequence goes on along the minus strand of DASSFS010000030.1, from coordinate 5,109 downwards.
GCCCTCGTCGCCGACCCAGCCAATTCGCCTACGCGGTTCAAACCACCCCGAGGAGACCACAGCAATGAGCTTGAAACAGCATCCCGCTTCAACTTCTTCCCGCGACCAGCTGCCACTGGTACTTGCCGGCGCCGCCCTGGTGCTGTCGCTCGCGGCCTTGGTCTTCTCGATGGCCGGCTTCGCGGAGAGCAAAGGGAAGGGAGATCAGGGCCTGCGTCCGCACGGGCTTCTACGGCTCGATGCGAAGGGGAAAATTCCCCTGGCGGCGCTGCCCAACGTCCCCCGAGCCAAGAGCGCAAGGAAGCTCGGCGGCGCCACTCGCAGCACGCTCACCTCGCGCTGTCCCGTCTCCAACGCGATCGACCTCGGCACCTGGTGCCTGGAAAGCACGACCTATCGCGTGCCCCCTCAGGAGGCCGGCAAAAACGACTTCTTCTACGCGACCCAGAAATGCGTCAAGGAAGGGGGTTGGCTGCCGAGCGCCGCCCAGCTGATCGGCGCCGCCCGCAAGGTCGGCTTGAAGAGCACGATCGACGACGACCCGGGAACCTCTGGCACGACCGAATTCCCCAACCCGAGCGAAGGCATCAAGGACGAACGGGAGATGACCAGCGATCTCTTCACGACCGATGCCGGGTCGCGGGCCGCCGGCTCGGAGGGCGTGACGCCCGGCTCGAAAGGCGTGGGCAACATCCGCGAGCCCGACCCGGTGCCGATGCCCGCCGACCCCGCGCCCGAGACGCTCAACTACATCACCGTCTACGACAATCACGGCAACGGCGGCTTTGCCGGTGGCGTGCCGGTGAGCAGGCCGGAGAACTTCCGCTGCGCCTACGCCAAGGGTCATCAGGGCAAGCCGCGAGACACGTCCTCACGGTCCTGAATCGAGAGCTGCTCGCTTACGCAGCTCCGCAAAAGAGGAACAGGGAAGGCCGGGAGTTCATCCCCGGCCTTCCCTGAGCGCTGCTTACTGCGATGCGTCTGTCCTACGGATAGACGATTGCCGGACTGACCAGCGAGAGGTCGAAGTCCAGGGCCGCCTCACTCGTTCCCGCCGCAGCGGGCAGGCCGTAGGCAGAGTTCACCGCTTTGCTGATCGGGACCTGGAACGGGCCCAGTTCAAGCTGGCAGCCGCTTGCTCCCGGCACGGCGTAGGCGCTGTCGGCAACGCTCCCGCCGGTGAACCTTTCGACACTGGGACGTGCAGGATCCGGATTGAAATCGGGTTCTTTCGTCAGGGCCAGATTGAGCATCAGAGGATTCGCGTCCGACCCTACGTAGCAATTGCTGCCGAGCACCGGGTTCTGGAGGTGCACCTTGACCGGCAGCGGGAGGGCTTCCTGCAGCAGGTTGCCCGGCTGCCCTGCAAGCTCCACCGTCGCGTACAGCTTCAGCTGGGGCTGATCCAGCAGTTCGTCGAGCCACTGGTAGCCGGTGAGACCGATCAGGCCACCCGGTACTGGCTGCTGCACGGGAACGATTCCTGCTTCGCTGTTCCCCGCGAACTCACCGGTAATCGATTTCTGTCCCCCCCGAAGGACGATGGGATTGGTGACCGGCACATCTCGTTTGCCCAGCTCGAAGTGGCCGCCCGTGAACTCAAACTTCAGGCAGGTGGCGACGAATTCGTCTTCAGTCGGACTCGGGCAGCCCGCGAAGTCCTGGTAGGGCGCTGCGGGTGGTGCTGCCTGGACCGCTGGTGCAAGCAGTGCCAGGGATGCGAGCGCTGCTCCGGCCGTGGCCGCGAACAGGCGTCGATGCCTCTTCATGTTCTGTCCTCCTAGTCCGCTCCGGTGCGACTGGATGGAGCGGAATCGTGATCTATTTGCGGCGCCATCCTCGCCGCAGGACGGAACACAGTTGTTGCCATTCAGCTAATGCTCTGTTTACCGACAGTTCGCCCCTAGGCGGGCGGCATCAGCGTTCAGGCGGGAACAGCGGAAAGGCGCTCCTCGACCCAGCCGGTCGAGGCAATGTGCTTGCTCATCCCCAGCTGCTTCGGATCGGCGCCGAGCGCCAGGCCGACCAGCTGCGGCAGGTGCAGGACGGCGAGCCCGAGGTCACGGTTGACGACCTTGGCCGCCTCCGGCTGCTGCATGTCGAGGTTGAGGTGGCAGAGCGGGCAGGGGGTGACGAGGCAGTCGGCGCCGGCGTCGATCGCGTCGCCGACGTGGGTCCCGGCCTGTTTCAGCGAGGTCTCGCGGTTCATCGTGATCACCGGGAAGCCGCAGCACTTGCGGGCGCCGTCGTACTCGACCACCTCGCCGCCGAGGACCTTGATCACCTGCTCTAGATAGACGTCGCGGTCGGGGAACTCGTCGTAGCCGAGCCGCTCCTTCGGGCGCACGATGTAGCAGCCGTAGAAGGGGCCGACGCGGAGGCCGGAGAGCGGCCGCTTTACCTGGGCGGCGAGTTTGTCCAGCCCGTAGTCCTCGACCAGCAGCCAGAGGAAGTTTTTGTTGTTCCAGGAGCCGTCGGCGGACTTCTCGTAGGAGAGGCCCTGCCCGGAGAGCACCTCGTTGATGTGGCCGCGGTAGGTCGAGTCGGCGTCGAGGCGCTGCTGACACTCGGACTGCGCGCCTTGACAGGTCGAGCAGATGTTCATCATCGAGAGCCCGGTCTGCTGGGCGAGCGCGAAGGTGCGGGCGTTGAGCGTGTCGGCCAGCTCCTGGTTGTGCTCGGCGATGACGCCGGCGCCGCAGCAGTTGGCGCGGTCGAGCGTGACCAGCTCGATCCCCAGCCTCTCGGCGACGAATGCCATCGAGCCGTGCAGCTCGGGGGTGAAGCCGCGCGAGACGCAGCCCGGCCAGTAGGCGACCTTGATCTGCCCGTCGCTCATGACGACTCTCCCTCCGTGTCCTCGGCCGCCTTCGCCTCGGCGGCGAGCACGGCGTCGGTCGGCTCGTCGGGCTCGGGTTCGACGTCCTCCTCGCCCTTGATGTACAGGTTGAATTCCTCGTTGTGCGCCTCGGCGTGGGCGTAGATCGCTTTGACCTCGTCCTGGGCGCCGTCGGGAAGCTTGTGGTGGACGCCCGGGATCAGCTTCGGCAGCGAGCGCATCTTGCCCGTTTTGATCCCGCGGATCGCGGTCGGGAGCGAGCCCAGCATTTCCTTGATCGCCCGTTTGCTCGGTTTGAGCTTGCCTTTGAGGCCAGGCGCGAAGGACTCCTGCAGCAGCAGCGACTCGTCCAGGGTCCCCTTCTTCTCGATGATCTTGACGAAGGCGATCTCGTGGTCGTGACCGCTGTTGGGGTCTTCGATCCCCTCCTCGCCGGCTTTGCGGCGCAGGCGCATGATCTGGTCCATCGGCGCCACGTCCTTGGGGCAGGCGTCGACGCAGCTGAAGCAGTGGGTGCAGTCGTAGATACCGTGCGGGTCCTCGGCCAGGTCGTGCAGGCGCTCGACCGTCTCGGCGTCGCGCGGGTCGCCGACGAAGCGATAGGCCTTGGCCAGCGCCGCGGGGCCGATGAAGTCCGGGTCGGCTTCCATCGAGAGGCAGGAGGAGACGCAGGCGCCGCACTGGATGCAGGCCATCGACTGGGTGATGTCGAGCATCGATTCCGGGTCGACGACGTACTCGCGCTCGGGCGGCTCGCCGTGGGGCAGCAGCCACGGGGTGACGCGGCGGATCTTGGTCCAGTGGGTCGACTCCATGTCGGTGACCAGGTCCTTGATCACCGGCATGTTCCCCATCGGCTCGATCACGACGGTGGCGCCCTTGACGTCGCCGCCGACGGCGCTCGCTTTCTTTTCCGCCAGTTCCTGCGCCTCGCCGATCTGGGTCTTGCAGCCGAGCCCGGACTGGCCGTTGATCTTCATCCCGCAGGAGCCGCAGATCGCCGCCCGGCAGGAGCAGCGCACGGCCAGCGAGCCGTCCTCGCGGTCCTTCGCCTGCAGCAGCGCGTCGAGCACCGACAGCGAGGGCTCGAGGTCGACGTTGAACTGCTCCCAGTAGGGCCCCTCGCCGCTCTCCGGCTGGAACCTGCGGACTTTGATCGTGTAGTCGGCCATCAGTACGTCCTCGCTTCCGGTTCCCACTGGGTGATGGTCACCTCGGAGTATGAGATCTCGGGCCCGTCGTCGGTCTGCTCGAGGTCGATGTGTTTGAGCCACTCATCGTCGTTGCGCTCGGGGAAGTCGGTGCGGTACTGGGCGCCGCGGCTCTCTTTGCGCTCGAGCGCGGCGACACAGGTGCACTCGGCGTTATCGAGCATGTACCCGAGCTCGATCGCGCCAAGCAGGTCCTGGTTGAAGATGCTGCCGTGGTCGTCGATGTAGGCCGACTTCGCCTCCTCCTTCAGCCGCTTGACGATCTCCAGCGCTTCCTGGATCCCCGCCTCGTCGCGGAAGACGGCGACTTTGGCGTCCATCGTCTGGCCCAGCTCCAGTTTGATCTCGGAGACGCGACGGCCGGAGCCCTTCTCACGCGAGTTGACGTCGGCGATCATCGCCTCCTCGTCCTCGAGCACCTTGCGCGAGGGCCGCGAGCCCTCGATCCGCTTGGCGCGGGCGGCCGCGTCGGCGCCGGAGCGGCGGCCGAAGATCAGCGTGTCGAGCAGCGAGTTGGCGCCGAGCCGGTTGCCGCCGTGGACGGAGACGCAGGCGGTCTCGCCGGCCGAGTAGAGGCCGGGGATGTCGGTGCGGCCGTCGACGTCGGTCTTGACCCCGCCCATCGTGTAGTGGTTGCCCGGCTTGATGTGGATCGGTTCGCGGGTGATGTCGACGCCGGCGAAGTCACGGCCGACGAGGACGATCTCGCGCAGCGCCTCGTGCACGCGCTTTTTCGGCACCACGGTGATGTCGAGCGCGACCGTGCCGTCGGGGAAGCCACGGCCCTCGTTGATCTCGGTCTGCTCGGCGCGGGAGACGACGTCGCGTGAGGCCAGCTCCATCTTGTTCGGCGCGTACTTCTCCATGAAGCGTTCGCCGTTGGCGTTGAGCAGGTGCGCACCCTCGCCGCGGGCGCCCTCGGTGATCAGGAAGCCCTTGCCCGCCAGCGTCGTCGGGTGGTACTGGATCATCTCCATGTCCATCAGCTTCGCCCCGACCCGGTAGGCCATCGCGATGCCGTCGCCGGTGCAGATCAGCGCGTTGGTGGTCGGCTTCCAG
>DASSFS010000029.1:0-40564 GCA_035694165.1 Solirubrobacterales bacterium | reverse complement strand
CGCGCTCGGAGGGCTCGATCGGCAGCTCCGCGGCTGAGAAGTCGGCCGCCGCGGCCCGCTCCTCGGCATCGTCCCCGGCCTTGCGGAGGATGCTCGCGATCCGCGCGTGGGCGTACTGGACGTAGTAGACGGGGTTCTCGTTCGACTGGCTGCGGGCCAGCTCGAGGTCGAGGTCGACCGCGGTCTCGTGGCCGCGCCAGAGCATGAACCAGCGGGCCGCGTCGACGCCGATGTCGTCGAGCAGCTGGTCGAGGCTGACGAAGTCGCCGCTGCGCTTCGACATCCGCGCCCGGGCGCCGCCTTCGACGATGTGGACGAGGTTGAGGATCAGCGCCTCGAAGGCCTCGTGCTCGGCGCCGAGCGCAGCGATCGCGGCGCGCATCCGACCGACGTAGCCGTGGTGGTCGGAGCCGAGCACGTCGATCAGCCGCCCGAAGCCGCGCTGCAGCTTGTCCCAGTGGTAGGCGATGTCGGGCGCCAGGTAGGTCGCCTCGCCATCGGAGCGGATCAGGACCCGGTCTTTGTCGTCGCCGAAGTCGCTGGAGCGCAGCCAGGTGGCACCGTCGTGCTTGTAGGTGTGGCCGCGCTGCTCGAGCTCGCCCAGCGCCTGCTCGACCTCGCCGCGTTCGTAGAGCGAGCGCTCGGAGGTCCAGGTATCGAAGCGGACGCCGAACCGCTCGAGGGTCTCGCGGACGCCGTCGAGGACCAGCTCCACCCCGCGCCGGCCGACCGTCTCGCGGTCGCTCGCCTCGACGCCCTCGGCCTGCAACCGCTCGGCGATGTCGCTGACGTAGGAACCCTCGTAGCCGCCCTCGGGCAGGTCGGCGCCGGTCATCCGGGCGGCGATCGAGTCGGCGAAGCGGTCGATCTGCGAGCCGCCGTCGTTGATGTAGTACTCGCGCTCGACGTCGTGGCCGACCGCCTCCAGCAGGCGGACGATCGCGTCGCCGTAGGCGGCGCCGCGGCTGCCGCCGACGTGCAGCGGCCCGGTCGGGTTGGCGGAGACGAACTCGACCAGGATCCGCTCCGGGCTCTCGGTCCGGGCCGGGCCGAGGTCGTCCCCCGCCCCGACCAGCGCCGCCAGAGCGCGCCGGTACCAGCCGTCGGAGAGGAAGAGGTTGACGAAACCCGGGCCGGCGACCTCGATCCGGTCGAGACTGCCGGAGCCGCCGAGATCGCGCTCCAGCTCCGCCTGCAGCCGCCCCGCTACGGCGCGCGGGTTGTCGCCCAGCGGCGCCGCCAGCAGCATCGCCGCATTGGAGCTGTAATCGCCCAGCTCCGGCTTCGGTGGGCGGTCGAGAGAGGGCGCGGGCTCGGTGCGCTCGCCGTCGCGCAGAGCCCTCGCCGCGCCCTCGACGGCGCCGCGCAGTTCGGCAATCGAATCGGTGGCTGTCACCGGCCAATCGTATGGACCAAGGCTGGTGGGGGGTACGCTGGCCGCTTGCGCGCAGCCGTTCTCAGCGACGTTCACTCCAACCAGCCTGCCCTCGAGGCCGTTCTCTCGGCAATCGATGAGACCGGGGTCGAGGAGCTGTGGTGCCTCGGCGACGTGGTCGGATATGGCGCTCAGCCTGATGCCTGTGCGGAACTGATCCGCGAGCGCTGCGATGTCTGCTTGGTCGGCAACCACGACCTTGCCGTGCTCGGTGGCCTCGACATCTCCACCTTCTCCGAGACCGCGGCGGCGGCGGTTGAGTGGACCCGCGAGCATGCCAGCGCCGCAACCCTGGAGTTTCTCCGGGGCCTCGAGCCGGCCGGGTCGAGGGCAGGTATCGGCCTCTTCCACGCCTCCCCTCGCGACCCGATCTGGGAGTACGTACTCTCGATCGAGCAGGCCGAAGCCGCACTCGATGCCCAGGAAGAGCGGGTGGCGGTGATCGGCCACTCCCACGTCTCGCTCTTCTTCGCCCGGCCCGTGGGCGCCGAACCCGGCGCCACCCAGGGAGCCCAGGCGGGGGACGAAGCACAGCTCAACATCGAGAGTGGCGACTGGTTGCTCAATCCCGGCAGCGTCGGCCAGCCGCGCGACAGCGACCCCCGAGCCGGCTGGCTCGAGCTGGACACGGAGGAGTGGATCGCCCGCTTCCACCGGGTCGAATACGACGTCGAGACGGCGGCCGCGACGATCCTCTCAGCCGGCCTGCCAAGCCAGCTCGCGGAACGCCTTGCGGTCGGTCGCTGATGCGTAAATGCAGGGAAAATACGGCCCCCCTGTCGTTGTCTAGACTCGATTCATGGGCCGCTTGAACACAGCCTTCATCGCCCTTGCCCTCGCTGTCGCGATGGCCTTCGGCCTGGCCGCCTGCGGCGGTGGCAGCGATGCCGACCTGCTCCCGGGCAGCACCGCCGGCGAGATCACCTCCAACCTGGACAAGGTCGAGGCGCTGGCCAACGAAGGCGACTGCGTCGGCGCCTCCGACGCCGCCGAAGCGGTCAGCCTGCAGGTCGAAGACCTCGGCGGCGTCGACACGAAGCTGAAGCAGGCACTGAGCGAAGGTGCCGCCCGGCTCAACGAAGTCGTCGCCAGTTGTGAAGAAACGACGACCACCGAAGAAGAAGAAACCGTGCCGTCGATCGCGCCCGCCGAAGAACCCGAAGAAGTAGAGAAGAAGCCGACCAAGCCAGAAAAGCCGAAGCAGGAAGAAGAAAAAAGCCAGTCAGAAGAAGCCGGTACGACGCCGACCCTGCCGCCGCAGGCCGCAGGCGAAGCCAAAGGCCACGAAAAACAGGAAGAAGCGGCGCCGGTGGAAGCGGGTGGGGGCGCCCCGTCGGGCGGTGTCGGACCGAGCGAACCGGCCCAGGGCGACGGCGTGGAAGGCCCGGGCTGATGGAGGCGGGAACCCTCTCAGGCCGCTACCAGACGGACGGACGCCTCGGCTCGGGCGGGATGTCGAACGTCTACAAAGCCACCGACCTGATCCTCGAGCGCACGGTTGCCGTCAAGGTGCTCGCCGAGCACCTCTCGGACGATGAGCGCTTCGTCGCCCGATTCCGCCGTGAGGCGCTGGCGGTAGCGAAGCTGATCCACCCCAACATCGTCCAGGTCTATGACACCGGCGTCGACGAAGGCCGCCACTACATCGTCATGGAGTACGTCGAGGGGCGCTCGGGGGCGCAGATCCTGCAGCGCTACGGCTCGGTCGGGCCGGAGATCGCCGCTGAGATCGGGGTCCAGGCCTGCGCCGGCCTCGACTACGCGCACCGGCGTGGGATCATCCACCGCGACGTCAAGCCGGGCAACCTGATGGTCGTCGGCGGCCCCGTCGGTGGCGGTGAGATGACCGTCAAGCTGACCGACTTCGGCATCGCCCGGGCAATCGAGCAGACGCGGATCACCCAGGTCGGCTCCGTCGTCGGCACCGCCGCCTACCTGGCGCCGGAGCAGGTGCGCGGCGAGGAGGCGACGCCGGCCACCGACGTCTACGCCCTCGGCGTCGTCCTCTACCAGTTCCTCACCGGCCGCCTGCCCTACGAGGGTTCCTCCCTGGCCGAGCTCGCGGTTCGCCAGCAGAACGAGAAGCCGCTGCCGCCGAGCACCTACAACGACGAAGTTCCCGACACTTTCGGTGCCGCCGTACTGCGGGCGCTGGAGGGCGATCCGAACCGGCGCTACGCCAGCGCCGACGAGCTCGCCTCCGGCCTGCGGCTCGGCCTGCAGGGGGAGGACGTGACGCTGCCGCTGCAAGACGGCACGGCCCAGACCAGCGTGCTCGGCAGCGATACCGCCGCCACCCGCCACCTCGACCGCACCACCGCGCAGACCGAGTACCGGCAGCCGCAGTCCCAGACCCGGCGCCCGCAGCCGCGCGTCTCCCCTCCCCCGCCCGTCGCCCCATCGCGCCCGCCGGCCAAACCCCGGCGCTCCGCCTTCTCCCGCTTCGTCCGCTTCGTCCTCGCCCTGGTCGCGCTGATCCTGGTCGCAGCGGCTGTCGCCACCGCCGTGATCATCACCACCGACAAGGCCGCCGGCGTCAAGGTCAGCAAAGTCGCCGGCGACACGGTGGACAAGGTGGTCGACGAAGTGAAAGAACTGGTCCAAAAGAACACTGAATAGGCGCCGCGAATGGAGGGGCCGAGTGCCCCTCAACCGAACCTCCCCGCGGTTGTGAGGGCGAGGGGCACTCGGCCCCTCCTCTCCTCCCCGCTCCCGAGTTACGCGTCCCAGGGAGCGGAGCCAGCGAGGACGGCGGCGCGGTACGCCTCGAACGCGCCCGCTTCGATCGCCGTGCGCGCTCGGGTCGTCAGCTCGTGCATGTAGGTGAGGTTGTGGAGAACGATGAGGCGGACCGCGGTCAGCTCCTCGGCGCGGGAGAGGTAGCTGATGTAGTCGCGATCGTGGCGCTGGCAGGCGGGGCAGGGGCAGCCGGCGACGATCGGGTCGCGGTCGCCGACCCAGCGCGACTTGCGCAGATCGAGGCGGAAGCGGTTCTCGGGATCAGGGGCCAGGGCGACGCCGTGGCGGGCGAGGCGAGTGGGGACAGCGCAGTCGAAGACGTCGAGACCGAGCGCGATCCCGCCGAGGAGGTCGTCGACCTCGCCGATGCCGAGCAGGTGCTTGGGCGCCTCGACTGGCAGCAGCGGCGCGGTCAGCGCCAGGACCGCGTGCATCTCCTCCTTGTCGCGACCGAGCGTGCCGCCGATCGCGAGGCCGTCGACGCCGGCAGCCGAGACCGCCTCGGCCGATTCCCGCCGCAGATCCTCGTGGACGCCGCCCTGGACGATGCCGAAGACCGCCTGGCGCTGCGGGCCGTTCTGCTCGTGCCAGGCGAGGCAGCGGTCGAGCCAGCGGTGGGTGCGCTCGGTCGAGCGGGCGGTGTACTCGCGATCGGCGTGGAAGGGCGTGCACTCGTCGAAGACCAGGGCGATGTCGGAGCCGAGCGCCGCCTGCACCTGCATCGACACCTCGGGCGAGATGAACAGCTCCGAGCCGTCGCGGTAGGAGCGGAAACGCGCGCCCTCCTCCGTGATCTCGACCTTGGAACCGTGCTCGCCGCCGGAGCGGCCGCTGCCCTTGACCTCGTTGGCGACGCCGCCGTGGGCGAGCGAGAAGACCTGGAAGCCACCGGAGTCAGTGATCAGCGCCCGCTCCCAGTTCATGAAGCCGTGCAGGCCGCCCGCGGCGGCGATCCGCTCCGGCCCAGGCGAGACGAACAGGTGGTACGTATTGCCGAGGATCAGCTGGTAGCCGAGCGCAGCGACCTCGGCCGACTCCAGCCCCCGCACCGTCCCCTTGGTCGCCAGCGGAATGAACGCCGGCGTTTGGATCGGACCGTGCGCGGTGTGGATCGTGCCGGCGCGTGCCGCCCCATCGCGCGCCTCGATCTCGAACCTCAGACGCTGCGGATCGCTCCTCACTTGACCAGCGAGCGGCCGGTCATCGGCTCCGGCTGGGGGATGCCCAGCAGGTCGAGGGCGGTCGGGGCAACGTCGGCGAGGATGCCTCCGTCGCGCAGCTCCAGCCCCTCGGCGGTGACGATCAGCGGCACCGGGTTGAGCGAGTGGGCGGTGTTGGGAGAGCCGTCGGGCTCCAGCATGTGGTCGCAGTTGCCGTGATCGGCGGTGATGATGCAGGCGCCGCCACGTGCCTCCACCGCGGCGATGACGTCGGCGAGGCAGGCGTCGACCGTCTCCACCGCCGCCACCGCGGCGGGGATCACACCCGTGTGCCCGACCATGTCCGGGTTGGCGAAGTTGATGATCCCGAAGCGATACTCGCCCTCGTCCCAGTGCTTGACGAACGTGTCGGCGGCCGCGCGTGCGCTCATCTCCGGCTTCTGGTCGTAGGTGGGGACGTCGCGAGGAGAGGGGACCAGACAGTGCTCCTCCCCCTCCAGCTCCTGCTCCCGCCCGCCGTTGAAGAAGTAGGTGACGTGTGCGTACTTCTCGGTCTCGGCGACGTGCAGCTGGCGACCGCCGGCATCGGCGATGGTTTCGGCCAGCGTCGTCTGCGGCCTCTCCTCGGGAAAGGCGACCGAATAGGGCCACCCTTTGCGATAGGAGGTCATCGTCATCAGGTCGAGCGTCGCGCCCCCGGCGCGCGGGAACTCGTCGAAACCCGGCTCGGCCAGCGCCCGCGTCATCTGCCGCGCTCGGTCGGGTCGGAAGTTGATGAAGATCCCGACATCGCCGGCGGCGACGCCGTCGTAGTCGCCGATCACCGTCGGCTTCACGAACTCGTCGGTCTCGCCTCGCTCGTAGGAGGCCTCGATCGCCGCCAGGGCACTCTCGGCGTGGAGGCCACGGGCGTGGACGATCGCGTCGTAGGCGAGCTTGGTCCGCTCCCAGCGCGTGTCGCGATCCATCGCGTAGTAGCGGCCGCTGACAGTGGCGATGCGGCCAGCCTGGCGCAGCCAGCGTTCCAGCTCCGCCAGGTAGGTGCGACCACCGTGGGGCAGCGTGTCGCGGCCGTCGGTGAAGGCATGGAAGACGACGTCGGGCACGCCCTCCTGGGAGGCCAGCTCGATAGCGGCCTCGATGTGCTCCCAGCCCGAGTGGACGCCGCCGTCGGAGACGAGGCCGAGCAGGTGCAAGCGGCCACGTGGGCTGTTGCGGGCGCGCTCGCAGGCGCCCAGTAGCGCCTCGTTGTCGAAGAAGCCGCCGTCAGCGATGGCGTCGTCGATCCGGGCCAGGTCCTGTTTGACGATCGCGCCAGCGCCGAGGTTGAGATGGCCGACCTCGGAGTTGCCCATCTGCCCATCCGGCAGGCCGACGTCGCGGCCCTGGGCGGAGAGCTGAGTATGCGGATAGCGCTCCCAGAGGGAGTCGAAGACGGGCGTCCGCGCCAGCGAGATCGCGTTGCCCGGGCCCGGCTCGGCCAGACCCCAGCCGTCGAGGATGACCAGCGCCAGTGAGGGGACCAATGGACTCATGACGAGACCCAGGCGTCGCCAGGCAAGGACGCAGGGAGGTCCGACGAGGGGAGCGCACTTGTTAGTGCGTGACCCGAGGAGGCCGACTGAGGACGCAGCATGGCGACGCCTGGGTCCGTCATGCCGCTTCCACGATCGCGGCGAAGTCCTCCGGGTCGAGGCTGGCGCCGCCGACCAGCGCGCCGTCGACGTCGGGCAGGGCGAGCAGCTCGGCTGCGTTGGCGGGCTTGACGGAGCCGCCGTAGAGGATCCGCACCTCGTCAGCGGAGGCGCCGCGCATGCGCAGCACGTCGCGGATGAAAGCGCAGGCTTCCTGAGCTTGCTCAGCTGTCGCGGTGCGGCCGGTGCCGATCGCCCAGATCGGCTCGTAGGCGATCACAACTCGGCTCAGGTCGGGGGACTCGAGGCCGGCCAGGTCGGCCTGCAGCTGGCGCTCCAGCACTTCCTCGGTCTCCCCGGCATCGCGTGCTGCCTCGCTCTCGCCGACGCAGAGGATCGGCTCCAACCCGGCGGCGAGGGCCGCGGGGACCTTCCGCGCCAGCGCCTCGTCGGTCTCGCAGAAGTACTGGCGGCGCTCGGAATGACCGAGGACGACGGCCTCGACGTCGATCTCGACCAGCATCGGCGCCGAGACCTCGCCGGTGAAGGCGCCCGAATCCTCCTCGTGCATGTTCTGGGCGGCGACCCGGACCGCGGTTCCGCGGCGGCGCTCGACCACCTCGCTCAGCGCCAGGAACGAGGCGCAGATGACGACGTCGCACTGGGTAGCGGCGATCCGCGGCAGCAGCGCGTCGACGAACTCGGATGCCTCGGCGACGGTCTTGTGCATCTTCCAGTTGGCGGCGATATAGGGCGTGCGCTCAGGCATTGGTGCTCTCCTTGACGGCGGTCTCCTTGTCGAGCAGGGCCTCTACTCCGGGCAGCTTCTTTCCCTCCAGCAGCTCCAGCGAGGCTCCTCCTCCGGTCGAAAGCCAGTCGACCTCCTGGTCGAGGCCGAACTTGCGCAGCGCCGCGACCGAGTCGCCGCCGCCGATCACGGTCGTCCCCGGCGCCGCCGCCACCGCCTCGGCAACGGTGCGGGTGCCGCCGGCGAAAGGCTCCAGCTCGAAGGCACCCATCGGCCCGTTCCAGAGCACGGTGCCGGCCTTGGCGATCGCCTCTGCGTAGCGAGCCGCGGTGCGGGGACCGATGTCGAGGCCCATCCAGCCGTCGGGAACCTCGACGCAGTCGCTCTCGCGGCGCTCGGTGGCGGCGTCGAAACTCTCGCCGAGGGTGAGGTCGACCGGCAAGACCAGTTCGCAGTCGGAGCTCTTGGCCCGCTCCAGCGCTTCCGCGGCCAGCTCGACCCCCTTCTCCTCGACCAGCGAGTTGCCGGTGGCGACGCCCTGGGCGCGGAAGAAGCTGAAGCACATGGCGCCGCCGATCAGGATCTGGTCGGCGATTTCCAGGAAGCGATCGATCACGCCGATCTTGTCGGAGACCTTGGCGCCCCCGAGGATCACGACCAGCGGCCGCTGCGGCGACTCGACCACCGCGCTCAGCTCGGTCACCTCGCGCTCCAGCAGCAGCCCGGCATATCCGGGCAGGATGTTGGCGACGCCGACGGTGCTCGCGTGAGCGCGGTGCGCGGCGCCGAAGGCGTCGTTGACGAAGAGGTCGGCGAGCTCGGCCAGGGCCTCGGCCAGCCGCGGGTCGTTCTCGGTCTCCCCCGGCTCGAAGCGGGTGTTCTCCAGCAACAGCACGTCGCCGGGGCCCAGTCCGCGAGCCAGCAGGTCGACGTCGCCGCCGACCACGGTCGGAGCCTGTTTCACCTCGATTCCCAGCAGCTCCCCCAGACGCTTGCCGACGGGCGCCATCGAGAGCGCCGGGTCCGGTTTGCCCTGGGGACGCCCCAGGTGCGAGGCGAGGACCAGCGCCGCACCGCGCTCACGCAGCAATTCGATCGTCGGCAGCGCCGCCCGAATCCGCATCTCGTCGGCAACCTCACCACCGTCCAGCGGCACGTTGAAATCGACCCGGACCAGCACCCGCCGGCCCGAAACCTCGGCATCGCGAACGCTTGCCTTGGTGAAGCTCACGGCGCCCGTCCCGGCGGTGCTCAGGAGCCCGCCAGGACCTTGCCGGTCAGCTCGACGCAGCGGTTCGAGTAGCCCCACTCGTTGTCGTACCAGCTGACCACCTTGACCATGCGACCGTCGCCGATGATCATCGTCTGACCGGCGTCGAAGATCGAGGAGTGCGGGTCGCTGATGATGTCGGTGGAGACGATCGGGTCCTCGGTGTAGGCGAGGATCCCCTTCATCGGGCCCTCGGCGGCGGCCTTGACGGCAGCGTTGACCTGCTCCGGCTGGACCGGATCGGGAGTGGTGAAGACGAGGTCGACGACGGAACCGGTCGCGACCGGCGCCCGCATCGCAAAGCCGTTCAGCTTTCCGTTCAGCTCCGGCAGCACCAGGCCGACGGCCTTGGCGGCGCCGGTGGTGGTCGGGATCAGGTTCAGCGCCGCGGCCCGCGCCCGGCGCAGGTCGGAGTGCGGCATGTCCTGCAGCCGCTGGTCAGCCGTGTAGGCGTGGATCGTCGTCATCAGCCCCTGCTCGATCCCGAAGGAGTCGTTCAGGACCTTGGCCAGCGGCGCCAGGCAGTTGGTCGTGCAGGAGGCGTTGGAGATGATGTGGTGGTTGGCGGGGTCGTAGTCGCTGTCGAAGTTGACACCGAGGGCCACGGTCACGTCCGGCTCCTTGGCCGGCGCCGAGATGATCACCTTCTGAGCCCCGGCCGCGAGATGCTTGGCGGCGTCGTCGCGGGCGGTGAAGAAACCGGTCGACTCGATCACCACGTCGACGCCGAGGTCGCCCCACGGCAGCGCCGCCGGATCGCGCTCGGAGAGGACCTTGAGCGGCTTGCCGTCGATCGAGATCGTCTCGCCCTCGACCTTCACCTCACCCGGGAAGCGGCCCAGGATCGAGTCGTACTTGAGCAGATGGGCGAGCGTGCCCGGGTCCGTGAGGTCGTTGACGGCGACGAACTCGAGGTCTGCCCCCGCCGCGTGTGCCGCGCGAAAGACGTTGCGCCCGATGCGTCCGAAACCGTTGATGCCGACCTTCACAGCCATTGAGTCATTGCCTCCTGAATTGGTTGGGAGCCGATCCTAGGGGGTCGGCCTAGTCGGACCCGATGGTGATCTCGATCTCGTACCCGTCCGGGTCCTTGAGGAACGCCGAGTAGGAGCCCGACCCGTGCGAGCGCTGCTCGCCGGGGTCGCTGACGTTGGTGCCGCCGGCCCGCATCCCGCCTTCCCAGGCGGCCTTGACGGCGACGATGCCGAGGCCGGAGAAGCTGAGCAGCCCGAAGCCGGGCTTGGGGTCATGGTGGGCGGCGATGAAGAAGACCGGCTTGGCGATGCCCCAACCGATCGTTTCGTCCTCCTCGAAGTGGCGCCGCCAACCGAGCGGGGCCAGCAGCGAGTCATAGAAGGCGGCGGCGCGATCGAGGTCGGAGACCTCCAGGAGAACGTGATGAAGCATGGGACCGGAGGCTATATGCGGGCCTCCCGGAAAGTCGTCTGACCTGCGCTCAGCCGCCGCGTGGGGTCCAGCGGAAGAAGCGGATCGCGAGCAGGAGACCGCCCACTCCCCAGATCGCGACCACGGCGAGATTGCCCCAGTCGAGGCCGGATTCGCCACCCGGCAGGTAGACGCTGAGGAAGGCTTGGAAGAAGTCCCGGATCGGGAAGTGGTTGGCGAAGTTGATGACGCCATTCGGGAGCTCGTCGTCCGGGATGAAGATTCCGGAGAGGAAATAGAGCGGCAGCAGCAGCGCGTTGACGATCGGCGCGGCGGCGTCCTGGGTGGGGATCGCCGCGGTCAGGGCGATGCCGAGGCAGCTGAAGGCGGCGGCGCCGATCACCAGCGTGATCAGGATCGCCGGCAGCTCGCTCCAGGGGATCGCAACCGAGTAGAGGACGCGGCCGAGCACCGCGATCACCGTCAGCATCAGCAGCGCCACCACGACCGAGTTGCCGACCCGGCCAGCGATGAAGACCCAGGCCGGCATCGGCGTGCCGCGGCCGCGCTTGAGGCGGCCGTCCTCGCGGGCGATCACCAGTGACATCGCCAGACTCTGCATCGTCGCCGAGATCACAGCCAGGGTGATGATCGCCGGCACGTAGTAGGCCGTGATCTCGATGCCGCCATTGACGTCGATCGTCTGCCCGTTGAAGACCGTGGCGAAGATCAGCAGCAGCACGACCGGGAAGAGGATCGTGAAGAAGACAGCCGCGGGATTGCGCCAGAAGGCCTTCTGGTCGTAGCGGAACTGGTGGAAGACGAGGCTCATCGCGACCGCGCCTCCTCTGTCGAGGGGGTCTCCTCGGCCGGCGGCGCCCCCTGATCGGTCAGCTCCAGGTAGACGTCCTCGAGCGTCGGCCGCTTCACCTCCAGGTTCTCCAGCTCGAAGCCCTGCGCCAGCGCCTTCCCGGTCAGCTCGTTGAGCGTCTCGACCGGCGTCGTGGTGCTCAGGGAGACCTCACCGTCGGGGCCGCGGTAGGTGATCACAGTCGGCTGGTTGCCGCGATCGCCGAGCTCCTCCGGCGCGCCCCCGGCGACGATCTCGCCGTTGGCGATGATCGCCACCCGGTCGGCCAGCCGCTGCGCCTCGTCCATGTAATGCGTGGTGAGGAAAACGGTCTTGCCGAGGTCGCGCAGGCCGGCGATCGTCTCCCAGGCCTGTCGCCGCGCCGCCGGGTCGAACCCAGTCGTCGGCTCGTCGAGGAAGAGCAACTCCGGGTCGCCGACCAGGGCCATGCCGACGTCGAGCCGGCGCTGCTGGCCACCCGAGAGCCTGCCGGTGCGATCGCTCGCCTTGCCGTCGAGCCCGACCAGCTCGATCACCTCGTCGACCGGCCGCGGCGCCGAGTAGTAGCCGGCGTAGAGCTCGAGTGACTCGCGCACGGTTAGGTAGGGGTCGAGGCGGCAGCTCTGCAGGACGATCCCGATCCGCTCGCGCCACTCCCGCCGCGCCCGCTCGGGATCCTCGCCCAGCACCGCCACCTCCCCCCCGCCGCGCTTGCGGTACCCCTCGAGAATCTCGACCGTCGTCGTCTTGCCGGCCCCGTTGGGCCCGAGGAAGGCGAAAACCTCCCCGGCTGCCACCTCGAGGTCAATGCCGCGCACGGCTTCGTTGTCTCCGTAGCTCTTGCGCAGGCCACGGATGGAGATTGCGGATTCAGGCAAAGCCCGGCGATTCTAGGGACGCTCAGCTGTCGAGCTCGACGTCGCGGTGCTTGACGCGCACGATTACGTCCTCGCGGGTCGAAAGGCTGCGGCGGATCCGGTCGGCGACGGTGACCGAGCGGTGGCGGCCGCCGGTGCAGCCGACGGCGATCGTCAGGTGGCTCTTGCCCTCGGCGACGTAGGCGGGGACGAGGAACTCGAGCAGCGGCAGCAGGCGGCCGTAGAACTCGCCCGCCTGGGTGCCGGACTCGACGTAAGCGCGGACCTCCTCGTCCATCCCGGTCAACGGCCGCAGCTCGTCGTCGTAGTGGGGATTGGGCAGGAAGCGGACGTCGAGGGTGAGGTCGGCGTCGCGCGGCGGCCCGTTCTTGAAGCCGAACGTGAGCAGCGTTAGCGCCAACTCTCCACCTTCCTCGCCGCCCAGCATCTCCTCGGCGATCCGCCGCCGCAGTTCGGCCCCGGTCAGGTCGCTGGTGTCCATCACCACGTCGGCGCGCTCGCGCAGCGGGCTTAGCAGCTCACGCTCGGCCCGGATCCCGTCGACGATCCGCCCTTCCGGCGCCAGCGGGTGGCGGCGGCGGGTCTCCTTGTAGCGGTCGAGCAGGGTCTCCTCGTCGGCCTCGAGGAAGAGGACCTGCGGCCGCAGCCCGTCGCCGCCCAGGTCCTCGAGCACCTGCAGCAGGCCGTCGAAGTACTCGCCACCGCGCACGTCGGAGACGACGGCGGCGCGCTCGACGCCGCTGCCCTCGTGGCGGAACAGCTCACCGAGGCTGTCGATCATCCGCGGCGGCAGGTTGTCGACGCAGAAGTAGCCGCCATCCTCGAAGGCGGCGATTGCCTCCGACTTGCCGGCACCGGAGTGCCCGGTGATCACGACCAGCATCACCCCGCCGTTTGCCCTTGCCTCGCTGCTCATTAACCGGTCCTGTTGAGTTGCTCGTGGATCTCTCGCCCTACTTTGCCAGGCAGGCCGGGCACCGCCTCCAGTTCCTCCCTGGTCGCGGCCAGGAAGCGCTCTGGAGAGCCGAAATGGTTTAGCAGGGCGCGCTTGCGGGCGGGGCCGATCCCCTTCAGCTCGTCCAACACCGAGCCGGTCATCGCCCGGTCACGGCGGCCGCGGTGGTGCTCGATCGCGAACCGATGGGCCTCGTCGCGGACCCGCTGCAGCAGCCTCGATCCCTCCGACTCGGCCGCGAGGTCGAGCGGCGCCGAGCGACCCGGAACGTAGACCTCCTCCAGCCGCTTGGCGAGGCTGACCACGGTGACGCCGCGCTCGACGAATGGCTGCAGCACCTTCATCCCCGCCGCGAGCTGGCCTTTGCCGCCGTCGATCATCACCAGTGAGGGCAGCGAGGCGAAGCTCTCGTCGCGTTTGCCGTCGTGGGGTGAGAGGTCGACCTGTTCGAGGTAGCGGGCGACCCGCCGTGCCAGCACCTCCTCCATCGAGGCGAAGTCGTCAGGGCCGTTGCTGGCCGCCCGGCGCGCCTCGCCGCGGACTTTGAAGCGCCGGTAGTCGGCCTTCTTCGTCGCTCCGCCCTCGAAGACGACCATCGAGGCGACCGTGTGCTCGCCGCCGATGTTGGAGATGTCGAAGCCCTCGATCCGCACCGGCAGCTCCTCCATCCCCAGCGCCTCGCTGAGCGAGGTCAGTGACTCGACCCGGCGCGTGCGCCGGTGCTCGCGCCGCAGCCGGTCCTGATCGAGGGCCAGGCGGGCGTTGCGCTCGGCCAGCTCGCGCAGGCGGCGTTTGTCGCCGCGCTCGGCGGCGCGCACCTCGACCGGGGAGCCGCGCCGCTCGCTGAGCGCCTCGGAGAGGATCGCGGCGCGGTCGCGCAGGTAGGGACCGACGACGATCGTCTTCGGCATCGCCGGCGAGGCCGAGTAGTACTGGCCGATGAACTCCTCGGCGACCTCCGCCGGCTCGCGCTCGGCCTCGTTCTCCAGATAGAAGCTCTGGCGCTCGGCGAGGATCCCGTCGCGGACCTGAAAGACCTGGGCGTTGGCGTCGGTGCCCTCGACCGCGACCCCGATCAGGTCGGCGGTGCCGACCGAGCCGCCGGCGACGCGCTGGCGCTCGAACAAGGAGCGAATCGCCTTCAGGCGGTCACGGTGCAGCGCCGCCCGCTCGAATTCCTCGGCCCCCGCCGCTCCCTGCATTTTCGCCTCCTCCTCCGCCTCGACCTGGCGATAGCGGCCGGAGAGGAAGTCGACGATGGCGTCGATGTTGTGCCGGTACTCCTCCTGGCTGACGTAGCCGACGCAGGGTGCCCCGCAGCGCTTGATGTAGTAATCGAGGCAGGGGCTGCCGGAGCGGCGGCCCGGCTCGGCGCCCTCGCAGGTGCGGAACTGGAACAGCTTGCCGAGCAGGTCGAGCGTCTCCCGCACCCGCTTGGCGCTGGAGAAGGGCCCGAAGTAGGCGCGGCCGGAGCGGTGCTTCTCGCGGGTGAAGTAGACCCGCGGGTACTCCTCATCGAGGCTGACGGCGACGTAGGGGTAGGACTTGTCGTCGCGCAGGCGGATGTTGAAGCGCGGCCGGTGGCGCTTGATGAAGCTCTGCTCCGCCAGCAGCGCCTCCGCCTCGGTCGCGGTGACGAGGGTGTCGATGCGGTCGACCCGCGAGGTCAACCGGGTCTCGCCACCGGAGAAGTGAGAGGCGACGCGTTTGCGGATCGAGCGCGCCTTGCCGACGTAGAGCAGCTCGTCCGCTTTGTCATAGAAGAGGTAGACGCCGGGGGAATCCGGCAGCGAGCGCCGCTGCTGCGCGACCCGCTCGGCCCGCGAGGGACTGCCGTTTTCGGTGCCTTCCGCCATCCCACTAAGGGTAGGCTGCTGGCCACCCGGCCAAACGGATGCCAACACGGAGAGTGAGATGACGAGCCAGACCCTGAGCCCCCCGGAGCTGAACACGCTGCAGATCGAGATCGACGGGGACGTCGGCACCCTCACCCTCAACCGGCCCGACGCCTTCAACGCGATGAGCCCGGAGATGATCGGCGAGATGACCGTGGCCTTCGCCTGGCTGGCCGACCGGGCGCCGCTGCGGGCGCTGATCGTGACCGGCGCCGGCAAGGCCTTCTGCGCCGGCGGCGACGTCACCTGGTTCCAGAAAGGGGTCGAGAGCGACGAGCTCGACCTGCCCTCGGAAGTGCGCCGCGGCGCCGAGGCGCTGCACGCGGCGATCGTCGACCTGCGGCGGATCCCCTACCCGGTGATCGCCGCGATCAACGGCCCCGCCGCCGGCGCCGGCTTCTCGCTGGCGCTCGCCTGCGACACTCGGATCGCCTCTGAGGCCGCCTTCCTCGCCTGCGCCTACGGCCGCATCGGCGCCTCGCCGGACGGGGGCATGACCTACTTCCTACCCCGCGTCGTCGGTCCCAGCCGAGCGCTGGAACTGCTGCTGGAAGACCCGAACCTCGGACCAGCGGAAGCGCTGGAGGAGGGCCTGGTCCGCGAGGTCGTGCCGGCCGAGGAGCTGATGGAAGCGGCCCGGGCCAAGGCCGAGAAGCTGGCCACGAAGGCGCCCCACTACGTGCGCATGTCGAAGCTGCTCTGCGGGGTCAGCATCGAGAACCGCCTCACCGAGCACCTGCAGTTGGAGCGGCACGGAATCGCCGACAGCATGGCCACGGAGGACCTCCGCAACGGGGTCGAGGCCTTCTTCGGCGGCGAGAAGCCAGAGTTCCACGGCCGCTGAACTTGGGCTGCGAGACAGCCGTATCCGAGCTACAGTCAAACCCAGTCAAGCCAGTCCTCGGCCGGAAAGGACCGTCATGAAGAAAGTTGTATTCGGTTTCACCCTCATCCTCGCGGCATTTGCGCTCGCCGCCTGTGGAGGTTCCGACGATGACTCGACCACCACCGGGGGCGGCGAAACGACCTCGGAAAGCGGTGCCGAAGCGGGCGGACAGTCAGGCGGCGGTGCTGAAGGCGGTTCGGCCGGCAGCGCGTCCAGCGTCGCCTTCGAAGCCGACCCCGCCGGCGGCCTCGCCTACACCAGTGACAGCGCCACCGCCAAAGCCGGCAAAGTGACGATCGACTTCACCAACCCGCAGGCGCTGACCCACGACGTCGCGATCGAAGACTCCAGCGGCAAAACGATCGCCCAGACCGAACTGATCGAGGAAGGCTCCGACTCAACCGTGGCCGACCTCAAAGCAGCCGAATACACCTTCTACTGCACCGTTCCGGGCCACCGCGAAGCGGGCATGGAAGGGACGCTAAGCGTCAAGTAGGCGTGGTTATGGCGCTGGTCAGTCGCCCTTGACGGCGACGACCAGCGCCAACTCCAGCCACTTGAAGTGGCAGTCGACCTCAGCGAAGCCAACTTCCCGCAGCCAACCCATCTGTGCCGAGAGGTCGGCCAGACGGTCCGTCGGATCGTCCTCGACCCGCCCGATCTCGCGGCGAAAGCGCTCGTGCAGGCGCGCTGACGCCGAAGTGACGAGATCGAGGTTCGCGAAGACGCCTCCCGGCGTTAAGAGCGAGCGCACCTCTCCGAACAACTCCTGCTTGCGTTCGTCCTCCAGGTGATGGATCGCCAATCCGGAGACCACGGCGTCAAGAGGTCCCAGATCCGGCAGCGGAAGCGCGAAGTCGTGCCTGCGTAGCTCCACCAAAGGTTCGCCGTCGAATCGATCGGCGGCGCGGGCGAGCATTGGCTCAGAGGTATCGATCCCGATCGCTGCCGCTTCCGGGTGCTGCTCGCGTATTGCCGCGAGTAAACGGCCGTCGCCGGTACCGAGGTCGAGGAATCGCTCTACCCGTGAAGGAAGTGCCTCGAGCAGCATCTCCTCCGCGATCGGCCGATGAGGAATCTCACGCGCGAGGTACTCGGCGACCCGCTCGGGATCCCGCCACTCGTCCGACACGAATGCGACGCCCTACTCGGCGGGCGCCATCACCCGCGTCACAGAGTCACCGACGAAGCATGGCTTCTCTGAGCCCTCGACTTCGAGGGTGAAGCGGGTCACAACCTGCCACCAGCCGCCGCCGACCTCGTCCACCGAGACGACCTCGGCCTTGCCGCGGACTTTGGAGTCGACCGGCACTGGAGCGGGGAAGCGGATCTTGTTCCAGCCGTAGTTGACGCCGAGGGCGAAGCCGGAGGAGGAGATCAGCTCGGTGCGGAAGCCGTCGACGAGGGAGAGCGTGAGGTTGCCGTGAGCGATGGTGGTGCCGAAGGGGCTCTCCGACTTGGCCCGCTCGACGTCGACGTGGATCCACTGATGGTCGCCCGAGAGCTCGGCAAAGGCGTTGATGTCGTCCTGGGTGACGGTGCGCCACTCGCTCGGGCCGATCTCCTGCCCGACCAGCGCCTGCATCCCCTCAACACCTTGGACCTCGACCGTTGCCATCGGCGGGCAGTCTAAGTGATCAGTCGCTCCACCAGCCGGGGAAGACCTCGCCGTCGCCGTCATGGCGGGCCCCGACGGCGAGCACTTCGATTCCCTCCGGCCCTGCCTCGAAAGCGCGGATGACCTCAGGCGATACCCGAATCGCGTCGAGCCTCTCGACCTCGATGATCTCGTCGTCGAGCTTGAGCCGTCCGGAGCCGCCGATGACGACATAGACCTCCTCCGCCTCCTCGTGCTTGTGGCCGAACGGAGTCCGCTGCCCGGGCTTCAGCCGCTGGTGACTGACACCGGTCTTCTCGGCGTCGAGATCGCCCTTGGCGAATCGCGCTTCCTGGACGTCGTCCATCCCGAATTCGGGCGCTGAGTCCTTGACGTCGGTGAGCTTCATATGGGTGAAGGGACCAGCCACGCCTAAGTCCCTACCCGCCCCGCCAGGGCTCAATCAAAAGCTCGGGCATCGGGAAGTCCTTGACGTTTCCGGTGGCGAGGGGCAGGTTGCGGATCGCGGCAGTCGCGGCGATCACCGTGTCTGGAAGCTCCAGGGTGAGGCCGCGCGATCGATACTCCCGCCGCCAGTGCGCGCTCAGGGCGGCCTCGGCGGCGCCGACCGGGATCAGAGCAAAGCTCCCTAGCACCGCCTCGGTCAACTCCGCCTCGCCGTCCTTCAAGCCGACGAGGATCTCGTGCAAGGTCACGGTCGAGATCATCACCGGCTCACGCGCGGGGTCCAAAATCGACTCGTCGCGCACGTCCCCGCGCAGCAGATCGACGACGACCGAGGTGTCGAGGACGAGCCCCACTACTCCTCGCGCCGCCAGTGCTTGGCGAGCTGCGCCTCCCGCTCTTCGCCTTCCCTTTTCCTGTTCTCACTGATCCACTCGGCCGTCATGTACGGGGCGAAATCAGGAGCCATCCCAACCAGCCGGCGCCGCGCGGCCACTCTGCGATCGACCTCGACTTTCGCCTCGATTGCATCGCGGATATAGCGGCTGCGGCCGCGTGGCCCGGCGATCTCATCAATGTCCTTGGCGAGACTGTCGTCGATATTTATGTGTAAACGCATGTGCATAGAATAGCCCACTCTCTAAGAGATCAGCCTGACTTCGAAGCTAGGTAGGACAAGTGCGCCAGCGCCCCCCAAGAGCGCGAGGATGCGGCTGACGTAGGCGCGGGTCTCCGGGTAGTCGGGGACGCAATTGCAAGGTTCGACGGCACCGGGACCGGCGTTGTAGGCGGCGAGGGCGAGTTCCGGGGAGCCGAACTGGCGCAGCAGGTCGGACATCAGGTGGGCTTGGGCGTCGATTGCGGCAACCGGGTCGAAGGGGTTGGTGAGGCCGTAGGCGGCGGCGGTTCCGGGCATGAACTGGGCGATGCCCTGGGCGCCGGCGGGCGAGCCGGCGTTGGGGTCAAAGCCGCTCTCGGCCATCAGCTGCGCGGCGAGCAGCGCCGGTGAGACCTGCCAGCGCTTGCCGGACGCGAGCAGTGGCTCGCGGAACTGGGAGGGGACAAAGGAGGGCAGGGTCGTGGCCGCGACCGGCGCGGCCGCTGCTCCACCCCCGCTCACCGCGTTGCCGGCATCCGAGCAAGGCGGCGGACCAGCGTTGAACCCGTAATGCCAGGCCTCCCAGCTGTAGCGCTGGACGAAGCCGAAGCGGCTGGCGTTCGCCGCCAGCCAGCCGTAGGCGGAGTCCGAGCCGAGGTCGAGCTCGGTCGCGCAGCGGTGCAGCGACTGGCCTGGGGGCGCTACCCACTGCGGGTCCGGATGGGCGGCGAAGAGTTCGGCCTGCTCGGCGTCGGAACGAAACCCAGAGACGACCAGGAGGTCGATGCCATCGCCCTGAGCTGCCGTCGCCATGCGGTCGAAAGCAGCGGCGACATCCGGGCGCATTCCCTCACCGTCGCGGTAAACGAGCGGGCCGCTGTAGCCGCCGCCGCTTGCCATGGTCGAACTCCCTCCGGTCGCACCCAGTGGGGCGGCGGCTTCAGCGACGGCGGATGCCTCGACCGGGGTATGCCCATCTCCAACCTCCAGCCGGGCGAGGATGACCGCCTTCGCCCGAATCGGCGCGAACGAGGCCTGGTCCGGAAACGTGACCTGGACGCGATCCCGATCGACACCGTTCGCCTCGCTGACATCGAGCGCCACGACACGCGCCCTCGCCAGGTAAGCCCATTTCGCCAGATGGACGGGATTCGGGAGGCCACCAGGAAGCCTCGGCGGCGCCAGCAGACCCGGCAGGTCATCGCGCATCGACCGCGCCGCCGAGATCGCGGCCAGGTCAGCTGCCCGCTGCACCCTCCCCTTGCCGGTCACGGCACCGGCGATCGCGACCAGCGCCAGCGCTCCGGCAAGCAGTGCCAGGGCGCCGCCCAGCACCAGGATCAGCGCCTGCCCACTCTCGTCGCGCTCCCGCATCGGCCCGACCCTGCCGCTCAAAGCCGCGCCTGTGGTGCGCCCAATTAAACGATTCAGGCACGCCGGTGTGCCGAACTCGCAAAAACCAGGCAGGTGCGCGAACCTTTCAGCAGACAGCACCGTAGAACGGAGCGACCCAAGTCCGACCGAAGGAGTCTTCCCGCATGTGGCGACCCTCGAAGCTCAGCCCCGTCCCCGTCCTTTTGCTCGTGGCAATAGCCGCCCTTCTCGCCGCCGCGCCCGCCAGCGCGGCTCAGGCCACCAAGAGGGTCGCCAAGCAGACCGAGAGCACCGAGCTCGGCAAGACGATCCTCGCCACGACCAAGGGCCGCACCCTCTACAGCCTCAGCGCCGAGACGAACGGCAAATTCATCTGCACCGGCTCCTGCGTCTCGACCTGGCACCCCCTGACCGTGCCGAAAGGCGTCAAGCCCAAAGGGCCGGTGAAACTGAGCACGATCAAACGGCCCGACGGCAAGATCCAGGTCACCTACAAAGGCCGCCCGCTCTACAGCTTCAGCGGCGACTCGAGGACGGGCGATGTCAACGGCGAGGGCATCAAAGACGTCGGCACCTGGCACGCCGCGGCGATCGGAAAACTCCCCGCCGAGCCGGAGCCACAGCCCGAACCGCCTCCGCCCTACCCCTCGCCGTACTAGCTAGCCGAGATCAACGACCTCAACCAGGCCATTGAGGCCGCGTAGGTCAGCGGCGTTGAGCGTATACAGCGGCAGCCGATGGGCTCGGGCCGTCGCAGCAATCATCAGGTCAGTGCAGCGCGCCCCACGAGGCTTTCGGCCAATCGCATGCGTCGCTGCGTAGATCTGGCCGTAGGCGCGTGAACAGGCCGGATCGAAGCTCAGGCACTCGATCCGAGCTTCAATGCGCCGAAGATGATCTCGACGTCGTGTTCTGACTAGGCCAGATGCTGCATAGGGGCCGGCATTTAGCTCTGCCAGAGTCAGGCTCGAAATTGCGATTTCGCTCGGCAGAGCCGCCTGACTGAGGCCCTCGAGGGCGATCGCAACGGAGGTATCGATCAAGCCACGGTCAGTCCTGGTGCCACGGCCGAGGCGTTGAATCTTGATCGACGATCGCGTCGACGTCTTCTCGGAAACAGTCAGGGTCGATGGGACCGACTCCGTGCAGGGCCTCCTGTAGCTCCGCGGCGGGAACGAAGTGACGCTTGCGAACCGGTCGCAGCGCCCCGATCGGCTCACCCTCATGCCTAACGATGAAGTCTTCACCGCGATCCAGCTCGCGCATGATCTCCCCGCTCCGGTTGCGCAATTCCCGTTGGGTTTCTTCCCGAGTCATCCGGGCGACTGTAGCACTGCTCAGACAACAGGTTTCGAAGCGTCGCCGAAGGCAGTCCGCCAGGGCTGCCAGGCGACAACGCCCCGAACAGCGCTCGGCGCTCGGCGACCCAGCTGAGGCGGCGCTTGAGCACAGCGACACGCAGGTTGCGAGCCATGAGGTCGCGGACGATCAGGGCCAGCAGCGCTCGATCGGCGGCGATGTCGGCGCGCAGCAGGACGCCTGAGGGCTCGTGCCCAAGACCGTCGTCGAGCGCCGGCTGCAGCAGCACCGGGGGCAGATGCACTACCGCCAGCGCGCCGCGAGCCACCGCTACCGCGGCCGAGGCCGTCTCCAATCCGGCTGGCTCCGCCGGCACCGCCAGATGGCAGACCTGCCCGCGAGCGGCGATGCGGGCCTCGGGCAGATGCGCCACCAACCGCTCCTCCAGCCGCTGGGCCGCGGTGGAGGCGAGCAGGGTGGGCCGCGGCGCCCTGCCGCCGACGTCGACCAGGAGGGTGGCAAGGTCGGCATCGGCCCCAGCGCAGGCGAGGGCCGCAGCCGCGCCACGGGACCCCTCGGCGCGCCCCACGGCCGTAACGACGATGGTCGGCGCGTCGGTCAGCGGGTTCGTGATCATCGCGCCGGCCTCGCACTCGCCGAGCTGGTGATGGCGAGCTTGTCCGCCAATGCGCGCAGCGGCGATGGCGGCAGCATGCGCACGGTCACCCTCCCGCCCCGAACAGAGACGGCGACGTCGTCCTCGGCCCAACCCGGCAGCGCCCCCCGGGCCGCATCGCCCGCCGAGCCGCCTGACGCGAGCGCCAGCGCCCCGGCCTCGGCGGCGCCATCGGCAAGCGTCATCGCATAGCCGGCGGCGAGCAACTGCAGGGCCACCAGTGCCGCCACCATCCGCACCGGCAGGGCCGCGACCAGCTCGACCGAGGCTTGGCCGCCTTCGTCACCCATCGCCCGGCTCCAGCCCTGCCCTCGCCTCCACGGTCAACGACGGCAGCCCGGGGAAGAAGCGCGTCACCGGCACGCGGACCGAGACCTCGGCGGCCTCCCCGACCGTGGCCTCACGCCGCAGCGACGGCGGCAGCGCCCGCCGCGCCGCCGCCGTCGCATCTGCCCCCACCAGCGCCGCCCGCGCCCCGGCCCGGGCGGCCACGCTCGCCGACCACAGCGAGTGACCAGCGAGGGCGATCTGGGCAGCCACCAGGACCGCCAGCAGCAGAAACGGGATCACCGCGACCAGCTCGACCGACGCGGTCCCCCGCTCCCTGTGTCCGGCGCTGCTGACGGTCCTCGGTGGCACTCGCCAACCGTTCCAAGCAATCGCGCACGCGTGGCGCGCACAAGCTCACGCTTGAGTCAGAGCTCTCCTACGAGTAGGTGTTCGCCTCGGCCCAGATCCGCCAGATCGCGGCAACCGAGGCGCCGAGCAGGAGGATCCAAAGCAAGGTGCCGCCGCCGCTGGAGAAGAGCTTGTCCGCCCCCGCGATCAGCAGCGCGATCATCCCGAAGGCCCCGTAGAAGAGCACCCTGCGGCCATCGCTGAGGGTCGCCAGGGTCAGCTGGTTTTCGCGGCTGAGCGTGTAGAGCATCCAGGTGATCCCGGCCAGGAATCCCATCGTCACCGCCGTGAAGACGGCTTCAACGAAGTTGCCGCCGCCGGGAGCAAAAGCGACCCCAAGAGCCAGGACCATGATGATGGCGACGTTGCGAGCGGTGCGCACGGATCCCAGTGTACGACGACGCTTTCCGCCTACAACGCCGGCGCCGGTGCGCCGCGCCGGCCGCGATGCGCGAAGACCGCAACGACCGCGACGAGGGACGCCGCAGTCACCAGAACGGGGCCCACGGCGCCGGTTCCGAAAGCCCTGGTGACGCCGTAGGCGGCGGCGCCCATCACCGCCGTCGCCGGCAGGGTCAGGAGCCAGGCGGCGAGGATGTTCCCGGCGATGCCCCAGCGGGCGGCGGAGAGCCGACGCACGGTGCCAGCGCCCATCACGCCGCCGTTGATCGCGTGGGTGGTGGAAATCGGGAAGCCGAGGAAGGTGGAGACCAGAATCACCGACGCACCGGCGCTCTGCGCGGAGAAGCCCTGGGCGGCATCCATCTTGATGATCCGCGCCCCCTTCATGCGCAGCATGCTCCAACCGCCGCTGTAGGTCCCGATCGCGATCGCCGCCGCGGCCGAGACGATTGCCCAAAAAGGCGGGTCGGCGGCCCCTCCGAGGGTGCCGTTGGCGATCAGGGCCAGGGTGATGATCCCGGTCGTCTTCTGCACGTCGTTGGCCCCGTGGGCCAGCGCCAGCATCCCCCCCGAGAGCACCTGGGCGTAGCGAAACCCACGCGTCACCGGCCCTGGCCGCCGCTGCCCGAACAGCCGGTAGGCGATCACGATCAACATCGCGGCGACGAAAAAGGCGGCGATCGGCGCGACCAGCGCCGGCAGCAGGACCTTGTCGAGCAGACCGCCGCCGATCACCGCTCCGGTCCCCGCCGCGGCGACGGTGGCGCCGACGACCCCCCCGATCAGCGCGTGCGAGGAGCTCGACGGCAGCCCGAACCACCAGGTGGCGAGGTTCCAGGCGATCGAACCGATCAGGCCGGCGAAGACCACGGTGGGGGTGATCGCGCCGGCCTCGACGACGTCGTGGGCAATGGTGGTCGCGACCTCCACTGAGATGAAGGCTCCGGCGAAGTTGAGCAGTGCCGCGACGGCGATCGCCACCTGCGGTGGTGCCGCGCCCGTGGAGACGGCGGTCGAGATGACGTCAAGCGTGTCGTGGAAGCCGTTGGTGAAGCCGAAGACGAGGGCAGCTGCGACAACGATCGCGATGACGACGTCGGCGCTCACGAATTCTTGATGACTATGCCCTCGAGTATCTGGGCAGCGGTCTCGGTCGCGTCGATCGCGTTCTCGAGCACCGCGAAGATGTCCTTCCAGCGGATCACGACCATCGGGTCGATCCCGTTGGAGAACAGCGAGGCGACGGCATCGCGGGAGATCCGGTCGCCCTCGTTCTCGAGCCGGTGGATCTCGATCCAATACCTATCGAGGTCCCTGAAGTCGCGCAAGTTCTCGAGGCCGCTCGCCAGCTGCTCGCAGGCGCCAACCAGAACCTTGGTCAGCGCCCCTGCCTGCTCCATCGGCGCCTCGATCTTGTAGAGACCGAGGAAATCCGCAGCCTCCTCGGTGAAGTCGACGATGTCGTCCACCTTCGTCGCCAAGCCGTAGATGTCCTCGCGGTCGATCGGGGTAACGAAGGTCGAGTTCAGCCGCTGGATGATGTCGTGGGTGATCCTGTCGCCCTCCTGCTCGGCCTTGAGGATCTCCCGTCCAAGGCCGCCGTCGTCGGGCCAGGTGCCCATCATCGAGTCGAGCAGGCGAGCCGCATGGACGGTGTTCTGCCCTGCCTCGATGAAGAGATCGAAGAAACCGGAGTCGCGAGGCAGAAGGGAGAGCCGAGCCATCGGGGAATCCTAGTGACCGCGCGGGACCATGACGGGGTCGGCCAGCCTCAGCTTGCCGCTGCGGCGAGATGCTCGGCCGCCCGGACCGCGTGGCGCTCGCGCAGCTCCTCCTGGACGCTGCGACGCCCCTCGACGGGCGGGACGGTGCGGGTCCAGCGGCCCTCGGAATCGAGCTCCCAGGCGTTGGCGTTGTCGGCGAAGCAACGCTCCAGCACATCGAGCATCTCCGTCCGCAGATCCGCGTCCTCCACCGGCGCGACCAGCTCGACCCGGCTGTCGAGGTTGCGCGGCATCAGGTCGGCGGAGCCCATCAGCAACCGCGTCTCCTCGCCGCGCTGGAAGGCGTAGATGCGGGAGTGCTCGAGGAAGCGGCCGACGATCGAGACGACGCGGATGTTGTCCGAGACCCCGGGCACGCCGGGGCGCAGGCAGCAGATGCCGCGCACGTTGAGATCGACCGGCACTCCGGCTTGGGAAGCCCTGTAGAGAGCCTGGATGCAGCCCGCGTCGACCAGGGAGTTCATCTTCAGGGCGATCCGCGCCTCCTCCCCTGCTTCATGCGCAGCGGCCGTGCGCTCGATCTCCTCGACGATCCGGTCGCGCATCGTCGTCGGCGAGACCAGCATCTTGCGGTAGGCCGCGGGGCGACCGTAGCCGGTAAGGAAGTTGAACATCTCGGCGACGTCGGCGCCGATGTCGGGGTCGGCGGTGAAGAGGCCAAAGTCGGTATAGAGGCGGGCCGTCTTCGGGTGGTAGTTGCCAGTGCCGATGTGGACGTACTCACGCACCCGCTCACCCTCGCGGCGGACGACCAGGATCGCCTTGACGTGAGTCTTTAGGCCGGGAATGCCGTAGACGACGTGAACACCGGCCTCCTCCAGCGACTTCGCCCAGTGGATATTGGCCTCCTCGTCGAAGCGCGCTTTCAGCTCGACCATGCAGACCGCCTGCTTGCCGCGTTCGGAGGCGCGGATCAGCGACGGCACCAGCGGCGAGTCGTCGCTGGTCCGGTACACCGTCTGCTTGATCGCCAGCACGTCGGGGTCGGCAACCGCCTGTTCGACGAAGCGCTCGACCGAGGTGGAGAAGGAGTCGTAGGGATGGTGGACGAGCAGGTCACGCCGCCGGATCGTGGCGAAGATGTCGACCGGCTCTCCGTCTTCACCCTGCAGGCGCGGCTGGGTGACCGGCGACCAGGGCGCGTAGCGCAACTCGGCATGCCCTGGCACGTCGGCGATGTCGTTGAGGTCACCGAGGTCGATCAGGCCGTCGACGTCGTAGACCTCGCGGTCTTCGAGTCGCAGAGCGCCGATCAGCTGCTCGCGCAGCTTCGAGTTCATGCCAGCGGCGACCTCCAGCCGCACCACCTCGCCGAAGCGGCGCCGTCGGATCTCGTCCTGCACCGCCTGCAAGAGGTCATCGGCCTCATCGCTGACGGTGAAGTCGGCGTCGCGGGTGACCCGGAAGTAGCCGTGGTCGATCACCTCGGTGCCCGGGAAGAGGGCGTCCAGGTTGGCGGCGATCGCCTCCTCCAGCGGTACGAAGGACTTGCCGTCGTCGCCCAGCGGCAAGAAACGGCCGAGCAGCTCCTTCGGCACCTTGACCCGGGCGATGATCTCGACCCCGCTCTCGGGATCACGCAGCAGCACGCCGAGGCTGAGCGAGAGGTTCGAGATGTAGGGGAAGGGCCGACCGAGGCCGATCACCAGCGGCGTCAGCGCCGGGAAGACCTGCTCGTGGAAGCGGGCATCGATCTCCCGCCGCTCCGCCTCGGTGGCGCTGTCGAGGGTGACGATCCGGATCCCGTCCTGCGCCAGGGCCGGACGCAGGACGCCGCCGAAAACGGAGTGCAGGCGACGGTCAAGCTCCAGGACCCGAGCCTGGATCGCGTCGATCTGCTCGCTTGGAGCGAGGCCGTCGGGGCCTCGGGCGTCAATCCCGGCGTCGAGCTGGTCGAAGAGGCCGGCGACCCGAACCATGAAGAACTCGTCGAGGTTGGAGGCGTAGATGCCGCAGAAGCGCAGCCGCTCGAGCAGCGGCACCTCGGTGTCCTCCGCAAGTTCTAGAACCCGCTGGTTGAAGTCGAGCCAGGAGAGCTCGCGGTTGAAGTAGAGAGCGGGATCGTCGATCGACTCATCGTACTGAGGCACCGGAAATGCCCCAGCCCGCTCAGGCGACCTGGGAGATCGCCTGCCGGACCGTCGTCTGCTGCCCCGCCAGCGCCCGCTGATAGCCGTTGGCGAGCTGCTCCAGGGCACGCTCCCAGGAGCGATCGCGGGCCGCCTGGGCGGCGGCGGTACCGAGGCGCTGACGCAGCAGCGTCGAGGAGGTGAGCTGGAGCAGCGCACCCGCCAGGTGATCGGCGTCGGGACGGCAGAGCAAGCCGGTGTGGCGGTTCTCGATCAAGGCCGCCGGACCACCCTCGGCGACGGCAACCACCGGCAGGCCGCTGGCCGCCGCCTCGAGGATCACCTGGCCGTAAGTGTCGGTGCTGCTGCAGAAGAGGAAGACGTCGGCGCTGGCGTAGGCGCGGGCCAGGTCCTCGCCGCCGAGCCAGCCGAGGAAGGTTGCGTGCTCACCGAGTCGTGCCCGCAACTCCGCCTCCTCTGGCCCACCGCCGGCAAGCAGCAGGTGCAGCCGCGGGTCCGAGCGGCGTGCCCGCAGGAACGTCTCGGCCAGCAGGTCGACGCCCTTCTCGCGAGTCAGGCGACCGGCGTAGAGCACCTTGACCTCGCCCGGGTAGGCGTCGCGGTCGGCCTTTGCCGGGTCGAAGCGGTCGGTGTCGACGCCGCGCTCCCAGCGACCGATCCGGCCCGCGTCGACGCCCAGGGCGACCAGCGAACCGTCGGCCGCCGGGCTTGGCGAGAGGACCGCCCCCGGGGCGCCGTAGAAAGCGCCCAGCGCGCCGCGTGCGATCGCCTCGACGCCGCCATCGCCGCTGCGCATGCCGGCGTAGGCCGCCAGCTCCGTGTGGTAGCTGGCCAGCAGAGGCACACCGGTAAGCCGGCTCAGCAGCGTTGCCGCCACCCCGGCCGGGCCGGGCGCAGTGACGTGGATGAGGTCGTAGCGCCCCTCAGCCAGCGTCTCGACCATGTCAGGCAGACCCGGGACGCCGATCGACATCCCCTCGTAAAAGGGCATCTCCAGCTCGGTGGCGGCCGGAAGGCGGCGGTCAACACCGGCGTCGGTGCCAATCACCTCGACCTCGAAGCCGGGCACCCCGCGCTCACGGATCTGCTCGATCGTGTGCGTGACGCCGTGCATCGAGGCGATCCCGTCGACGACCAGCGCCACCCGTCGCCGCTCACCCTCGCGACTGGAGAGCTTTGCTTTCTCCGCCCCGAGGAAGACCGTCGAGGGCGCGTAGGGCACGGCCGGGACGATCGCCTCAAAGATGCCGTTGACCGCGCTGCCGAGGTCGCCGCTCGCGACCGCGGCGGTTCCCCGCTCGACCGCTGCCCGCAGGCGCCGGTCGTGGATGCGGCGAGCGCGCCGGTAGAGGTCGGCATGGGAGAAGCCGTCGGACTGCAGGTAGGCGATCAGCTCGCGGCCGCGCAGGTCGAGCCCGATCGCGTCGAGCCAAGCCTCGAGCAGGCAGCGGGCGTCGTCGGGACCGATATCGGCCGCGACCTTGCCCTCACGCGCCGCCCCCTCGCGAATCACCCGTTCCGCCATCTTCAGTACCGCCGCCGGGTCCGGCGCGGTCGCAGCGACGACGTCAGCGTCCTCGCGATCGAGGATCAACGCCCGCGTGGCCAGCGCCATCGCGGCGTGCGTCCACTTGGCGGCGCTGCCCTGTTCGCCGGCGGCCTCGACCTCGCCGCGGCGCAGGTGGTGCAGAAACTCTTCCGGCGTCTCAGCGGCGGGCACCTCGGTGTAGGTGCGGCCGATGTCGACGCCGGCATGGTCGTCGGAGCCGCCGATGCCGCCACCGCCACGGGTGTCGACGTAAAGGGCGGCCGGCATGTTCAGCTCCGCGGCCCGCGAGCCGTTGCGGACCTCCCAGACCGGGAACAGCTCCGAGAGGCGACGGCGATGACGCCTTGTCAGCGGCGCCGCCACATTGAAGAAGGGATGCGCCAACGCGCAGGCGATCCCGTTCTCGTGCAGGTATGCGGCGCAGGCCTCGACATCGCCGGAATTCGCCTGCAGCCACTCGTGGTCTCCGGAAGTGATCCCATAACAAAGGACGTGAACCGCCTGGGGCTCGCCGGCGAAGCGGGCGGTCAGCTCCTCGGAGACGAAGAAGTCGGGGCGGCCCTCAAGCTCCAAGCAGCCCGCGATCGTGTCGTGGTCGGTGATCGTGACGAAGTCCATCCCGCGCCGCTTGGCCAGCTCGTAGACCTCCTCGGGAGGAGTCGCGCACTCGGGCAGGCCCAGTGATCGCTGTACGCCCAGCCGGGAAAGCTGAGAGGCGGTGGAATGGCAGTGCAAGTCAACTCGGGAAGTCATCGGTGTCTCCCTTTTCGTATTCCTTTTGTCCCCTAGAGATTCGCCAAATAGCAGGGGAAACTTGTGAACCGAAGGCAAACGAGGTGTGAACTTCGCGTGACTGGATCAGGCCTGGAGCGCGTGCTCCAAGGCAGACCAAGTGCCGCGATCGGACTCGGCCAGCCAGAGCTCGCGGAAACGCTGGAAGAGCAGCTCCCGCCTGGTCCGCAACAGGGTCTGCAGCGATTCGATCTCGCCAGCGCCCGGCAACATCACGTCGCAATCGTGAATTTCGCCGAGCACGCCCTGCAGCTGCTTGGCGGCCTTGCGCGCCGTTTCCGCCTCGGCGCCGAAGCAGGACTCGGTGATCTCGAGCACGTAGCGCAACCGCTTCGCGGCAATCCGCAGATCGTGCTGGGCTCTCGCAGCCTCAGGGTCAAGCGCCGCCCCGGACAGGGCGAGCAGCTCGGCCAACCTGGTTGCGACGATTCGCGCCGCGTTGGGACGCAGCGGCACGTCCCGATCAAGGCCTTCCACCCTGCGCGCCTTCACCGCTCCACCTCCTCCACCAGCTTCTCGAGGCGCCGGCGCAGCTTCCCCAGCCGCTTCTCCTCGAGGTAGGGGGCGAGGTCCTCGTTGGCCTGGCGCTGCTCCTCGCGCAGCGACTTGATTCGCGCCGCCACGGCGGGGCGCTCGGCCTCCGGCGCTGCTTCGGCGAACTCGCTGAGGAACTCGATCTCGACGTCGCGGTCGCGTCTCTCCCCGAGCGCGTCGGCGAGGGCCTTCACCTTCTTCAATGCCTTGCGGAAGCGCTTGCGCGGGAAGCAGTCCCCGAATACCTCGAGCGCCGCCCGCAGCCGTCGCGTCGCCACCCGCATGTCGTGCAGATGATCGATCTCGTCGATGTCGAGCACGCCCTCGGAGTGCTCGAAGACCTCCCCCGCCCGCACTCGCACAACCCGCGCCGCCGCTGCCGCGAACGGCTCTTCGCAGTCGAATCCGGGGACCTCGCGAGCGCGAGCCACGGGCTCAGGCTAGCCGAGTGCCCTAACGACCGCTAGGCGGCGAGACGTGCGGGAGAAGAGCCGTTGGCGTTGCCGTTGAGGAGATCGAGGATGACCCCCTCGCGCAGCCCGCCCTTGCCGATCTGCAGGGGCTGGCCGAGCAGCTCGGAAACCTTCTCCAGGAGCAGCACGCCGGTGGTGAGAATCCGGACCCGCTGCGGGTCGAGCTCGAAGCGGCGGGCGACGTCCGCCGAGGGGTCACCGCAAAGGACTCGGATCCCCCGCTCCAGCGTCTCGTACTCGAGCACGGCGCCGACCAGTCGCCGCAGCGAGGTGGCGCTGCCGCCGACGGCGACGGCCTGCGCCGGGTGCTCGATCTCGACTCCCTCGAAGATGTCCTCGATACGATCGCGGACCCGGCGAATCTCCGACGCCGAGGGCGGGTCGGAAGCGATCAGCTCGTCGGCCAGCACGCCGGAGCCGACTCGCCACGAGCGCACTTTTTCGACCCCGCCGGGAACGGTGCCGAGGATCACCTCGGTCGAGCCGCCGCCGACGTCGACGACGCCGACCTTGCCGGCGACCGGGTGGCCCAAGGTCTTGGTAGCGCCGATGAACGAGAGTCGCCCCTCCTCCTCGTCGCTGAGGACGTCGACCTGGACGCCGGCGGCTTCACCGATCGCCGCCGCGACCTCGACGCCGTTGGACGCCTCGCGGATGGCCGCGGTGGCCACTGCGCGTATCGTCCCCGCCCCCAACTCCTGCGCCAGCCGCACCTGGGTGGCCACAACCTCGCCGACCTCGTCGATCTTCTCGGCGGCAATTGCCCCGTCCCCGTCGAGAGCCTTGTTGATCCGCGTATAGGCCCGCTGCTCCATCACCTTCTTCAACTGACCGTCGACCGGTTCCGCCACGAGCACGCGGGTCGTATTACTGCCTATATCTATGGCGGCGCAAAGCATCGCGGGGTTGTGCCTCATGTTCCCAAACACCTCGGATCTCACACGAAGGTCTCGCGGGCGCCGTCGTGAGGGGGTCCGAGAACGGAGCCAGTTTGCCCCGCCCGCAGGACCCCCTCACGACGGCGTTTGCTACGCAGTCGGATGCGAGGCGTCCTCGAACTCACGGAACAACCCCGTGACGACGAAGGCGACCTGCTCGCCGATGTCGACGGCGTTGTCGGCGATGCGCTCGATCGCTCGCGCGGCCAGCAGCATCGTCATCGCCCACTCGCGCTTGTCGGCGTCGTCGCCGATCGCCAGCGCCAGGTGAAAGCATTCGCGGTTGAGGTTGTCGACGACGTCGTCCTGGCGAACCAGGTCGCGCGCCATCTCGACGTCGCGCTCGCAGAAGGCTCGCTTGGCCTGGGTGATCAGCGTCCGCGTCTGCCTGCCCATGGTCAGGATCAGGTTCACCATCTCCGCGTCGGCGGGCGGCTCGTTGCCGGAGATCGGGATGACCTTGCAGATGTTGACGCACTGGTCGCCCATCCGCTCGACGTTCTTCAGCACGTGCAGCAGGGCAGAGATCAGGCGCAGGTCGGTCGCCACCGGCGACTGGGTGGCGAGCAGCGTAATCAGGCTCTGATGGACCTCGAGATAGCGGCCGTCGATGCGGTCGTCGTCGGCGACGACCAGCTGCGCCAGCTCGATGTCCTGATGCTCGACTGCCTCCAGGGTGCGAGACAGAGCGCTATCGACCAGATCCAGCCCACCGAGGCCGCTGGCCTCGAGGTTTTCGAGTTCCTCCTGGTATTCGGTGCGAGCGCCTTCGGGCATGATCTCCGCCTCAGCCGAAGCGGCCGCTGACGTAGTCCTCAGTGGCCTGCTGGTCGGGTTTGGTGAAGATCTTCTCGGTCGCGCCGATCTCGACCAAGCGCCCCGGCTTGCCCGACTCTTCGAGGTTGAAGAAGGCGGTCAGGTCGCTGGCGCGCGAGGCCTGCTGCATGTTGTGGGTGACGATCGCGATCGTGTACTTCGTCTTCAGCTCGCGGATCAGATCCTCGATCGCCAGCGTCGCGACCGGGTCCAGGGCCGAGCAGGGCTCGTCCATCAGCAGCACCTCGGGCTCGACGGCGATTGCGCGGGCGATGCAGAGCCGCTGCTGCTGCCCGCCGGAGAGGCCCGAACCGGGCTTGTCGAGCCGGTCCTTGACCTCTTCCCAGAGGTTGGCACCGCGCAGAGAGCGCTCCACCACCGCGTCCTTGTCGGACTTCTTCATCCGCCCGGCGTTGAGGTTGAGGCCGGCAGCGACGTTCTCGTAGATCGACATCGTCGGGAAGGGGTTGGGGGACTGGAAGACCATTCCGACCAGGCGGCGGACCTGGACCGGGTCGACGCCCGCCCCGTAGATGTCCTCGCCGTCGAGGCTGATCTGGCCTTTGACGGTCGCCCCCACGGTCAACTCGTGCATCCGGTTGAGCGAGCGCAGGAAGGTCGTCTTGCCGCAGCCGGAGGATCCGATCAACGCCGTCACCTTGTTCGGCGCAATCGTCATCGTCACGTCTTCGACCGCGTGGAAATCCCCGTAGTAGAGGTTCACGCCCTTTGCCTCGATCGTCTTCGCGCCCCGTGCGGGCGAAACGGAGGTGGTCGTGGCAGCGGTGGGCTCCTGCTGTCCAGTGGCCAAATCATCCCCCCTGGTCGGCGCCGAGCCGGACTCGGCCGCTGCGCGCTTCGTGTCTGCGGCTCCAAACATGGCTCTCTTCCTTCCTTCCACTAGCTAGCGGATCTCGGTTTTGTAGCGCCGATATACGAGGCGAGCCACCACGTTGAGGATCATCACGATAGCG
The DNA here is from genome assembly GCA_035694165.1 of Solirubrobacterales bacterium. Classification (GTDB taxonomy): domain Bacteria; phylum Actinomycetota; class Thermoleophilia; order Solirubrobacterales; family 70-9; genus VAYN01. The sequence continues at coordinate 7,689 of DASSFS010000029.1, read as the reverse complement.
ATGAGGGTCAGTGCGGCAGCCCAGGCGCGGTCATACGACGCCTGGATGTTCACGCCGGGGGATCGGTACTCGTTGTAGGCATAGACGGCGAGGTTCTGCATGCGGCCGTCGAAAGGGTCGGTGTTGATCGAGTCGATGACGCCGGTGGTGACCAGCAGCGGCGCCGTCTCGCCGATGATCCGGGCGGTGGCGAGCATCACCCCGGTGACGAGGCCGGCAAAGGCGGTCGGGAGCACGATCTTCACGATCGTCTTCCACTTCGGCGTCCCCAGCGCGTAGGCGGCTTCGCGCAGGTGGTTGGGGACGATCTTCAGAACCTCCTCGGCGGAGCGGATGACGATCGGGATCATCAGCACCGAGAGCGCCACCGAGCCCATCACGCCGAGGCGGATGCCGGGCCCGAAGAAGAGCTCGAAGAGCGCGTAGGCGAAGAGGCCAGCGACGATCGAGGGGATTCCGGTCATCACGTCGACGAAGAAGGTGAGCGCCCGGCGCAGTTTGCCGGTGCCGTACTCGGTCATGTAGATCGCCGCCATGATCCCGATCGGCACCGAGATCACCGCGGCGACGCCGGTGATGACCAGGGTGCCGAGGATCGCGTGCGAGGCACCGCCGCCACCGATCACGCCGCGCGCCGACTCGGTGAAGAATTCGACACTCAGGCCGGGGATCCCCCGCTTCGCGACCTCGTAGAGCAGCGAGATCAACGGCAGCATCGCCAAGGCGAAGGCCGAGGCGATCAGCAGCGTCACGACCCGGTCTTTGGCTCGCCGCGGACCCTCGACCGAGCGCGACCAGCCGTAAAGGAGGACGGAGGCCACCGGTACCGCGAAGAGAAGCATCAGCGCCACCGTGTAGACGCCGGTGGCGAGCAGTACCGCGGCCGCCAGAAGAGCCGACGCGCCAACCGTCGCGTAGGTAGCCCAGACTGGCAGGACGCCGCCGGAGATGCCGGGCGTGGTGAGGGCGAGGCCGCCGCCCTCGGCCGCCGGCCCCCCCGCCTGGTTCTCGGTCGGTGGCGCCATCTACTCGATGTTCTGGCGGGCGATGACGGCGCGCGCAGCCATGTTGGTGACAAGGGTGATCGCGAAAAGGACGAGGCCGGTGGCGATCAGCGTGTTGATCGCCAACCCGGAGGACTCGGGGAAGTCGAGGGCGATGTTGGCGGCGATCGTCGACGGGTTCGCCTGGCTGATCAAGTTGAAGGTGACGATGCCGGAGACAGAGAGGATGATCGTTACGGCCATCGTCTCGCCGAGGGCGCGGCCGAGCCCGAGCATGGCGCCGCTGATGATCGACGATTTGCCGAAGGGGAGGACGGTCATCCGGATCATCTCCCAGCGGGTCGCGCCAAGTGCTTGCGCCCCTTCCTGCAGCTTGCGCGGCGTCTGCGAGAAGACCTCGCGAGCCACCGCGGAGACGATCGGCAGGATCATCACCGCCAGGACCAGGCCGACGACGAACATCGCCCGCCCGGTGGTCGAGGCGGGACCCTCGAAGAAGGGAATGAAGCCAAGGTTTTCTTCCAGCCACTTCATCACCGGGACCGCCGCCGGCCCGAGCACGAAGATTCCCCAGAGGCCGTAGACGATGCTCGGGATAGCCGCGAGCAGGTCGACCAGGTAGCCGAGCGTAAGAGCGATGCGGGGAGGCGCGATATGGGTGATGAAAAGCGCCGCCGCAACCGCCAGCGGGACGGCGACAAGCGCGGCGAAGGCGGCCGCGAGAGCGGTGCCGAAGGCAAGCGGCGCGACGTAGTCGATCAGGCTTTTGCCCTCGGGCAACTCCGAGGCGCTGGCGGTTACCGCCGGCAGGCCCTCGGCAACGAGAAAGATCGCGACGCCCGCGAGCAGAGCGAGGATCGTCACCCCGGCCGCGGTCGCCGTGTTGGAGAAGATGCGGTCGCCAGGGCGGCGCCGACCTCCGGACGCCGCCGCCAGTAGCTGACCGGCATTGGTCGTGGTATCGACCTGTGCCACGCGTTCCTAGCCGGCTTTGATCGCTTCGATAGCCGGAGTGATCTTGCTCGTCAGCGAGGCCGAGAGCGGGGCGGAACCGGCGTTTTCAGCGGCCGCTTCCTGCCCTTCGGGGCTGATCGCGTATTCGAGGAACCCCTTCGTGACCGCTGCTTCGTCAGCCGAGCCGTACTCGGTGCAGGCGATCAGGTAGGAGACGAGGACGATCGGGTAGGTGCCCTCGGCTTCGGTCTTGCGATGGAGTTTGAACGGGAACGTGTATTTGCCGCCGCTCAGTTCTTTGTCTTCGGGCGACTCCTCGAGAATCTTCGCTGCGGCCTCCGGGGTCGGTTCGACGAATTCTTTGCCGACCTCGATCTTGGCGACACCGAGTTCGCCGGCCTGGCTGGCGTCGGCGTAGCCGATTGCACCTTCGCCGGCACCGACAGCCTCGACGACACCCGAGGTGCCCGAAGCGGCCTCGCCGCCCTTGACCGGCCAGTCGCCGCTGACTTCATGCGTCCAGACGCTGGGGACGACCTCCGACATGTATTCGGTGAAGTTCTCCGTCGTGCCCGACTCGTCCGAGCGGTTCACGGGAGTGATGCGGGTGTCCGGCAATTCGACGCCGGGGTTGTCGGCCGCAATCGCCTTGTCGTTCCAGTCGGTGATTTCCTGGTTGAAGATCTTCGCCAGCGTTTCCGGCGAGAGCTGAAGCGATTCGACTTCGGGCAGGTTGTAGATGATCGCGATCGGCGAGACGTAGGCCGGAACCTCGATCAGTTCACCGGGCTGGCAGCGTTTGAGCGCCGCTTTCATTTCCCCTTCTTCTTCGGAGAGCGCCGCATCGCTGCCGGCGTAGGCGACACCGCCGGCGATGAACTGCTCGCGACCGCCACCGGATCCGACCGGGTCATAGGAGATCGTCGCGCCGGAGTTTTCGTTCTGGACGTTGGCGATCCAAGCTTCCTGCGCTGCCTCCTGGGAGGTTGCCCCTGCACCCGCGATTTCCCCGGAGAGGTCGCCGGACGAGGAACTACCGCCTTCGTCGTCGCTGCTACCGCACGCGGCGACTCCGAGCGCCAGGATCAATGCGAAGGCAATGACCGCAAGCCATCTAGTGCTAGACATCAGACTCCCTTTTTTCGTTGGTCGAATGCTTCGGCGCCGACCCTGGGGTCGAGACCACGGCCACCCTCGCAGTGGCTTTCCGGCAGCTTGTTACCCCGCTGTATCGAGGTTGTAAAAAAGATGTAAAAGACCTGTTGCAGCGAGGGCGAGCCTCAACCATCGGGGGAGAAGCGGTAGCCGATCCCATTGTGCGTGTGGATCAGACGCATCTCCGGCAACGCCTCGCCGAGCTTGGCGCGCAGACGACTCACGTAGACGTCGACCGAGCGGTCGTCGCGCCGGGGCTGACTGCCCCAGACCTCCGTGAAGAGCTCCTCGCGGGTCATGATCCGCTGCGGGTTGGCAGCCAGGGTGACGAGCAGCTGCAGCTCGCGCATGGTCAGGCTCAACGGACGGCCGTCGACGAGGGCGGCGTGCTCCTCCGGACGGATCTCCAAGCGGCCGTCGAGCTGCTGCGGGGGATGCCCACTACTGATCGCCATGCTCGCCGAGGATGGCGACTGGCTGAGAAACGGCGGTTATCCCGCCGTGAAGCTGCTGTGAACGACCTGTGAAACCGGCTCGGGCTCGGCCGACGGCTCGAGTGCCGCTTCCGCGGCTGCAACCGCAGTCCCGGGAGCCGGCTCAGGATCGAAGCGATAGCCGACCCCGAAGTGGGTGTGAATGTAGCCCCAGCCCGGAGAGCGCTTCTCCAGCTTCTGGCGCAGCTTGCGGATGAAGACGTCGACCGAGCGGTCGCCGTGGGCCATCGCGTATCCCCAGACTCGCTGGTAGATGGTCTCGCGCTCGAGCACCTGGCCCTTGGCCTCGGCCAGCAGGTGAAGGAGCTCGAACTCGCGGCGGGTCAGGTCGAGGCTGCCGCCGCTGACGAAGGCCTGGAACTGGTCCGGCCGGATCTCCAGCTCGCCGGCGACCAGCGGGCCCGACTCCGCCTCGGTGCGACCGCGGCGGCGGCGGCGGGAAACCGCTTCCACCCGGGCCATTGCCTCCTCTGGATGACAAGGCTTGGTGATCCAGTCGTCGACGCCGAGGCGCAGTCCGCGGACTCGCTGGGCGACGGTCGAGCGGCCGCTGCAGACGACGATGCCGAGATCGGGCAGCATCCCGCAGACGCGCTCGAGGTAAGCCCAGCCTTCGTCGCCGAGGATCGCCGGGTCGAGCAGCAGTGCGTTCAGCTTCATAGCCACCAGCTCCTCTGGCGGAATCGCGCTGGCGACCTGGCGCAGCTGCCAGCCAGCCGCCTCCGCCCGCTTGCTGAGCACGGTTACGAAGCCGCTGTCGTTGTCGATGACCGCGAGCCGGATGGTCTGCTGTGGATTCAAGAGAGGGGAAGGCCGGTGCGAGTTGGTGGCGTGGTGACCGGCAAGACGGGGCGATTGTATGCGCAGGAACGGGCGAATTACCGGCGTTTACAGGATTTTCACAGGTTGATCACCTCCAAATTGCGGGAACAAGCCGGAAAAGTGCAGGCGGAGAGCCGAATCGCCGTTTCAGCTGATCGCGCCGGTCGCCACCAGCGCCAGTACCAACACGCCGAGGATGAGCCGGTAGCCGATGAAGATCCCGAGGCTGTGGGTGCTGAGGTAGCGCAAGAGCCAGGCGATCGCGACGTAGCCGGATACGAAGGCAACGAGCGTCGCGATGACCGTTGCCGCGGCAGAGGGGCTGCCGTTTTCACCGACCTTGCGCAGCTCGAAGAGGCCGCTGAGGACCACTGCCGGGATCGAGAGCAGGAACGAGTAGCGGGCGGCGGCGACGCGGTCGAATCCGCGCAGCAACCCGGCCGAGATCGTCGCGCCGGAGCGGGAGACTCCGGGGATCAACGCCAGCGCCTGCGCCATGCCGACGAAGAGGCCGTCGCGCCCGTTCATCTCGGTCAGGTCCCGTTGTTGCTTCCCGACTCGCTCGGCCAGCATCATCACGAAGGAGAAGAGGATCAGCGCCGAGCCGATCAGGTAGAGGCTGCGCGCGCCCGACTCGATCTGATCGCTGAAGATGAAGCCGAAAATCGAGATCGGGATCGTGCCGAGGACGATGAACCAGCCGAGCTTCGCGTCCTGGCTGGCGCGGCGGATCGGCACCCGCAGTTCGCGCAGCCAGGCGACGGCGATGCGCCAGAGGTCGACGCGGAAGTAGATCAGGACCGCGGCCATCGTTCCCAGCTGGATCACAGCCGTGAAGCCGGCGCCCGGGTCCTCCCAGCCAAGCAGCGCCGGGACGATGCGCAGGTGGCCGCTGGAGGAGATCGGCAGGAACTCGGTCAGCCCCTGCACGAGGCCCAAAACGATGGCTTCCAGAGTGTTCACGCGGGCGCATCCTATGGCGGCATCCGGGTGCGCTAGATTCCCGACTGATGAAGCGGACCGCGGCAACCCTCGTCTCGATCCTGGCCACGATGCTCGTCCTGGCCCCGGCGGCGATGGCCGAGAACGGTGTCGGCCTGGCCGGCCCCACGACCGACAAGACGGTCACCTTCTTCTGCTTCGGCGTGATTGCCTTCTTCGCCCTGATCCCGATCGTGGGGTCACTGATCCAGGGCAAACTGGAGAAGCGCAAGGAACGGCGCCGCACCGATTTGCAGCGTTTCGGCTAAGAGAGCCGGAAGCCGCTCAGCAGGCGTTTCTCCGTCTCGCCCTCGATCTTGGCGACGACTTCGACCCGGCCCTCCAGCGGGGTGCCGCGGATCTTCGTCGCCAGCAGGTCGTCGACCTGGAAGATGCCTGCCGAGTTGTTCAGCTGGATCTCGATCCGGACCGGGTGGTCCTCGCCGGCGCTGATCCGCACCTCGTCGATCGCCGCGGCGGAGATCGAGTGGATGCCCTCGTGGCCGGCCTCGATCGGGATCCGGGTCCGTCCCTGGGCCATGTCGAGCGCGTCGGCGACGCGGACGACACCCGCCTCCAGCGTGTAGGGCTCGCCACGGCGGCGGTGGCCGATGATCGCGTGCAGGATCTCGGAGGCGACGACGGTGCGCTGGGGCTCGCGGTAGCAGCCGGCCAACAGCCGTTCGAGGGCGGCGGCGGCGAGGAACAGCGAGTACGCCTCGTGGTCGGCGCGGTGGATCGACATGCCGACGTCGTGCAGGAGGGCGCCGCCGGCGACCACCACCTCGGCGTCGCGATCGCGCATCCCGTGGTCAGAGACCATCGCCGGTTCGACTCCGGCCTTGACCAGCAGGCGCAGCAGCCGCAGGGCGATGTTGAGGACAATCTGCATGTGCACCCAGGAGTGGTCGGACATGCCCAGCCGCTCCGACTGGACCTGGGTCATGTACCACCAGGCCCGCACTTGATCATCCGCGTTGACGGCCTCGAGGAAGCCGTCGAGCTTGCGGTTGCCGCGGGTCGGGGCGCGGACCTTCGCCTCGGCGATCGCCTCTTTCGGCGGTTTGCGGCTGGGCCCCTTGGGGTCGGGCGTGGGGACGGCGTCGGTCACTGGGCGGATCGTAGGGGAGGGATCGGGCATCCCTCCTCCGGCCTCAGCCGCAGACCGGCCAGGGACTGGATCCCGACTGCGCGTAGAGGAGGGCGGCGCGGTAGTCCTGTTCGGCCTCCGGGGCCGCGGCGGGGTCGCCGGAGCCGCCGACCGATTCCCAGGTGCCGTAGTCGAACTGATATTTGCCGCGATAGCTGCCGTCGGAAGAGACAGCCGTCGGATCGCCGCCGGACTCGCAGGCGGCGATCGATTCGAGCGTCGCGACCGTGACCCCGCCGGGCAGTGTGGCGAAGGCTTCGCGGCGCTGCTTACGCAGGGCGGCGAGACGTTCGGCGTGGATCTGCTGCGCCGAGATCCGGATCAAGCGATGAAAGCTGTCGATCGGCCGCTGCAGCGGCGCAATCTCAGCCATCTTGGCGCCGGTGACACCAAATCCGGCGGAGTCGCCGGAGCCGGTCGCGGCAAGCGCGGTCGCCGGCAGGACGAGGGCAAGGGACAGGGCAGTGAGAATATGTGTGCGTTTTATGAGCAAGCGGCGGACCGTGGCGGTCTTTGCGGGATCGATTGGTGACCGCGATCACACAACGACCAGCAAAAGTGCCGATCCGCACTTTCCCAGGCACGAACTCCCTGCTCCTCCCCGACAATGCAAAGCGAACTGCATCACTTTCATAATCCTGAAGATTCGAAACGTGGTGCAGTTTCGGGTGGGCCTTGCGGGATGATCCGGGGATCGCCGAGCAATCGACAACGCGCCTGCTGCTCGTCTGCCCGGACCGGCCAGGACTGATTGCGCGCGTCAGCGGCTTCCTCGCCGACGCCGGGCTCAACATCGTCGACGCCGACCAGCACTCGAGCCACGAGGGGCGCTTCTTCATGCGGATGGCGTTCGAGCCGGCGCCGGAGGGAGAGCGGGCGGCGCTGTACGAGCGCTTCGCCGAGCAGCTCCAGCTCGCGCGCCTCGGCGGCGTCGCGGTCCTCGGGGTCGACGGGCACGTGGTGGAAGGGGAGGCCGAGCGATTCCACCTGCTCGGCGTGGTCGGGGTGGTTGGAGATGACGCAGGCCAGGTCAGCGCCGAGCTCGCCGCTGCGCCAGCGCCAGAGCAGGTCCGAGAGGCAGTGGTCTTCGCGCGAGACCATGATCGCCACCTGCTTGCGCTCGCCCGAC